>NZ_JAAXKY010000138.1 GCF_012911925.1 Pseudonocardia xinjiangensis | reverse complement strand
CCCGGCACCGGGCCCGGGGGTGGGTGCGGCGCCCGGGTGGCGCCGGCGGCAATGCCGGGGGTGAGGGCGGCGCCGGCGCCGAACAGCTCGGTGTGGGTGCGGGCGGGGTCGATCCCGAACTCGGCCAGCGCCGGGACGAGGCCCTCCATGAACGCGGACGGCCCGCACAAGTAGGCGTCTGCTGTCCGGGGCACGCCGAGGCGGTGGAGCAGGTCGACGGAGAGCCGTCCGGCGCTCTGGTAGTCGATGCCGGGACGGTCCTCGGGCGCCGGTTGGCTGTAGGTGACGTGGCAGTGCGCCCGGGGCAGCGCGTCGAGCAGGGCGCGGCTCTCGCGGGCGAAGGGGTGCTCGGCGCCGTTGCGCGCGCCGTGCAGCCACCACACCTCCCGGTCGGAGTGCTCGGCGGCCAGCTCGTGGAGCATCGCGAGGACGGGGGTGACGCCGACTCCGGCGGACAGCAGCAGGACCGGTGCGTCGCCCGCGCGGAGGGTGAAGGTGCCGCGCGGCGCGGCGACGTCGATGGAGTCGCCGGCACGTACGTGCGTGTGCACGTAGGCGCCTGCCACCCCGTGGGGCTCCCTCTTGACGCTGATGCGGTACTCCGGATCGCCGGGACTACCCGAGAGCGAGTAGCTGCGGATGACCGGCGGGCCGTCCGGGTCGGGGCGCAGGCGCACGGTGAGGAACTGGCCCGGTTGTGCGGTCGGAAGGGGGGACCGGTCGGTCGCCGCCAGCCGCAGCGACACCACCTGGCGGCTCTCGGCGTCGACGCCGACCACCTGCAGGGGGCGGAACCCGGCCCAGGCGGGCGGCGGGCTGCCGGCAATGCCCGACAGCCCGGGGTTGCCCGCTCCGGCGTGGTCGCCGTCGGCCTGGTCCAGCAGGGCCTGCATGGACGTCCGCCAGCCCGGGCTGAGCGCGGGGATCCGCAGGGCGCGTTCGAGCTGCGGGCGCGGGTGGTCGTGCAGGTAGAGGAGAGCGTCGATCTCCGCCACGGTCATGCGCTCGGGGCCGGACGCGAGCTTGACGATCTCGTCGCCCGCCTGCACCTCCCCTTCCTCCACGACGCGGAGGTAGAAGCCGGGCCGGTGGTGGGCCACGAGGAGAGCGGGCATCTGCGGCTCCCCCAACCGCAGGCCCACCCGGTAGCAGGTGACCCGCGGCTGGGTGACCTCGAAGACCGCATCCCCGATCCGGTAGCGGTCGCCGATGCAGACCTCGTCGTCGGGCAGCCCGTCGACGGTGAAGTTCTCGCCGAACTGCCCGGACACGAAGTCGTCGCGCCCGAGCACCTTCTGCCAGTAGCGGTAGGAGTCGAGCTGGTAGACGAGCACGGCCCGGTACTCACCGCCGTGCCCGTCCAGGTCGCCCTGGCCGTCCCCGTCGATATTGGTCCGGCGGGCCATCCGCGGCCCCTCGACCGGGTGTTTCCAGACGCCGGTGTACACCGTGCGACCCTGCCACGGCACATCCTGCGGCAGCCCGACGTTCAGCGTGGACAACGTTGGCATCGGGGCCCTCGCAGCGTGGTTCGGATATCCTCGGAGCAGTCCGATCAGCACAAATCGTGCATTTCCCGATACGGCGCGTGCATTCATCGCCGCCGAGAACCCGCACAGTATAATTCGCCGAACGATCTGCTGATCGCAATATGTGCGGGCTCAGTCCTGCGGTGTCGCGGCGGGTTCCAATGCGGGAAGTCCCGCCGCCTGCCACGCCGGGAAGCCGCCTTCGACGTGCACGACGTCACGGAAGCCAGTGGCCAGCAGGGCGGCGGCCGATGGCCCGGAGCCCAGCACGGAACCGCAGATCACCACGATCGGGCAGTCGAGGGACGTCACGGCGGGCAGGTGCGTATCGGACGTGAGGTCGAACGCGGAGGCGACCGCGGACTTGTCCACCACGGTGGCGCCCGGGATCTCACCGGCGCCGGCCCGGCCGGCCGCGCTGCGGACGTCGACGAGGAGCGCGCCCGCGTCCACCCGCCGCGCCGCCTCAGCGGCGGTGACGAGTGGGGCGAGGGCACCGGCTTCCTCGAGCGTGGGCCCAGCCTGGCTGGTGTCGGTCATGCTCGTGCTCCTTGCCGGTGGGGTGCGTTGTCGTCGGGGTGCTCGACGGCGGTGAAGCCCGCCGCGCGGCCGCGGTCCTGCGGTCCCCACAAGGTGGTGGAGACCTCCCGGCGGACCAGTGGCATCACTTCCTCGGCGAACCGCGTGAGCACCTCCTGCTGCTGCTCGTAGGGCAGCATCGGGAACACCGAGACCGACTGGACGTCGTGGCGGTAGGCCTTGTGGTAGTCGAGGATCTTCGCCGCCACCCGCTCGGGGTTGCCCACCAGCGCGGGCCCGTGCGCCACGGCCTCCTCGATCGTCGCGAACGAGGTGGCCTTGCCGGGGCGGTTGTCGCCTGCGTGCGCCGCCCGCATCCTGGTGGCGATGGCCTCGTAGATGGGCCGGTACTGCTCGATGGCCTCCGCGTCGGTGTCGGCGAGGAAGAGGCCGCCGGACCCGGAGCCCACGTAGCCGACGGCCGGGTCGTGCCCGTTGGCCTCGAGCTGCTCGCGGTAGCGGTTGATCAGCAGGAGGTAGTTCTCGCGGGGCTGCAACGCGTTGGCCGAGAAGATCGGGTCGCCCCACTTGGCGGCGAGGTCGACCGCTGCTGTCGAGGTAGCGGACCCGTGCCAGATGCGGAACGGGCCGGAGAACGGCCGCGGGTACGTGGTGACCTCGTGGAGGTCGGCGTGATGAGTGCCCTGCCAGGAGACCTTCTCCTCCCGCAGCAGCAGGCGCAGCAGCTCGTAGTTCTCGGTGAGGTACTCGTACTGCTTCTCGAGCTGGAGCCCGAAGAGCGGGAAGTGCTTGTCCTCGTTGCCCTTCCCGATGACGATCTCCAGCCGGCCCCCGGAGAGCTGGTCGATCGTGGCGTAGTCCTCGGCGACACGCACGGGGTCGAGCAGCGAGAGCACCGTGACGCCGGTGCTCAGCAGGATCCGGTCGGTGGCGTTGGCGAGCGCCCCGAGCAGCACCGTCGGCGCGGACGAGACGAACTCACCCGCGTGCCGCTCACCCACGGCGTAGGAGTCGAAGCCGAGCCGCTCGGCGAGCACCGCGGTCTCCACCACGCGCCGGAGGCGCTCGTGCACGCTGATGATCTCGCCCGTCACGGGGTGGGGGGTGTGCGGGACGATGTCGAGAATCTGGAACCTCACGAGCGGACCCCTTCTGCGGCGGACCTTTCTGCGGCGGAGCGGACAGGAGCGAGCCCCAGGTGCTCGCGCAGCGTGGTGCCCTCGTACTCGGCGCGGAACGCGCCGCGCTCCTGCAGCAGCGGGACGACCGTGTCGGCGAACTCGTCGAGGCCGCCGGGCGTGATGTGCGGGACCAGCACGAAGCCGTCGCTCGCGTCGGTCTGCACGAACTCGTCGAGCGCGTCGGCGACCTTGGCGGGAGTTCCGATGAACGACTGCCGGCCGCTGACCTGGATGATGAGCTCCCGGATCGAAAGCCCCTTCTCCTCGGCCAGTGCGCGCCACTCGCGCGCGGTGGCGATCGGGTCCCGGTGCTGGCGCACGCTCGCGCGGCCGCGTGAGATGTGGCTCTCCCCGACCAGCGGGTCGCTCTCCGGGAGCGGGCCGTCGGGGTCGTAGGCCGAGAGGTCCCGGTTCCACAGCTGTTCGAGGAACTTGATCGCGGTCTGCCCGCTCACCTGCTGGTGGCGGATGACGTCGGCCTTCTCGTGCGCCTCGGCGTCGGTGTCGCCGAGCACGAACGTCGCCGCCGGCATGATCTTGAGGTCGTCGGCTGAGCGGCCGTACTTCGCGAGCCGGGCCTTCACGTCGGCGTAGAAGGCCCGACCGGCCTCCAGCGTGCCGTGCCGCGTGAAGATGGCGTCCGCGCCGGACGCGGCGAACTCGCGGCCCTCCTCGGAGTCGCCCGCCTGCAGGATCACCGGGCGCCCCTGCGGGCTGCGCGGCACGCTGAACCGGCCGCCGATGTCGAACTGGTCGGACATGATGCGGAACCGGCCGGCGTCCGGGTCGGCGAGGAAGGTGCCCGACGCGGCGTCGGCGACGATCTCGTCGCCCGACCAGGAGTCCCACAGCTCCTGGGCAGCGGCCAGGAACTCCTTCGCCCGCAGGTAGCGCTTCTCCTGGGGTAGGAACCCGCCCCGGCGGAAGTTCTCCCCGGTGAACTCGTCCCACGACGTCACGACGTTCCACGCCGCTCGTCCGCCGGAGAGGTGGTCGAGCGAGGCGAACTGGCGGGCGACCTCGTACGGCTCGTTGAAGGTGGAGTTGATGGTGCCGGCGAGCCCGAGCCGGTCGGTGACCGCGGCGAGCGCGGCCAGCACCGTGAACGTGTCCGGGCGGCCCATCACGTCGAGGTCGTAGATCTCCCCGTTCTGCAGCCGCAGCCGCAGCCCCTCGGCGAGGAAGAGGAAGTCGAACTTCGCCCGTTCCGCCGTGCGCGCGAAATGGGTGAACGACCGGAAGTCGATGTGGCTGCCGCCTGCCGGGTCACTCCACACCGTGGTGTTGTTGACGCCCGGGAAGTGGGCGGCGAGATGGATCTGCTTGCGTGGCCTGCTCATCGTCGCGTGTCCTCTTCTCGTGGCTCTCAGGCCGCCGCGTACCGGTTGGCGGGGCGGGACAGGCCGAGCAACCCGCGCAGGGTGTCCGCCTCGTACGCGGTGCGGAAGGCGCCGCGGCGCTGCAGCTCCGGCACCAGGCCGCCGGTGATCAGCGGCAGGTCGTGCGTGACCCCGGCCGGGCGCAGGCGCACCCCGCTCAGCCCGGCGTCGCGCCACTCCAGCACGACGTCGGCGAGCTGCGCCGGAGTGCCCGTGAAGATCCGTGCGTCACTGGTGAGCTCGGCACCGGCCAGCTCGTCCAGGCCGGCCTTCCGGTCGGCGGCCGCGCCCGCGCCCTCGTCGAGGAACACCAGGAGGTCACCCAGGACGTGCACCGTGTCGTCGGCGCGGCCCGCGGCGGCCTGCTCGGTGCGGATCTCCCGGAGGATCGCCTCGATGTCCGACGGGCCCCGCGGGGTGACGAACCCGACGTCGGCGGCGCGGGCGAGCAGCCGGTAGGCGACGGTCCGGTGGGCGAGCGCGCTGACGATGGGTTGACCCTGCGGCGGTCGTGGCGTGATCGACGGCCCGCGGACGGAGAACTGCGCGCCGTCGAAGTCGATGTAGTGCAGCTTGTCCCGGTCGACGAACCGGCCGGTGGCGACGTCGCGGATCTCCGCGTCGTCCTCCCAGCTGTCCCAGAGCCTGCGCAGGACCTCGACGTAGTCGGCGGCCTCGTCGAACAGCTCGGCGAGCGCGTCGTCCTCGAGCCGGACGGGCGGGATCTCGCGGCGGCCGAACAGCGCGGCCTCGTCGGGGCGGGCCGAGACCCGGACCCGCACCCCGGCGCGGCCCGTGCTGACGTAGTCGAGGGTGGCGATCGCCTTGGAGACGTGGAACGGCTCGGTGTGGGTGGCGACCGCAGTGGGGACGAGGCCGATGTGCTCGGTCAGCGGCGCCACCCTGGCTGCGACGAGCACCGCGTCCAGCCGGCCTCGGACCCGGTCGGTGCGCGCGTCCGGTTCGAACCGGTGCTCGGACTGCAGCACGAGGGAGTCCTCGATCGTCACGAGATCCAGGAGTCCCCGCTCCGCCTCCTGCACCAGGTCGGTCCAGTACGCGGCGGTCAGCAGCTCGGCAGGCCGGGCGCCGGGCTCGCGCCAGGAGGCCGGATGCCAGCCGGTGCCGTCGAGTGCCACGGCGAGGTGCAACGTGGACTGTGGTTCACCCATGGAGATCATCGCTCCTCTGTGCGATGCGGACGCGCGCAGGAGCGGGGACGGACGTCCCGGTCGTGCGACGCGCACTGGAAGAGCTGGAGTCGTGGCTCACGGGCTCGGATGAGCGGGAGCGGTCAGCCCCGACAGCTCGCGCTCGCCACCCGGAGGAGATCGACGTGCAGTCTGTGAGCCGCACAGAACGACCTGTGTGCGCGCACCTGCGCCTCCATCGCTTCCGGCGCGAGCACCCGCTCCGGCGGGGTTGTCGCGGCGTCGTCGAGCCGGGTCTCCCGGCCGCTCCGAACGGGTCCGGCCGGCAGGCCCTGACACGACTGTAGGGATCCGAGCCTGCTGCTTGTCAACCATCGAGTTTCCGCGTCACACGGGGTGGTCGGCAATGCGCGATCGGGGAATATCGGGGACGGCGCGCTGCGATCTCGAGGTATGACCACTGCTTTCGCCGTGACCTGAGACTACCGGTGCCCGTTCGCGCGCAATGCGCACGAGCACATCCTCACCGGCCTGGCCGCCGGAGCCGACTGGGACGTCCGGTTCCTGCCGTTCTCGCTCGGTCAGGTCCACGTGGAGGAGGGCGAGCCCGACGTCTGGGACGCGCCGGAGAAGGACTCCGGTCTCCTCGCACTGCAGGCCGGTGTCGTGGTGCGTGACGAGTTCGCCGAGCGGTTCCCCGAGATCCACCGGACGCTGTTCGCGGTGCGCCATGACGAGGCACTGCACCTCGACGACCGCGAGGTCGTGGCGCGAGCGCTCACCGAGCACGGCGTGCCCGCCGACACGGTGCTCGAGCGGATCGACTCCGGCGCCGCGCTGGCCACCGTCCGCGCCGAGCACGAGCAGTTCGCCGCGTCCCACACCGTCTGGGGTGTACCCACGTTCATCGCGGGCGATCAGGCCGCCTTCGTCCGGCTGATGGACCGGTCGCCCGCCGGCGCCGACGCCGTCGTCTCCGTGCGGGCGGTGGAGCGGGTGGTGGACATGCTCACCGGCTGGCCCGACCTCAACGAGTTCAAGCACACGTCGATACCGCGCTGACCGGCGCGGGGCTGCGGAGGACGGCGGTGACGACGAGCCCGCCGCCGGGCCTCGGCTCCAGGGCGAGCGTGCCGTCGTGGGCGGCCACGATCCGTTCGACCAGGGCCAGCCCCAGCCCGTGGCCAACCACCTGGCCCGCCACCCTGACGCGTCCCCCACCACGGAGGAACGGCTCACTGAGCCGAGCGGCCGCCTCGGGGGAGTACTCCGGTCCCGGGTTCTCCGTGCGGAGGACCACGGCGCCGGAAGCGGGGTCACGGCCGGTGCTGACGTATGCGGTTCCCGGCCGTGTGTTGTGGCGTATCGCGTTCTGCACGAGGTTGGTGACGAGCTGCTCGAGCAGGACGGGGTCGCCGAAGGTGGGCGCCGGTTCCAGCCGGCCGTGAACGGTCACCTGGTGGCGCGCCGCTTCGGTGTACTGCTCGGTGAGCGACCGGTGTGCGACGCCCGCGAGATCCACCGGCACCGACGTGGCCCGGATGGAGGCGGCGTCGGCGTCGGCGAGCCGTAGGAGGGCGTCGGTGATCCGGATCGCGCGGTCGTTGGTGACCTGGAGCTGGTCGAGCAGCCGCGGATAGTCCGGCTGCTCGGGACTCGAGCGCGCGACGTCGAGCAGGGTCGAGGTGACGGTGAGCGGTGTGCGGAGCTCGTGCGAGGCGTTGGCCGCGAAGCGCTGATGGGCGTCGAACGCGTCGCTCAGCCGGGTGAGCATGTGGTCGAAGTTGTCGGCCAGCTGCTGGAACTCGTCGTTGCGGCCCACCAGGTTGATGCGGTGGTCGAGCTTCCCGGTGGCCGCGATCTGCGCGGCCTCGTTGATCTGCTGGAGCGGCCGCAGCACCCAGCCGGCGAGTGCCCAGCCGCCGGCAAGGCCGATCGCGGCGAGCAGCAGCAGGATGCCCCAGGAAATGGTGAGCAGAGTGTCCAGGATCTCCCCACGCGCGGGCGTCCACGACGTGTCACGGGGGTTGGAGGCCGTGAGCGGATAGTTCGGGATGTACTTGATGATCACGTACGCCGCCGCCGCCGTGACCATTCCCGCGGCCACGAGGAACCCGGCGTAGCCCAGGGTCAGCCGCATGCGAGCGCTCACCCGCCGGCGGTTCCTCACCCCCGCGGCGGATGTCACGGGGTGGGGACCTGGCGAGCGAGGCGATAGCCGACTCCGGCGACCGTCGCGATGAGATCGGGATCGCCAAGGCGCTTGCGCAGCGTGGAGATCGTGACCCGCGGCGCGCTGGTGAAGGGATCGGCGTTCTCGTCCCAGACCTTCTCCAGCAGTTCTTCGGCGCTGACCACGCCGCCGCGGGCGCGCATCAGGAGTTCGAGCACCGCGAACTGCTTCCTCGTCAGCTGGACGTACCGGCCGGCGCGGTACACCTCGCGCCGGTACGGGTCGAGCCGGACGTCCTGGTGCTCGAGGACCGGCGGCGCCGTCGCCGCCGGCCGGCGGGCCAACGAGCGCAGCCGGACCACCAGCTCCTCCAGCGCGAACGGTTTCGTCAGGTAGTCGTCGGCGCCGCTCTCGAACCCGGCCACCTTGTCCCGCAGCGTGGCCGCCGCGGTGAGCATCAGCACCCGCACCGTGGGGTGCTCGCGGGCCACGACGGCGCACACCTCGTCGCCGTGCGTCCCGGGGATGTCGCGGTCGAGCACGACGATGTCGTAGTCGTTGACGCCCAGGTGTTCCAGCGCGTCGTCGCCGTCGAGCGTGACGTCGGCCGTGATCGCGGCATGACGCAAGCCGGTCTGCAGCGCCTCCGCGAGGTAGGGCTCGTCCTCGACGATCAACACGCGCACACGGACCTCCAGACCGACCCCGCTGACGCCGCGGCACGCTACCTCCGGCGATGTTGCGTCGATGTTGTGAAAGGAGTCGACGGTGGCGCAACGGCAGCCCTGTTGTGCTCCGGGAACCACCACAGGAGGTTCCTCAGTGCGACTGCCGATCCCGTTCTCGGCGCGTTGCCGCCGGCCGTTCGCGGTTCTGCCGGCCGCACTCGTGATCGTCTTTCTTGCCGCCGGGTGCACGGCGAAGGTCGACGGAACAGCAACCGCCGATGCAGGGGCCGAATCGGCCTTCTCCGCTGCCGACGGGCACATTCCGCAGGGGGAGACGGTGTCGCCGTTCGCCGATGTGCCGGCGATCGCGAATCTCGATCCCGCGCTCCGCGCAGCCGTGCAGCGGGCGGCCGGGGATGCCGCGGCGAAGAACGTCGAGATGCGGATCTCCTCCGGGTGGCGCAGCGAGCGCTATCAGAACTTCCTGCTGCAGCAGGCCACGAGCAGGTACGGCGGCGAGGAGGAGGCCCGCCGTTTCGTGCGGACCGCGGAGACGTCGAGCCACGTGACCGGGCACGCCGTGGACGTCCTGCCGACCAGGGCGGACGACTGGCTCATCCAGCACGGCGCCGCCTACGGCCTGTGCCAGTCCTACGCCAACGAGATGTGGCATTTCGAGCTGTCCGTCGCCCCCGGTGGCACCTGCCCCGCGCCGGCGTCCGACGCCGACGCCGCGGAGTGAGCGCGTCGTGATCGACCCGCCGGTTCGCCGATGAGTTCCGGGTGCCCCGGCTGTCTTCTGTACGGCCCGGCCACCCGACGACGAGGACCTCCGCATGCGCACTCACGCGAGCCCCACCTTCGTACTGATCCCCGGTGCCGGGGGGAGCGCCTTCTACTGGCACCGGCTCGCCGAGGAGCTGACCGGCCGGGGCCGCGAGGCCGTCGCGGTCGACCTGCCCGGCGCGGACGACTCGGCCGGACTCGCGGAGTACGCGGACGCGGTGGTGGCCGCGATCGGAGACCGCACCCGGATCGTCCTGGTGGCCCAGTCGATGGGCGGGTTCACCGCGCCGCTGGTGTGCGAGCGCGTGCCGGTCGACCTGCTCGTCCTGCTCAACGCGATGGTGCCGGCGCCGGGCGAGACGCCGGGCGACTGGTGGGAGAACACCGGCCAGCCGCAGGCCCGTGCCGCCTACGCGGCGAGCGAGGGCAGGCCGGCGGGCGGTGAGTTCGACGCCCTCGTCGAGTTCTTCCACGACGTCCCGCCCGAGGTGACGGCCGCCGTGCTCGCCCGGCGCGAGCCCGACCAGTCCGGCACACCGTTCGAGAAGCCGTGGCCGCTGGAGAGGTGGCCGGACGTTCCCACCCGGTTCCTGCAGGGCCGCGACGACCGTTTCTTCCCGCTGGAGTTCCAGCGGCGGGTGGTGGCGGAGCGGCTCGGCATACCCGTCGACGAGATGCCCGGTGGTCATCTCGTCGCGCTGAGCAGGCCCCGGGAGCTGGCCGACCGCCTGGAGACGTACCTGCTCTGAGATTTTCCGCCCGGGCTGTCGATCCCGGCGTCTCCCGATTGTCGTTGTGGCGACCGGACGGAAACGATGGAGGATCCCGTGCAGTACATGCTGTTGATCTGTGGCACCGACGATGCGCAGCCGGCGCCCGACCTGGACATGGCCGCCGCCACCGAGGCGTGGGTGAAGGAGATGGACGGCCGCGGCGTCCGCCTGCAGGGCAACCGGCTGCGCCCCGTCACGGACGCGACGACGGTCCGGGTGCGGGAGAGCGAGGTGCTGGTCTCCGACGGCCCGTTCGCGGAGACCAAGGAACAGATGTTCGGCTTCGACCTGATCGAGTGCCAGGATCTCGACGAGGCGATCGAGGTGGCCTCGAAGCACCCCGTCGCGCAGTTCGGGATGATCGAGGTGAGGCCGCTCTGGACGGAGTGAACGGCGTCGCGGCGGCGGCAGAGGCCGTCGCCGCGACGTTCCGCGAGGAGTGGGGCCGGATCGTCTCCACCCTGATCCGGCTCACGGGCGACTGGGATCTCGCGGAGGAGTGTGCCCAGGAGGCGCTGGCTCAGGCGGTGGCCCGCTGGCCACGGGACGGCGTCCCCGCAGCCCGGGAGCGTGGCTCACCACCACGGCGCGCAACCACGCGCTGAACCGCCTCCGCCGCAGCGCCCTGGAGGCGACCAAGCTGCGGGAGATCGCGCGAGAGCCCGTCGCTCACGACGAGGCGGAGGGGAGTGCCGTGCAGGACGACCGGCTCCGGTTGATCTTCACCTGCTGCCATCCCGCGCTCCCGCTCGAGGGCCGGGTGGCGCTCACCCTGCGCACCCTGGCCGGGCTCACCACGGCGGAGATCGCCAGGGCGTTCCTCGTGTCGGAGCCGACGATGGCGCAGCGCCTGGTGCGCACCAAACGCAAGATCCGGGAGGCCGGGATCCCGTTCCGCGTGCCGCCCGACCACCTACTGCCCGACCGGACGGCCGCCGTCCTCGGCGTGATCTACCTGCTGTTCAACGAGGGGTACGCCGCCGCGGCTGGTTCCGAACTGGTGCGCCACGACCTGTGCGCCGAGGCGCTCCGGCTCGCTCGCACGCTCGCCCGGCTGATGCCCGACGACCCGAGGTCCTCGGCCTCACCGCACTCCTGCTCCTCCAGGACTCCCGGCGCGGGGCGCGGCTGGACCGCACCGGCGAACCGGTGACGCTGGAGGACCAGGACCGTTCCCTGTGGGACGGCGCAGCGATCGCCGAGGGGCTCGCGCTCCTCGACGCCGCGCTGCGGCGCGGGCAACCCGGGCCGTACCAGGTGCAGGCGGCGATCGCGGCCTGCCACGCCCAGGCGGAGCACGCGGCCGACACCGACTGGCCGCAGATCGCGGCGCTCTACGGGCGGCTCGTCGAGCTGATGCCGTCGCCGGTCGTGCGGCTCAACCGGGCCGTGGCCGTCGCCATGGCATATGGCCCGGGCGTCGGGTTGGAACTGGTGGAAGAGCTGGCGGGCGAGCTCGCGGACTACCGCCTCCTCCCTGCCACCCGCGCCGACCTCCTCCGCCGCCTCGGCCGCCACACGGAGGCGGCGGAGGCGTACCGGGCGGCACTGGAACGCACGGGGAGCGCGACGGAACGGCGCTTCCTGACCCGCCGCCTGACGGAGGTGACCGGGTCGCCGGGCTGACGACGTCCTGAGCGATGGGCCAGCTGGGTGGATATGTCCTTTGTAGATCGAATTGGGTGTTTCTGCGCCTAGCCTCACGAGTCGATCACGCGAGGAGGCGTCTTGCCGAGCACACCATCAGAGACGGCCAGGGGCGATTCGCACGGCACGGTGGAGGAGCCCTGGCTGTCGTCTTCGCCGTTGCGCTCGGGACCGGGGGGACGGCGGTCGGGGTGTCGGCGGGCGGCGGCAGCACGAGCGTGTCGAGTACGTCCAGCTCGTCGAGCGGGGCGCGGAGCGGCCAGGCCCGTCAGCGGTCCTCGGTCAACGTGAAACTGCGCCTCGAACAGCGCGGCTTCCGCGTCAACTCGAGGTTCGACTCGAGCACTGACTGCGCCGCGCGCTCTTACGGCCAGGTCCGGGCGTTCTTCCGGCGCCAGCCGTGCGCGGGGCTGTCGCGGGCCTCGTTCGAGGTCCGTGACCGGCGGGGCAACCTCGTTCTGGTGGCCGTTGCCTGGGTGGAGATGCCCCACTCCGCCGCCGCGCGGGAGTTCCACGAGTTGGTCGACCGCCACGGCACCGGCAACGTCACGGAACTGTCCCGTGAGCAGGGGCGCACCGGAACGTGCGGTTCACCGGCGAGTACTACGCGTCACGCCGGGACGGGACGACCGTCGTGAACGTGCAGGCCCAGCCGGTGGGGCGAGCCGCCGTGGCCGTGGGTCTCGCGGAGATCGTCGCCGAATCGGCGCGGTGAGATGGACACCAGAGTTGTTGACCTCTGCAGCGAACAACTCTGGTGTCCATCTCGACCGGCTATCGGCGCGCGGCCACCGCTTTCGCGAGCTCGTCCAGCAGGTCGGCCGTGGTCGCCCAGTCCATGCAGGCGTCGGTGATGCTCTGGCCGCGGGTCATCGAGGGGCCGAGGTCCTGGCGGCCGGCGACGAGGAAGCTCTCCATCATCACCCCGGCCACGCCCGTCTCGCCGTGGGCGATGCGCCCGGCGATCTCGCCGACCACCTCCGCCTGCCGGACGTGGTCCTTGCCGCTGTTGCCGTGGCTGGCGTCGATGATCACGCGGGCGGGGAGGTCGGCGGACCGCAGCCGGTCCAGGGCGGCGGCCACCGAGGCGGCGTCGTGGTTCGGGCCGCCCGAGCCGCCACGCAGGATGACGTGGCAGTCCGGGTTGCCCGCCGTGGTGATCAGCGCGGCGAGGCCGTCGGGGTTGATCCCCATGAACACGTGGCTCGCGGCGGCGGCGCGCACCCCGTCCACCGCGACCTGGACGTCGCCCTCGGTCGAGTTCTTGATCCCCACGGGCATCGAGAGCGCGCTGCACAGCTGGCGGTGCACCTGGCTGGCCGCGGTCCGGGCGCCGATCGCGCCCCAGCTGACGGTGTCGGCGAGGAACTGCGGGGTGATCGGGTCGAGGAACTCGCAGCCCACGGGGAGGCCGAGCGCCGAGACGTCGAGCAGCAGCCGTCGCGCCGTCCGCAGCCCGGTGTTGACGTCGAACGTCTCGTCGAGCCCCGGGTCGTTGATCAGGCCCTTCCAGCCGACGGTGGAGCGCGGCTTCTCGAAGTAGGCCCGCATCACGACCCGGAGCTCGCCCGAGACGCGCGACGTGTGCTCGGCGAGGCGGTGGGCGTAGTCGAGCGCGGCGTCGGGGTCGTGGATCGAACACGGACCCACGACGACGATCAACCGGTCGTCACGGCCGTCGAGGATGTCGACGACCTCGGCGCGAGCCCGGGTGACGGTCTCGGCCACGACGGAGTCGATGGGGAGCTCGTGGCGCAGGAGGGCCGGGGACAGCAGGGGACTGATCCGGGTGGTGCGGTGCTCGTCCAGCGCGGGGACGGCGGCGAGGGTCATGACGTGGGCTCTCTTCTCAGCCGAGCCCGCCCGTCGAGATTCCCGCCGAGCCGGCTCGTGTCCGGCTCGTGGGGTGGAGGTCAGCGCAGCGGTTCGCCCGCCGACCCGTCACGGGCCGGAGCG
This sequence comes from Pseudonocardia xinjiangensis, assembly GCF_012911925.1. Lineage (GTDB taxonomy): Bacteria > Actinomycetota > Actinomycetes > Mycobacteriales > Pseudonocardiaceae > Pseudonocardia > Pseudonocardia xinjiangensis. The sequence continues at coordinate 6,332 of NZ_JAAXKY010000138.1, read as the reverse complement.
GTAAACCAGTACAGGCGCTGCACGACCGCGACTCTAGCCGATCGGATCGAGCATGCGCTCGACGCGGTAGGAGAGCTCGAGCACCTTGCCGGTCACGGAGTCGGCGAGCTCCACCCGCCAGCAGTCGGCGAACTGGTCGACGCCGGGGAGCATCGCGACCGTTCCCGACAGCAGGACCGTGCCGGGCACCAGGAGGTCACCCAGCTCGTCCAGCCAGTACTTCGGCGGTAGCAGCGCGGCCAGCGTGGCCTCCTGGATCAGCTGCTCCTGGCCGCCGTCCCTGGTCACCCACGCGCGCAGCCACACGTCGTCGAGATGGTCCTCGATGTCGACGAGCCGCCAGGCGCCTCGGCCCAGGACGTCGAGGCCGGCGTTCTTGCTCCACGCGACGCCGTGCACCTCGAGCTCCCGGTCGGTGTGGTCAGAGGCGACGGTGAGCAGGAGGTCCTGCGGTGTCGCGCCCGCCACGACGAGCGCCCACTCGGCCTCACCGGAGGTCCGCTCGTGCTGGACGGGCACGTTGCCGACCTGTGCGGCGAGGTAGGGCGCCACCGGATAGAGGGCAGGTGTGGTCTTGGGCGCCGGCACGCCGAGCTCGGCCAGCTCGGCGACATGGGCCGCGACCTCGTCCTGATCGCTGCCCGCGTAGCCGGCGTTGAGCAGCCTGATCACGGTGACCGCAACGGTGGTGTCATCCGGTAGGTGGAATACGAGGTCATTCAGCACGACTTCTCCAAAAGCTTGCGCATGCCGCTTGTATACAGCAAGTATTGCGGCTCCGGCGATCGCGTGTGCGTCTGCGCACCCGCCACCGACAGGAGGATTTGATGCCCGACCCCACACCCGGGGCCCCGGCACCGGAGATCGATCGGCGTTCGCTGACGCGAGCCTTCGCCGCGAGTCTCACCGGCACGTCGCTCGAGTGGTACGACTTCGCCGTCTACTCCGCGGCCGCTGCCCTGGTCTTCCCTCAGCTGTTCTTCCCCGGCTCCGACCCGCTCACCGGCACGCTCCTCGCGTTCTCGACCTACGCGGTGGGGTACGTCTCACGCCCGCTCGGGGGGCTCGTCTTCGGGCGCCTCGGCGACGTCATCGGGCGCAAGCAGGTGCTCGTGCTCACGCTGCTCCTGATCGGGGTGGCGACGTTCCTGATCGGTCTCCTGCCCACCTACGCCTCGATCGGCGCGGCGGCCCCGGCCCTCCTCGTGGTGCTGCGGTTCGCGCAGGGCGTCGGTGTGGGCGGGGAGTGGGGCGGCGCGGTGCTGCTCTCCAGCGAGTTCGGCGAGCCGCGCAAGCGGGGGTTCTGGTCCTCGGCCGCCCAGATCGGGCCGCCCGCCGGCAACCTCCTGTCGAACGGCGTTCTGGCCCTGCTGACCCTGGCGATGTCGAACGAGGCGTTCCTCGCGTGGGGCTGGCGGATCGCGTTCCTGCTGTCGGCGGTGCTGGTCGCCTTCGGGCTGTGGATCCGGCTCAAGCTCGAGGACACCCCGGTGTTCCGCGCGATCCAGGCGCGGGGCGACCAGCCTGCGGCGCCGGTCGGCGAGGTCTTCCGCACGCAGCGCCGCGCGCTGGTCGCCGGGGTGCTCTGCCGGATCGGGCCCGACGTCACCTACGCGCTGTTCACCGTCTTCGTGATCACCTACGCGACCGGCGAGCTGGGCATGAGCCGCGGTCAGGTGCTCACGGCCATCCTCGTGGGCTCGGTGTTCCAGCTAGGGCTGATCCCGCTGGCGGGTGCCGTCTCCGACCGGGTCAACCGCCGGGTCCTCTACGCCTCCGCCGCGGTGTGCGCCGGGATCTGGCCGTTCCTGTTCTTCCCCGCCATGGGCGACTCCTCCATGCCGATGCTGGTCATCGGCACCATCGTGGGGCTGGGGCTGCACTCGTTCATGTACGGGCCGCAGGCCGCGTTCGTCACCGAGCAATTCTCCACCAGGCTTCGCTACACCGGCAGCTCGCTCGCGTACACGATCGCGGGCGTGTTCGGCGGTGCCGTGGCGCCGCTGGTCTTCACCGCGCTGCTCGGCACCTCGGGATCCTGGGTGCCGGTGGCGGTCTACGTGCTGGTGGCGTCACTGCTGACGCTGGCCGGTCTGGCCATCGGGCGCGATCCCGACCCGGCGGAGGACGAGGCCTACCTCGTCCTGCGCGGCGAGGCGGCGGTCATGCCTCCAGGAACAGCCGCAAGGTGATCGCCAGGTGATCCTCGATCGCCGTGTGGGCCGCGGCCTCGTCGCCGGACTCCAGCGCGGCGACGATGCGGGCGTGCTCGTCGCACACCCCGCGCTGCCGATCGGCGGTGCGGAACATGGCCGCGACACCCACCCGTACCTGGCGGGTGCGCAGGCCCGCGTAGGTGCGCGCGATGAGATCGTTGCGGGCGGCGTCCACGAGGACCTGGTGGAAGCGGCGGTCCCACTCGATGAACACCTGCGCGGTGGCCGGGTTGGCCACCGCGTCGGTGAACCGCTCCTGCTCCGCGAGGGCTTCGCGCATGGCCGCCAGCGGCACCGTGCCTTCGGTGAGGGTGACGGAGGCGGCGTGCCGTTCCAGCAGGCCGCGCAGCTCCATCAGCTCCTTGATCTGCCGTCCGGACAGCGGGGGCACGTACGCTCCCCGTTTCGGCACCATCTCGACCAGGCCCTCGGCGACCAACAGCAGCAGGGCCTCGCGCACCGGCGTCCGGGACACGCCGATGGCCTGGGCGAGCACACCCTCGTTGAGAAAGGTCCCTTGCGCTGCCGGATCGATCAGCACCGTTTCCCTGAGGTGACGGTAGGCGCGATCGCGCCCCGACTCGGGGGACGGGTCCGCTGCTTGCATGCAACATGTATACAGTAACCGGAGGCTTCCTGTGCGTATTGCGCTCGCCCAGATCCTGTCGACGCCCGACCCGGACCACAACCTCGCCCTGATCGAGGACGGCACCCGCCGCGCCGCCGAGGCGGGAGCCGCTGTCGTGGTCTTCCCGGAAGGGACGATGTGCTGCTTCGGGGTGCCGCTCGGTCCCGTCGCCGAGTCGCTGGACGGGCCGTGGGCCGATCGCGTGCGGTCCATCGCCGCGGCCGCCGGCATCACCGTCGTCGCCGGCATGTTCACCCCCGCCGACGACGGCCGCGTGCACAACACGCTGATCGCCACCGGCGGCGGCGTGGAGGCCTCCTACGACAAGATCCACCTGTTCGACGCCTTCGGCTTCGCCGAGTCGCGCACCGTCGCCCCGGGATCGAAACCGGTGAGCATCGCCGTCGGTGGCGTCAGCGTCGGCCTGGCCACCTGCTACGACCTGCGCTTCCCCGGGCTGTTCCAGGAGCTCGCCGACGGCGGCGCCGGTGTGGTGCTGGTGCCGGCCTCGTGGGGCGCCGGACCGGGCAAGCGCGAGCAGTGGGACCTGCTCGTGCGAGCCAGGGCACTCGACAGCACGGCCTTCGTGGCGGCCTGCGACCAGGCCGACCCCACCACCGCGGGCCGTGAGCCGGGCAGCGCGCCGACCGGGATCGGGGCGAGCCTCGCGGTGGGGCCGCTGGGTGCGGTGCTCGACCAGCTCGGGGCGGAGCCCGGCCTGCTGGTGGTCGACCTCGCCCTCGACGAGGTGGAGCAGGCGCGCCGTGCCGTGCCGGTGCTCGCCAACCGCCGGTTCTGACCTGTCCGGCTCAGCCTTCCAGGGCGGCGGCGTGGTCGGGCACCTCGTGGAAGCGTTCCCGGGGCGGGCGCTGGTAGCCCCGCCGCGCGGGCCGGGCCGGGAGCTTCAGGTCGCGTGACGGCACCGGCTCCCACGGAACGCTGCCCAGCAGGTGCGCGATCATGTTGATCCGCGCCCGCCGCTTGTCCTCGGCCTCCACCACGTGCCACGGCGAGGAGGCCGTGTCGGTGTGGGCGAACATCTCGTCCTTCGCCCGTGAGTAGTCCTCCCAGCGGGTGATCGACTCGAGGTCCATCGGGGAGAGCTTCCACTGCCGCATCGGATCGGACATCCGATCGCGGAAGCGTCGCTCCTGCTCCGCGTCGCTCACCGAGAACCAGTACTTGCGCAGGAGGATGCCGTCCTCGACGAGCAGCTCCTCGAACACCGGGCACTGCCGGAGGAACCGGGCGTACTCGTCGGGCGTGCAGAAGCCCATCACCCGCTCGACGCCGGCGCGGTTGTACCAGCTGCGGTCGAGCAGCACGATCTCCCCGGCGGCGGGCAGGTGCTCCACGTAGCGCTGGAAGTACCACTGCGTGCGTTCCCGCTCCGACGGTGCGGGGAGGGCGACGATGCGGCAGATGCGCGGGTTGAGGAACTCCGACACGCGCTTGATCGCGCCGCCCTTGCCTGCGGCGTCGCGGCCCTCGAAGACCACCACCAGGCGAGCGCCGCTGGTGCGGACCCACTCCTGCATCTGCACCAGCTCGCCCTGCAGGCGCAGGAGCTCCTTCTCGTACGGCTTGCGGGGCAGGCGCGTCATCCCGGCATCGTGCCAGGTCGGCGCCCTCAGTGCGGAGCGTCGAGCACCGCGTCGAGCAGACCGGGGTACAGCGTGTCGAGGTCGGCGCGGCGCAGGGTGCTGATCCGTCGGGTCCCTTCCGCCCGCATGGTGACCACCCCGGCCTCGCGGAGGATCCGCATGTGGTGAGTGCGCGTGGAGTTGGTGACGGGCAGGGGGACCGCACCGCAGGCCAGGCCGTCGGTGGCCAGGGCGAGCGCCCGCACGATCTGCAGGCGCACCGGGTCCCCGAGTGCTTGGAGCACCTGTTCGATCCGGATCTCCGCCTGCTCGGGGTGGGAGTGGGCGGTCTGCACCGCGGCGCTGGGCGACATGGAGCAATAGTACGACGCATGTCGTACTTCGACCATTGTCGTAGTACGGTCATCGTCGTAAGAGATGACATCACCTCGGAAGGTCCTCGATGTCCGTACGCACCTACCTGCTCGCCGCCGGTGCCTTCGCCGTCGGCACGAGCGCCTACGTGGTGTCGGGCGTGCTGCCCGCCGTCAGCGACGAACTGGGCGTCTCGCTGACGGCCGCGGGTCAGCTCGCCACGGCGTTCGCCCTCTCCTACGCCATCGGTGCCCCACTGCTCACCACCGTCACCGGACGCTGGGACCGGCGCACCGTCCTGCTCGCCGCGCTCGCCGTCGCCGCGATCGGGAACGGGATCTCCGCCCTCGCCACCACCTACCCCCTGCTGATCGCAGGCCGGATCATCGCCGCGCTCGGCGCGGCCGCCTACACCCCGGCCGCGACCCTCGTCGCCACCGCGCTGCTCCCACCCGCCCAGCGGGCCCGGGCCGTCGCCATCGTGTTCGGCGGCCTGACCGTGGCGCTCGCGGTCGGCGTTCCCGCCGGTGACCTGCTCGGGAGCACCATCGGCTACGGCGGCGTGTTCGGAGCGGTCGCCGTGGTCTGTGCGCTGGTCGCCGCCGTCGTCCCCGTGTTCCTGCCCCGCATGGCGGCGCCGCCCCCCGTACCCCTGCGCAAGCGATTCGCCGTGGCGGCCGACCCGCGCGTACTGATCGTGCTGGCCATGACGGTGATCGGCGTCCTCGCCGTGATGGTCGTCTACATCTACGTGTCGCCCCTGCTCAAGGCCACCGCCGGGCTCGACGGCACCGGCGCCACCATCGGGCTGCTGCTGCTCGTCTACGGCATCGGCGCGGTGGTCGGCAACACTTGGGGCGGCCGCGCCGCCGACCGCTTCGGCACCATGCGCACGCTCTTCGTCGTCCTCGCCGGGATCGCCGTCACTCTCGCCACGCTGACGCTGACCGCGAGCACCGTCGCCGGTGCGGCGGCGGGCCTGTTCCTCTGGAGCATCTTCAGCTGGGCGTTCAACCCCCCGCTGCAGTCGCTGCTCCTGGAACTGGCGCCCACCGGCGGCCTGGTGCTGTCGCTCAACGCCTCCGCGATCTACCTCGGCACCGCGATCGCCGGCGTGGTCGGTGGCCTCGTGATCGGCATGGGCGGCGTGCTGGTGCTGCCCATCGTGGGCGGGGGGCTCGTGCTGGTCGTGATCGGCCTGCTGCTGACCCTGCACCTGGGCTCGCGCAGGGCGGCGCCGGCCCTGGCCCGGGTGGAGCTGGCACCGGCGAAGTAGGGGTCCGGGCGGGCCTCCCGCGCGCGAGTCGCCCGCCCCCGTCCCGCGAGTCGCCCGTTCCGAACCCGCGAGTCGCCCGTTCCTGATGAGCTGAGCGGCCCCCGTGGAGCTCTGCCGAGGTGATCATCACTCCGGACACGGCAAGGCCGCCCCCGGCCTCACGAACCCCTTGGCCGTCCTCACAGGGTGTTTGGCCTCCTCGGAGGCTGTGGCCTCTGCGAGGAGGGTACGGGCTCTGCGAGGACGTTGTGGAT
>NZ_JAAXKY010000137.1 GCF_012911925.1 Pseudonocardia xinjiangensis | reverse complement strand
GTACCCAGGGGGCGGGCCGGCAGCGGGATACGGGGCATCGGGATGGGACGCGCCGGGATACGGCGCAGCCCCGTCCGTGGGGCCGGTGTTGCGGTTCGCGTCGACCGCACCGCGGGTCAGCCGTCCGGCCAGTACCCCGGCGATGGCCGCGCCGACCAGGAACGCTCCCGGGCGGCGCCGGGCCAGCCCGCGCACCTCGTCGAGCAGGTCGCCGGGCTCCCGGCGGCCGAGCCAGTCGGCAGCACCACTGACCCGCTCGGCAGCCTGCCTCGCGAGCTCAGAGGCCGTGCCCTGCTGAGCACCGCTCTCGGCCATCTGGTGCAGCTCGTCGGCGAGGGCTCGCAGCCCGTCGGTCGCCTTCTGCTGTCCGTTGCGGGCCTGCTCGGCGGCCTGTCCGCGGACCTCACCGAAGAGATCCCGCGCCTGACGGCGGGCCTCCTCGGCGACCTCTCCCGCCTGTTGCGCAGCGGTGCCGGCGACGTGCTTGCCTGCCTCGGTGCCCGTGCGGCCCACCTGGGCCGCCTCGTCCCGGGCGACCTGGGTCGTCGAGGTTTCGGTTCCCGAACCGGTAGCCCCTACCGGCGGGCGTCCGCTCGTCTGCTGAGTCATCGAGCAGCTCCTGTCGTATGTGGGACGTCGATACCGGCACGCCTACCCGGCGTGTCGCGGCGCAACCACCGATCGGCTGATTCGGACCGTTCGGACCATCGACGTCCGGTCCGCTGCGCGGGCTACGCCGAATCGGTGGTCGCGCGTGCCGTTGCCCACGTTTCGGTGGCACGGGGGAGAGGCAATCCGCCGACATGACGGGGGCGGGCACGGTACGGACGGACGTTCCGGCGCGGATGGACCGCCTCCCGTGGTCACGCTGGCACTGGCTGGTCCTGCTCGGCCTCGGCACCGTCTGGATCCTCGACGGGATCGAGGTCACGATCGTCGGGGCGCTCGCCGAGCGGCTCACCGAACCCGGCAGCGGGCTGGCGCTGTCGGAGACGCAGGTGGGTCTGGCGGCGTCGATGTACGTGGCGGGCGCGGTGATCGGTTCCCTGGTGTTCGGTTATCTCACCGACCGCCTCGGCCGCAAGAAGCTGTTCCTCGTGACGCTCGGGCTCTACCTCGCGGCCACGACCGCCACCGCGTTCTCCTTCGACGCCTGGTTCTTCCTGCTCATGCGCTTCCTGACGGGAGCGGGCATCGGCGGGGAGTACGCCGCGATCAACTCCGCGATCGACGAGCTCGTCCCGGCCCGCATCCGCGCCAGGGTGTCCCTCGCCGTCAACGGGTCGTACTGGGGAGGGGCGGCGGTCGGCGCGGCCCTCACGCTGCTGCTGCTCGATCCCGCACTGTTCCCCGCCGACATCGGCTGGCGGCTGGCGTTCGGCCTCGGCGCCGTCCTGGGCCTGGCGATCCTGGTGGTGCGCCGGCACGTGCCGGAGAGCCCCCGCTGGCTCTACACCCACGGCCACAACGACGAGGCCGAGACGCTGGTGGACGAGATCGAGCGCGCCGTCGAGCGGGAGACGGGCACGCCGCTCGCACCGGTGCACGCCACCCTGGACGTCACCCAGCGCCGCAGCACCGGGTTCGGCGAGATCGCCCGTACGGTGCTGCGCACCTATCCGCGGCGCACGCTGCTGGGGCTCGCCCTGTTCGTGGGCCAGGCGTTCCTCTACAACGCGGTCTACTTCACCTTCGCCCTCGTGCTGGCCACCTTCTTCGGGGTGCCGAGCGCGAGCAGCGGGCTCTACCTGATCCCGCTGGCGCTGGGCAGCCTCGTCGGGCCGCTGGTGCTCGGGCGGCTGTTCGACACGGTCGGCCGGCGCACGATGATCAGCATCAGCTACCTCGGGTCCGGTGTGCTGCTCGTGGGCACCGGGTGGCTGTTCTCGACGGGCGCGCTGTCGGCGTGGACCCTCTCCGGTGCCTGGGCCGCCATCTTCTTCCTCGCCTCCTGCGGGGCCAGTGCCGCCTACCTCACGGTGTCGGAGATCTTCCCGATGGAGATCAGGGCGATGTGCATCGCGCTGTTCTACGCGGTGGGCACCGGCCTGGGCGGCATCGTCGGGCCCGTGCTGTTCAGCAGCCTGGTGGCGACGGGCCGGCCGGGGAGCGTGGCCGTCGGCTACTACATCGGCGCCGCCGTGATGATCATCGGCGGGATCGCCGAGCTCGCGCTGGGCGTCGAGGCCGCCGGGCGGTCGCTGGAGGACATCGCGGCGCCGCTGTCGGCGAGCCCGGCCCGCGCGTCCGGTGCCGGGGCGGACCACGACCACGACCGGGTGCCCCCGCCTCCCACGCCGCCCCGCACGTACAACGCGGACCCGGTCGACGACGACCCCGAGCGCGACCGGGAGCTGGGGGCGCTCCTCGAGGCGTTGCGCACCGGGCCGCTGGAGCGCTCCGAGCTGCAGGCGAGGGCCGGAGCGCACGACTGGGCTCCCGACCGGTTCGCCGCCGCCCTGCACCACGGGCTCGCCACGGGCGCCCTCCTCCCGGACGGCCCCGACGGCTCCCGCTCCTCTGCCGATTCCGACGGTGCCCCGGGCCGGGTGCGGGCCCGCTACCACGACTGAGCGCGAGATCACGGCCCCTCCGACCGGGTGGCACGGTTGCGCAGGGGGTCGGGGGAGAGCATCGTGAACAGGAGCCGGGGGTTGGTGGTGCCCCACATCTTCCGCCACCACCGGATGGTGGGTGACCGGATGACGCGTCGCTTCGAGGTCGCCTCTCTCGGCTCCGAGATCCCGCAGCCACGGTCACCCGTGTCGCCGCGGTCCGACCTGCTCCGGGTGTCGATCTCCGAGCCGCGGCCAGGAGTGCTCGTCATCGCCCCGGCGGGTGAGGTGGATCTCTCCACGGCCGGGCTGCTGCGCAAGGCGGCGTACGACGCCGTCGAGTCGGGCCCCGACCGCCTCGTGGTCGACCTGTCCGGCCTGTCCTTCTGCGGCTCCACCGGGCTCGTCGTCCTGATGGACACCCGCGGCCACGCGTACTCCCACGGTGTCTCGTTCCGCACCGCGTCCGCGACGCGGCCGGTGCGCCGGGTGCTGGAGATCACCAGCCTGCTCGACGTGCTCGGGTACCGCGACGATCTCGACGAGGCGCTCGACGCATCCGGCGACTGACCCCGGGCGCCGTCGCTACGGGCCCTCGGCCAGCTGGTCCGCCGCCGCGGCCCCCCGTTCGCCCAACGGCACCGGTTCGCCCCTCGTGGTGTCGCGTCGGGTCTGCCGCTCGGCCTCCGCGTTGATCTCCGCGCCGAGCAGCACGATGTAGCTGGTCAGGTAGAGCCACAGCATCAGCACGACGACGCCGGCGAGCGCGCCGTAGGTCTTGTTGTAGCTGCCGAAGTTGTTGACGTAGAGGCTGAACAGCACGCTGCCGATCAGCCACAGCACGGCCGCCACGAGCGCGCCGACACTGACCCAGCGGAAGCGGGGCGCGTCGCGGTCGGGCGCCACGCGGTAGACCACCGCGAGCGCGCCGATCACCACCGCCGCCAGCAACGCCCAGCGGACCACCTGGGCCACCACGAGCCCGACGGCCCCGAGCGGCAGCGCGTCGAGCAGGGGCGGCACCACCGCCACGAGCGTGAGCGCCACGAGGACGAACACGATCGCCCCGAGGGTGAGCAGCAACGCGAGGCCGCGCATCTTGAGGAAGCCTCGCGTCTCCTCCTCGTCGTAGGCGAGGTTGACCGCCTGGATCAGGTTCCCGGTGCCGCTCGACGCCGACCACAGCGCGGCCAGCAGCGACACCACGAGGCTCACCCCGAGCGCGCTGCCACTGGCGGAGACCACGGAGTTGAGCTGGTCGGCGATGAGCGGCCGGGTCTCCTGCGGGAGGGTGCCGGCGAGGCTCTCGACCTGGCCGGCCACCTGGCCTGGATCGGCGATGAGCCCGTAGAGCGTGATCGCGGCGATCAGGGCGGGGAAGAACGCGAGGAACGCGAAGAACGCGACGCCGCCCGCCAGCATGGAAACGTGGTCCGCACTGCTCTCCTTGAGGGCGCGGCGAACGACCTGCCACCAGCCGCGCGGGGGGATCTGGACCGGCGTCTCCGCCTCCTGGCCGAGGGAGCTCCGGGTGGGACTGGACACGTAGATCCTCCTGCGGGGTGCCGTCGTCCGGCGGTGCTGCCGTTCGGTGGCGCCGCCGTTCCCGTGCGGATAGCCGCTGGCGGCGGTCCCAACCCTCCGGACCGCCGCCGATCCGCTGTCGACGGTCGGGGCCGTCCCGCAGCAGCGTCGGGATCTGGTGGATCGCGGACCTACCGGACCCGTGTGGAGCACGGCCAGTACGTCGTGCCGGCCGCCGCGTGCTCCACGGCGGCGGGCGTACCCCGGCCGGAACCGGCTCACTCGCCGTCGTGCGGCCCGTCTTCCTGCGCTTATCCGGCCCGACGTGGGGTACTCCCCGCGGTGGAGACAACGAGGAGCACGTGTTCGGGACATCGGCGCCCGCGTCCACCGTGATGACGAGGAGTAGTAGTTGGTCGCGGAGAGTAGCAGTTGGGCTCGTGGTGTTTGATCGCCGCCCGACGGGCCACACCCGCGACGTGAACATCGTCCTGTGGCACGTGCACGGATCCTGGACGACCGCATTCGTTCAAGGGCCACACCGATACCTGTTGCCCACACTGCCCGAGCGCGGGCCCTGGGGCGGAGGGCGGCCGGAGGCGTGGGACTGGCCGGCAGGCGCCGTCGAGACGGCTCCGGACCGGCTTGCCGACGCCGAGGTGGACCTCGTCGTTCTCCAACGTCCCGAGGAGCTGGAGCTGGCGCAGCGGTGGCTGGGCCGCGTCCCCGGCCGCGACGTGCCGGCGGTGTACCTGGAGCACAACGCGCCCCGGGAGCACGCGGCGACGAGCCGGCACCCGATGGCCGATCGCAGCGACCTGACCATCGTCCACGTCACGCACTTCAACCGGCTGATGTGGGACTGCGGCACCACCCCTACCACGGTGGTCGAGCACGGGGTGGTCGACCCCGGCCATCGCTACACCGGGGATCTCCCGGCAGCCGCCGTGGTGGTGAACGAGCCGGTGCGCCGCAACCGGGTCACCGGCACCGATCTGCTCCCGCGCTTCGCGCGCGGTGCCCCGCTCGACGTCTTCGGGATGGGCACCGATGATCTGGCCGCGAGGCTCGGGCTGGACCCGTCGACACCGGTCCGCGGCCTGGGCGACCTGCCGCAGCACCGCATGCACGCGGAGCTGGCCCGCCGCCGGGCGTACCTGCACCCACTGCGGTGGACCTCGCTGGGCCTGGCGCTCATCGAGGCCATGCACTTGGGCATGCCCGTGGTGGTCCTGGCCACCACGGAGGCCCACGAGGCCGTGCCGTCCGGCACGGGTTACTGCTCGACCGATCCCGACCGGCTCGCGATACAGCTGCGCGAGCTCATGGCCGAACCGGAGCTCGCCGCCCGGATGGGCGCCGCCGCCCGCCGGCACGCCCTGGAGCGCTACGGCCTGGACCGATTCCTCGCCTCCTGGGAGGACGTCCTGCTGCGCGCGACCGAGGGCCGCCGCCCGGCCCGGCGTCCGATGGCCGGCGCCACCACCGCCACGACAGGAAGGAGCTGATGCCGATGCGTATCGCGATGGTGTCCGAACACGCCAGTCCCCTCGCCGCCGTGGGTGGGACCGACGCCGGTGGCCAGAACGTGCACGTGCTGGAACTGAGCTCGGCTCTGGCCGCAGCGGGGCACGACGTGACGGTCTGGACCCGTCGGGACGATCCCGCGCTCCCGGACGCGGTGCCGCTGCGTCCCGGAGTGGTGGTCCGGCACGTGCCGGCCGGGCCGCCCCGGCCGCTGCCCAAGGACGAGCTGGTGCCGCACCTCCCGGCGTTCACCGACGTGCTGAAGAGGGCCTGGGCGAGCGCCCGTCCCGATGTCGTGCACGCGCACTTCTGGATGTCCGGCATGGTGGCGCTGGCCGCGGCGACGGGCCGGATCCCCGTGGTGCAGACCTTCCACGCACTCGGCAGCGTCAAGCGCCGCCACCAGGGCCGCGACGACACGAGCCCGGAGGGGCGCGTGCGCGCCGAGGTCGCCGTCGCCCGGACGGTCGACCGGGTGCTCGCCACCTGCACCGACGAGGTCTTCGAGCTGGCCAGGCTCGGAACGCCGCGGCGGCGTACCACCGTGGTGCCGTGCGGGGTGGACACTCGGCTCTTCACCCCCGACGGTCCGGTGGCCGAGCGGTTCGAGCGCCCCCGTCTCGTCTCGCTCGGCAGGCTGGTGCGGCGCAAGGGCGTCGACGAGGTGATCGAGGCCATGCGCCGGCTTCCCCACGCCGAGCTGATCATCGCGGGGGGCGCCGCCGCCACGAACGGGGCTCCACCCGCCGACCCGGACGCCGACCGGTTGCGGGCGCGTGCGGCCGCCGCAGGGGTGGCCGACCGCGTGCGGCTGATCGGGCCCGTGGCCCGCAAGGACGTGCCCGCCCTGCTGCGCTCGGCCGATGCCGTTGTCTGCGTGCCGTGGTACGAGCCGTTCGGCATGGTGGCGCTCGAGGCGATGGCCTGCGGACGCCCGGTGGTGGCCAGTGCCGTCGGCGGCATCCAGGACACCGTGGTCGACCAGGTCACAGGCATGCTCGTCCCGCCACGCAAGCCGGAGGCCCTCGCAGCGGCGCTGCGCGACCTGCTCGGCTCCCCGACGCGGGGAGCCGCGTTCGGCATCGCCGGGCGCGACCGGGTGCTGGCGCGTTACGACTGGGAGCGGGTGGCCGCGTCCACCGCAGTGGTCTACGACGAGGTGATCGCGACCCGGAACGGCCGGATCAGGGCCACGGACTCCGACGCCGCCGGGATGGACGCCGAGGTGGACGCCGCCGAGATGGACGAGTTCGACACCGAGACCGCCGGAGCGCTGCGGTGAGCGCCGTGACGACCCCGGTCACCCCTGAGGCTCCCGTCGCGGACATGCTGACGAGCCTGGCCGACCACGTCGACCGGCTCGCGGACGCGTTGCCCGCCCTGCGCCGGGCCCGCCCCGTCCTCGCCCGCTGGGGTGACGTCCTGGCGGGCCGGCTGCTGGGTGGGGCCAGGCTGCTCGCCGCGGGCAACGGGGGAAGTGCCGCGGAGGCCCAGCACCTCACGGCGGAGCTCGTGGGCCGGTTCGACCGCGAGCGGCGCCCGCTGTCGGCGATCGCGCTGCACGCCGACACGTCCAGCCTGAGCGCGATCGGGAACGACTACGGCTACACCGAGGTGTACGCGCGGCAGGTGCGCGGCCACGCCCGTCCCGGGGACGTGGTGCTCCTGTTCTCCACGAGCGGCCGCAGCGAGAACCTGCTCGCCGCGGCCGGGGCGGCGCACGAGGCCGGTGCCCTGAGCTGGGCCCTCACCGGTCCGGGCCCGAACCCCTTGGCCCGCATGTGCACGGACGCCGTGTGCCTGCCGGGGGACGCGGCGACCGTGCAGGAGATGCACCTGGTAGCCCTGCACATGCTGTGCCGGGCGGTCGAGCGGGGGATCGAGGTGCGGTCAGCCCTGGCGCTGCCGGGCGGGGAGACCATCGACTGAGGCGAGCCAGTCCGGCACGAGCCGGCCCGTGTCCTCGGTGACCGACACCAGCTGGGTCAGCGTCGGGTGACCGGCCGCGAGCAGGGCGCTGTCGGTGCCCGGCTCCGGTTCCTCAGCGACCTCCATCTCCCCGAGGTGCATGCTGTCGTCCCCGATGTCGTCCACCCGGGTCTGCACGGTGCCGAACGCGGCCAGCCGGGCGTGCCGCAGCTCGCGCTGCTCGCCCGGCGGGAGGTCGGGCACGTTCAGCGACAGCACGGTGGTGGGTGGGGCGGCGAGGAGCAGCTCCAGCACCCGGCCCAGGACGCCGTCCACCGCGTCCCAGTGCCGGTCGCCCGTGGGGTGCAGCGCCACGTCGAGGCTCACCGCGAGACCACGGGCGTCGTTCACGGCCGCGGTCAGGGCCGCTCCGACCGTGCCGGAGTGCAGCACCGCGCGTCCCACGTTGGCCCCGTGGTTCACCCCGGACAGCACCAGGTCCGGTGCCGGATCGAACCAGCCGTGCAGCGCGGCCACGACGATGTGCGCCGGTTGGGCCTCGACCGCCCATGCCGGCACGCCGGGCAGGTCGGGCAGCTCCCGACGGCTCATCACCGTGCGTCCCTCGCGGCGCACGGCGGTGATGGCCGCGCTCGCACCGCTGGCCTGTTCGGCGGGCGCTGCCACGACCACGTCCAGCCCGGCCGCCAGCGCGGCCCGCGCGAGCACGGTCAGCCCGACGGAGTCGATCCCGTCGTCGTTGGTCACCAGCGCCCTCATGGCCCTCCTCAGCTCTTCCACTCGACGAGCTCGACGCGTTCGGCGAGCGTCCGGATCGCATCCTCCCCGCCGGTGCCGAGCCCGCGCCGCACGACGTTCAGTGCACCGCACGCCGCGCCGGTGCGCAGTGCCTCCCGCACCGGCTCGCCGCGGACGAGCGAGGCGACCACCCCGGCCGTCATCGAGTCGCCGGCCCCGCGGGTCTCGGCGGGCTTCAGCTCCGGGACGCGGATCTCCAGCACGGCACCGTCCCCGTCCCCGTTCCTGTCCCCGCTCTCGTCACCGTCGGGCAGGAGGGCGAGCGCGGGCTCCGCGGCGCGCGACACGATGACCAGGCCCGCGCCCTCGGAGCGCAGCTGGTGCATCGCGGCCACGAGCGCATCCGGGTCGTCGCTGTCGGCGCGGCCGTCCGCCAGCAGCTCCTCGTGGCTCACCTTCAGGACGAACGGGTTGCCCTCCAGCACGGCGTCGAGCCGCTCGCCCGCGAGATCAGCGGCGACACGGCAGCCGTTGCGGGAGAGGTCGGTGGCCAGGCGGGCGTAGAGGGCCGCGGGGATCACCTGGTCGGAGTTCGGACCGCCGAGCAGGGCGGTGCCGTGGGTGATGCCCTCGCGCAGCATCATCTCGTACAACGCGTCCTGCTCGTGGCGGTCCAGCGGCGCGCCGGGTGCCTCGGCGATGGGCTCCCGGTCGCCGTCGCGGCGGTCGTGCACGTAGCCGCCGTTGCGGGAGTCGACGTGCACCACGCGCAGCTCCACGCCCTCGCTCGGGAGCAGGTGCCCGAGCACGTCACCCGTCTCGCCACCGAGAGTGGTGCACAGCACCACCGGCACGCCGAGGGTCGAGATCATCCGGGCCTGCCACACCGCCTGGCCGCCGGCGTGCACATGGATGTCGGGCACGCCGGCCCGGTCCTCGATGGTGACGGTGAGCAAGGGGGACGGCGCGAAAACAACAACGCTGGGTGGCATGTCCGGTTCGTACCCCGATCGGGGGCGGGGTACGCCACGGACCGCGACGGCCGCGCTCACTCCGGTTCGGGTTCGGAGGGGGGCGGGTCCTCCTCGGGCCCGTCGTCGTCCCCCGCCTCCAGCGCGTCCGGGTCGAGGGTGTCCGGGCTGTCGCCCCGGTCGAGGGTGGGCCGCGCGGCCTCGGCGGGCTCGTGCTCCGGCTGCTGGTGAGAGGTCATCGAGCGGGGTACCCCGCAGCGCCGCGCGACCCACCACCCAGAGGTTCAGGAAAGCCACTTTCCTGCCCTGTGCGGGCGGCAAAGTGGCTTTCCTGAACCGCGCGGAGCCCGGTCAGGAGAGGTTGATGATCTCGCCTGCCGCGTCCAGGTCGATCTGGTGCGCCGCCGGGTGCGCACCCAGGCCGGGCATGGTGCGCATGTCGCCGCAGATCGGGTAGATGAACCCGGCGCCGACGGACGCGCGTACCTCGCGCACCGGCAGCCGCCATCCGGTCGGCGCCCCCGTCAGCGACGGGTCCGACGAGATCGACAGGTGCGTCTTCGCGATGCACACGGGCAGGTGGCCGAAGCCGTTGCGCTCGTAGGAGTCGATCTGGCGGGCGGCGGGTGGGGCGTAGTCCACGCCGTCGGCGCCGTAGATCTCCCGGGCCACGATCTCGATCTTCTCCCGCAGCGGGGCCGACTCCGGGTAGAGGAACCGGAACTCCGACGGCTCGTCCGCCGCCTCGGCCACGGCCCTGGCCAGGTCGGTGGCGCCGCGGCCGCCCTCGGCGAAGTGGGTGCACACCGCCGAGCGGGCGCCCATCGACGCCGCGATCTCGGCGATCGCGGCGTGCTCGCTGGGGTGGTCGCCGGGGAAGGCGTTGATCGCGACGACCGCGGGCACCCCGTGCACCCGGATGTTCTCGATCTGCTTGCGCAGGTTCGCACCGCCGATGTGCACCTCGTCGGGGTTCTCGGCGAGCAGCGCCTCCGGCAGGGGACGCCCGGCCACGATGCGGTGCTTGCCCGAGTGGGCCTTGAGCGCCCGCACCGTGGTGACGACGACCGCCGCGTCGGGGGTGAGGCCCGACGCCCGGCACTTTATGTTGAAGAACCGCTCGGCGCCCATGTCGGCGCCGAAGCCGGCCTCGGTGATGAGGTAGTCGCCCGAGTGGATGCCGATCAGGTCGGCGACGACCGACGAGTTGCCGTGCGCGATGTTGCCGAACGGGCCCGCGTGCACCAGCACGGGCGTGTTCTCCAACGTCTGGAGCAGGTTGGGCGCCATCGCGTCCCGCATGATCACGGCCATCGACCCGGCGCCGCCGATGTCCTCGGCCGTCACCGGCTTCCCGTCGCGGGTGTAGGCGACGACGATGCGGCCGACGCGCTCACGCATCTCCGGCACCGACCGGGCGAGGGCGAAGATCGCCATCACCTCGGACGCCGCGGTGATGTCGAACCCGGTCTGCCGCGGCAGGCCGTCGAGCCGCGAGCCCAGCCCGACGACCACATTGCGCAGCGCCCGGTCGTTGACGTCGAGCACGCGGCGCCAGGTGATGTTGTGCTGGTCGATCTCGCTCTCGTTGCCCTGGAACAGGTGGTTGTCGAGCACCGCCGAGAGCATGTTGTGCGCGGCCGTGACGGCGTGGAAGTCGCCGGTGAGGTGCAGGTTCAGCTGCTCCATCGGCACGACCTGGGAGTAGCCGCCACCCGCGGCGCCGCCCTTGATACCGAACGTCGGGCCCATCGACGGCTGCCGGATCGCGATCGTGGCGCGCTTGCCGATGTGGTGCATCGCCTGGCCGAGCCCGACGGTGGTGGTGGTCTTGCCCTCGCCCAGCGGCGTCGGGGTGACGGCGGAGACCACCACGTACTTGGCGCGCGGCCGGTCGGCGAGCTCCTCGATCGCGTCAAGCTCGATCTTCGCCACCTGGCGGCCGTAGGGCGTGACGAGGTGCGAGCCGATCCCCATCCCGGCGGCGATGTCACCGAGGGGGAGGAGCGTGGCGGCTTTCGCGATCTGCAGGTCGGAGGGGAATCCGCCCATCAGGCGAGCCCCGCCGCTGCGCGCAGCTCGGCGGCCTTGTCGGTGCGCTCCCACGTGAAGTCGGGGTCGTCCCGGCCGAAGTGCCCGTAGGCGGCGGTCTTGCCGAAGATCGGGCGGTCGAGCTGCAGCTGACGGCGGAACGCCGCCGGGCGCAGGTCGAAGTGCTCGTCGACGAGCTTGCGGATGATGGCGGGAGACACCTGCTCCGTGCCGAACGTCTCCACCAGAACCGAGAGCGGCCTGGCCACCCCGATCGCGTACGCCACCTGCACCTCCACCTTGTCGGCGAGCCCGGCGGCCACCAGGTTCTTCGCCACGTACCGAGCAGCGTAGGCGGCGGACCGGTCGACCTTGGAGGAGTCCTTCCCGGAGAACGCGCCGCCGCCGTGGCGGGCGAACCCGCCGTAGGTGTCGACGATGATCTTGCGGCCGGTGAGGCCTGCGTCGCCGACGGGGCCGCCGATGACGAAGCGGCCGGTCGGGTTGACGTAGTAGTTGTCCCTGAGCTGCTCGGCGGAGTACAGCTCGGCCGGGATCTCGCGGGTGACGACGTGCTCCCAGAGGTCGGCACGGATCTGCTCGGTGGAGACCTCCTCGGCGTGCTGCGTGGAGATCAGGACCTTCTCGACGGCGACGGGGACGCCGTCGCGGTAGCGCACCGTGACCTGCGTCTTCCCGTCCGGGCGGAGGTAGGGGAGCGTGCCGTCCTTGCGCACGGCCGCCAGCCTCCGGGAGAGCCGGTGCGCGAGCGCGATCGGCAGCGGCATGAGCTCGGGGGTCTCGCGTGTGGCGAAGCCGAACATCATGCCCTGGTCACCCGCGCCCGCGCTGTCGAGCTCGTCCTCGGACAGGTTTCCCCGGTGCTCGTGGGCCACGTCGACGCCCTGGGCGATGTCGGGGGACTGCTTGTCCAGCGCCACCATCACCGCGCAGTGCCTGCCGTCGAACCCGAAGGCGCCGTTGTCGTAGCCGATCTCACAGATCGTCTTGCGGACGACCTCGGCGAAGTCGATGGTGGCCGTCGTCGTGATCTCGCCCGCCAGTACGACGAGGCCGGTGGTGATCAGTGTTTCGCAGGCGACACGGGAGGCCGGGTCCGCGGCGAGCGCCGCGTCGAGGATCGCGTCCGAGATCTGGTCGGCCATCTTGTCGGGGTGGCCCTCGGTGACCGACTCGGACGTGAAGAGGTGCTCGTTCTCGGCCAGGGGGATCACGTGTTCTCCTTCGGGATACGGTCGCGGACGGCGGCGGCCGCGGTGGTCATGGCGTGCAGCTTCGCGCGGGCGGCGCCGGCGGGCACGTGGCGCAGCCCGCAGTCCGGCGTGACCACGATGCGGTCGGCCGGCACCACCTGCAGGGCTCGTTCGATGCGCTTCTCGATGACGTCGACGGGCTCGACGTCGGCCGTCTTCACGTCGAGGACACCCACGCCGAGCGTGCGCTCCCACCCGTGGCGCTCGATCAGCTGCAGGTCCTCGTCGCCCTTGCGGGCGAACTCGAGGAGCAGTTGGTCGACCGCGGCGTCCAGGACGGCGGGGAACAGGAAGTCGTAGTGGCCCTCCCACAGCGGGCGGGCGTAGCGGTTGCCGTAGCAGACGTGCAGTGCCCAGGTGACCGGAACATCCTCCGTGACGATGTTCACCGCCTCCACCGCGAGCCCCACGTCCTCAGGGTGCCCCGCCAGCAGCGGCTCGTCGATCTGGAGGAGCTGGGCACCCGCCCCGGCCAGCGCGCGGGCCTCGGCGTTGAGCACGCGGGCGAGCGCGCGCACGAGGTCGGCGCGGTCGGGGTAGGCACCGCAGCGCAGCCGCTGCGACAGGGAGAACGGCCCGGTCATCGAGAACCGCACCGGACGGTCGGTGTGGGCGAGGGTGAACTCCAGGTCCGGGACCAGCCCGAGCACGCCGGGACCGGGCTCCGGGAGCGGCCGGGGCAGCTCCAGGTCGAGGTAGTCGAAGTAGAAGGCCTTCACGGCGTCGCGGACCTCGACGCCGGGCACGCGGGCGAGCAGGTAATCGATGTCGTTGTCGCGGCGCAGCTCGCCGTCGGACACGATGTCGATGCCGGCCACCTCCTGGTCCTTCAGCGCGGCCTTCACCGCCATGTCGTGCATGTCCGCGAGCTGGCTGCGGCTGACGCTGCCGTGGTGGACGCCGGTCTTCGCGCGCTCCAGCCAGTCCGGCACGGACCATGATCCGATCACGGTGGTGGGGAGCAGCAGCCGGCCCGTCCCCGGGGTGCCGCCGCCGACCGCGGCCGGGCGCTCCGGGGTCGCCGCCGGTACTTCCGTGACCCCGGCCGTCACCACGCCCATCAGTCCCTCACGTCCGCCGTCATGGTGATGATGTTGCTGCCGTTGCGCCGGAACGGCGCGAACGAGACGTCGAAACCCTTGCGGGCACCGATGTGGGCCAGCAGCGGCCCGTTCACCCAGTTCACCACGGACCCGTCGTACTTGCCCGGACCGCGGAACCCGCTGCGGTACTGGTGCGGGTCGGTGACGACGATGTCGTGGCACTGCAGCCTGCCGTAGGGGTGCAGCAGCGGCAGCGTCTCGGCGAAGCTGGTGGCCGCGCCGTTCGAGACGTGCATCCGGACGTCGCCCCCGGTGGCGAGCAGGGGCCGGAGCAGCTCGCCGCTGATGCCGGGTGCGATCTCGTACGTGTCGAGGCCGTGCAGCGGGACGTAGCGCTCCTGGAGCTTCAGCGCCTGCCAGCACTCCCGCCAGAACTGCACCGCGGCGGGTACGTCGGCGAAGTGCTGCGGGTAGGCCTCGGCGAGCAGGGGCGGCCCCAGGCGCAGCAGCTTCTGCACCAGTGCGCCGAGTGTCTCCGGCTCGATCCCGAGCCCGGCCGCGATCGCCGTGGCGTCGGTGTCGGGGAGGTAGGCCCGCGCCTCGACGAGGTGCTCGCGCTGCCCGATCGTGGCGATCTCGTCGGTGGGCAGGTTGTCGTAGACGTTGGAGATGTAGACGAAGAACACCTTGAATCGCAGGAACGCGAGTGAGGTCAGCGGGCGCTGCGCGTCGAGGACGAACGAGCTGACGTGCTCGGTGTGGTCGCAGACGGTGGCCCTGGCCAGCTCCAGGACGTGCGGCGAGTAGTCGCACATGAGGTAGTGCAGGCGCCGGTAGTACTCCCGGCCGTGGGCGCGGTCCATCTCGACGAACGTGTCGAGCCACGTACCGGCCTGGTTGCCGTTGCCCACCCCGAGCTCGACGACGTAGAGCTCCTCGGGCAGGGCCCGGCGGTCGGCGAGCGAGTCCCAGATCGCGAAGAGCTTGCCGATGGTCGCCCGGACGGGCTCGAGGTGGCGCGCGTCGCTCTGCCCGCCGGGAAGCGCCGACTCGTAACCCTGCCCGGTCGCCTCCTCCCAGAGCTGCAGGTGCTGCCAGTACAGGGAGTTGAACGCCCAGATCGCGCTGTCGCGGGTGGGGCCCCACTCCTCCAGGGTGAGGTGCCGCGACCCCGCGCCACCGCTGTGGTGGGCCCGCAGCGCGGCGGCCGCGCCGGAGGTGACGGCGTCCGCTCCGGTCCCCGAGATCCCGCGCAGGTCCAGGGCCAGCTCGGGCGGGCCGCCGCCGACGACCGGGCGCAGCTCGACGGGGGTGCGGAAGTTGTTGCGGTACTGGACCCAGTCGGCCACCACCCGGAGCCGGGACAGGTCGGTGACCGGCCCGGCGTCGTCGGTCTCGGTGGTGAGGGCGCCGAACACCGGGGCCAGTGCCGCGGTGAGATCCACCGCGTTCTTGCCGCGCAGCCGGGCCGCCGGCCGGATCTCAACCAGCACGAGCACTCCTCTCCAGGCCGGCCCGCTCGAGGATCTCGGGGATCCCGCGCTCGTAGCCGAAGGCCATGACGTGCACCCCGGCGACACCGGGGATCTCGCGCAGCGCCTGGATGGTCTCCACGCACAGCGTCACGCCCTCTGCCGCGACCCGGTCGGCCGGGACGCCGCGGAGCCTGCGGCCGACCTCGTCAGGGACGTGGACGCCGGGCACCTTCGTGCGGATGAACTCGTAGGCGCGCAGCGACCGGATCGGTCCCACTCCGGCGAGGACGGCGCAGCGGGTGTCGAGGCCGCGGTCGGCGACCTCGGCCATGAAGCGGGCGAAGGCCGGGACGTCGAACACGAACTGGGTCTGGCAGAACTCGGCGCCCGCGGCGACCTTCTTGCCCAGCCGTGCGGCCCGGAAGCCCGCAGGCGGGGCGAACGGGTTCTCCACCGCACCGATGAGGAAACCCGGCCGGGGGTCGACCGGCCGCCCGGACAGCAGGAGCCCGTCGTCGCGCATCGTCCTGGCCGCCCAGACCAGCTGGACGCTGTCGAGGTCGAACACCGGTTTCGCCTCCGGATGGTCGCCGAAGACGGGGTGGTCGCCGGTGAGCAGCAGCACGTTGGGGACGCCCAGCGTCGCGGCGGCGATGAGATCGGACTGCAGCGCGATCCGGTTGCGGTCGCGGCAGGTCAGCTGCATCACCGGCTCCACACCGGCCTCGGCGGCCAGCAGGCTCCCGGCCAGGCTGGACAGCCGGACGTGCGCGCCCTGGTTGTCGGTGACGTTGGCGGCGTCCACCCAGCCCCGCAGTAGCGCGGCCGAGCGCGTGATCGCGGTGCGGTCGACCCCGCGGGGCGGCCCGATCTCGGCGGTGACCGCGAACCGTCCCGCCGCCAGCGCCCCGCGCAGGCCCCGCGCCGCGGGCAGCCGCGGCGGGGGCGTCGGTACCGGGTGCCGGGCCTCGCCCGCCCGGGCGCTCACCGGCGCACCCGCGGCAGGCCGAGGTCCACCGAGGGCCGGTGCACGGCCGGGGGAGCGGCCAGCCCGTCGTCGCCGGTCCAGAGGTGCTCGTCGCGGCCGAGCCAGTAGCTGACCCAGGAACTCGTTCCGGCCAGGCGGTGGTCGACCGGGCGCTGCAACCGGGCGAGGTCGGCGGCCCGTCCCGCGCTCTCGGCGCGCTCGTGGGCGATCAGCCAGACGCAGCGCTCACCCGGGTACACCTCGCACTCGCCGAGGGGGGACACCCCGCCGCAGGGGCCGTTGCGCAGCTGTTTGGGGCACGTCATCGGGCAGGCGTAGCCGGTGGCGGGGAGTGCGCACTGCCCGCACATGCGGCAGCCGAACAGGCGCTCCTTGCTGCGGCGCTCGGAGGTGGTGAACACGCGCAGGGCGCGCGGTGACCGTTCCAGCCAGCCGGCCAGCCTGCGGTGGGCGCCACGCGGACGCAGCACGGGAGCGAGGCGGTAGGTGGCGCGGGCCGTGGGTCGCGGTGCGGTCGGGTGCGGCAGGTCGGACACCGGTGGCCTCCCCTTCGAGTCGCCAGCCCGTCGAGTCGCCGAGGGCGTGTGATTTGTGGCCGATCACAGCCGCCCGGATTCTCAACACGCCGTATTCGACGCGCCTCCGGCCGCACGTTCGGTGGCCACCATGGCGCGGGCCACCACGGGCTTGAGGTGCCCCGGCAGCGCGGCGCTCCCGGCACGCAGGTGTGCCACCGCCGCCCTCAGCGCGGTGATCTCCTCCCGCAGCTCGGCGATGAGTGCCTGGTCAGCGGCGGCACGCTCGGTGTCGGCGTGGCCCGAGATGCGCTGGAGCTCACGCAGTAGCGGGCCGATCGGCGAGTGGTCGGCGCCCGTTCGCACGTCCGGTCCGGACCTCGAAGTCGTGTCCACGCCTGCTCCTCCGGCTCGCCGTCCTGATCGCTGCCGGGGACGTTATCCAGCCCGTGGTGCCGATCACATGTGCCGGAACACAAATCATGACCACTGATCCTTGGGGTGATCGGACAGAGCCGATTACGCTGCTCCCATGCCTGCGCCGGCTCGTCGGTCACCGGTGGTCACCGCCGTGCCGACCGCCGGCGACCGGCGGGAGAACGTGCTCCTGCGCGAACTCGTGGCCGTCTACAGCCACCTGTCCGGCCTCGCCTCGCAGGACTCCGACGTCGACGGCGTGGTCCGGCTCGTCGCCCACCGCACCGGGTCGGCGGTCGCGGTGCTCGGGCCCGCGGTCGACGTGCTGGCCGCGGCTCCCGCCGACGCGGGGGAGCGGCTCGCCGACACCGCGGTGTCGGCCTCGCTCGGCCCCGTGCTGGACGCCGCGGCGCAGAACCGCAGGCCGGTGTCGCTACCCGGCCTCGGCGCCGCACCCGGACCGATCGTGGTGGCGCCGATCCTCGTGGGCGACGAGGTCGCGGCGCACCTCGTGACGCTGCCGCCCGCGCACCCCCGGCCCGCCGACCAGGAGCTCGACGACGACCTGAACCTCCTGCTCACCGAGCACGCCGCCACGATCTGCGGGATCATCCTCGGCCGCGAGCGGGTGGTCGCCGCCGCCGCGGGCCGGGCGCGCACCGATCTGATCGAGGGGCTGCTGCTCGCCCGCGACCGCGACGACGGCGAGGCCGAGCGGTGGGCGGGGCACCTCGGCTTCGTCCGCGGCACCGACCACCACGTGCTGTCGGTGGGGCTGCTCGACGGTGGGCGGGCGTCCGCCGACGTCGCCCGCGTGCTCGCGCTGGCCCAGCAGGCGATCGGGCGGCGGCTGCCGGGTGCGATCGTGGCGGCACGTGACACGGAGGTCGTGGCCGTGGTCCCGGCACCGCCGGGGCGCGGTGGGGGCCTCGACGGAGTGCGCTCGCTGGCCGAGCGGTGCCGCGCGGCGGTGCTCGACCGCCATCCCGACGCCGGCATCGTCGCCGGGGTGGGCGGCTGCTGCCGCACGGCGGCGGAGATCTCCCGGTCCTACTCCGAGGCGCGCAGCGCGGTGGACGCCGCGCGCCGGATGGGCCGGGCGCCCGCCGTGCTGGCCTTCGACGACCTCGGTGTGCACCGGCTCCTGCTGCAGGTGCCCGACCTCGGCGAGCTGCGCGCCTTCGCCACCTCCGTGCTCGGTGACCTGGTGCGCGACCGCGAGCACCGGGCCGACCTGGTCGGCACGCTGATCGAGTGGTTCCGCTGCAACGGCAGCCCGCAGCGCACCGCGCGGGAGCTCCACGTGCACCCCAACACCGTCACCTACCGGATCCGGCGCGTCGAGGAGATCGCCGGGCTGCGGCTGGACCACTACCGTGATCGTCTGATGGCGCAGCTGGCCTGCGAGATCCTGCAGGTGTTGGGAGACGTGTCGTGAGCGAGCCTGCTGACCTCCGGGTGGGGTTCGTCGAGCGGCTGGCCCAGGGGGTGCTGGTCGCCGACGGCGCGATGGGCACGGTGTTGCACGCCGCGGGCAGCCCGCTGGAGCGGGCGCTCCCGGAGCTGAACCTGTCCGACCCGGCGCAGGTGCGGCGGATCCACGACAGCTACCTCGCCGCGGGTGTGGAGCTCATCCAGACCAACACGTTCGGGGCGGGCCCGCTGCGGCTCGAGGTGCACGGACTCGGCGACCGCACCGCCGAGATCAACGTGGCGGGGGTGCGCGTGGCCAGGGCGGCGGCCGCGGCGGCGGGCCGTCCCGTCGTCGTGGCCGGGTCCGTGGCACCCGCCGTCACGCTGCAGCAGCGGCGCCGCGTCGCCCCGGCCGACCGGGAGGCCGCGGTGCGCGAGCAGGTCGCCGCGCTCGTCGCCGCCGGGGTCGACGTCCTCGTGCTGGAGACCTTCGGTTACCTCGACGAGCTGGTGGAGGCCGCCGCCGTCGCCGTCTCGACGGGCGTGCCGGTGCTGGCCCAGGCCACCTTCGCCGCCGACGGCCGCACCCTCGGCGGCGACACCCCGCACGACGTGTGCGCCGCCATGGCCGGCCTGCCCGTCGCCGCGCTCGGCACGAACTGCACGCTCGGCCCGCAGGGCGTGCTCGCCGTGGTGCAGGAGCTGCGGGGCCACACGGACCTGCCCCTCTCGGCGCTGCCGAACGCCGGGCTGCCGCGCCGCACCAGCGGTCCCCGGTTCTCCTACGACGTGGACGCCCACTACTTCGCCCGCTACGCGCAGCTGCTCGTCGGCGCGGGCGTCTCGGTGGTCGGCGGCTGCTGCGGCACCACCCCGAGCCACCTCGACGCGGCGGTCCGGGCGGTCGCGCGCACCGTGACCGGTGCCCCGCCCCACCGCGCACCCGTCGCCGCGGCACCCCCGGCGGAGGTCCCGGCCGACGCCGAGCGGACCGGCCCCCGGTTCCGGGTGCTGGCCGAGATCGAGGCGCCGCAGGCCGGGCACGTGGCCGAGGCGATGGCGCGGGCGGAGGCGGTGCAGGCACTGGGCGTGAACCGGGTGTGGGTGCCCGCCGGTGACGGACCCCGCGCCCAGCTGAGCCCGGTCAACCTGGCCGTCCACCTGCAGAACCAGCTCGGCGTGGAGGCGGTCGCCAGCGTCACCACCTGGGACCGGACGATCATGGCCCTGCAGGCCGACCTGCTCGGCGCGCACGCGCTGGGCGTGCGGCGGGTGGTGTGCGAGACCGGCAGCCCCCCGCTGCTCGGCGACTACCCGAACGTCGACGGCGTGTGGGACGTCGACTCGATCGGCCTGGTCGAGCTGCTGGCGGACCTCAACGACGGCCGCGACTGCAACGGGCTGCGCCTGGCGGGCAAGACGGCGTTCGAGATCGGGGTGCGGGTGGCGCCGGGCTCCCACGACCGGCAGGCCGAGGCGGCCCGGGCGTTGCGCAAGGTCGAGGCCGGGGCGCAGTTCCTCGTCACCCGGCCCGTCTACGACCTCGACTCGCTGCGGCGGCTGCGCGACGCGCTGGGCGAGGCCGCGCCGCTGCTCGTGTCCGTCCGGCCGCTGCGAAGCTTCGCCGAGGCGGAGTACCTCGCGCACGAGGTTCCCGACACCACCGTGCCCGCCGCGGCGCTGGACGCGCTCGAACGCGCGGAACACGACCGCGGCGACAGTGCCGGCGAGAAGGCCGGCGACCGGGCCGCCCGGGCCGGGGTGGAGCTGGCGGCCGAGCTGGTGCGCGGCGCCCGGGCCGTCGCCGCGGGGGTGGTGCTGGCCCTGCCCCCCGACC
>NZ_JAAXKY010000136.1 GCF_012911925.1 Pseudonocardia xinjiangensis | reverse complement strand
CCCCCCGGCGGGCCTTCGCCTTCTTCGGGGGCGGGAGGGCGCCTTCCGCCCGCAGGCGGGCGGCGTGTGCCGCCAGCGCGTCGACCAGTGCCGGCACGCGGGCCTCGTCGGGCTGCACGTCGACGCGCAGGCCGAACTCGCGGGCCGTCTCGGCGGTCTGCGGGCCGATGCACGCGACGATGGTGCGGGCGTGCGGCTTGCCGGCGATCCCGACCAGGTTGCGCACCGTGGACGAGGACGTGAAGCACACGGCGTCGAACCCACCGGTCTTGATCGCCTCGCGGATCGGGGCGGGCGGCGGTGCCGCGCGCACCGTGCGGTACGCGGTGACGTCGTCGATCTCCCAGCCCCGGTCGCGCAGGCCCGCGGCGAGCGTCTCGGTGGCGATGTCGGCGCGGGGCAGGAGCACGCGGTCGACCGGGTCGAGGATGTCGTCGTAGGGCGGGAAGACCCCCAGCAGTCCCTCGGACGAGGACTCCTGCGACTCCTCGGCCGACGGCACCAGCTCGGGCACGATGCCGAAGCTGCGCACCTTCTCGGCGGTGGCCGAGCCGACACAGGCGATCTTGACGCCGGAGAACGCGCGGGCGTCGAGACCGAACTCGGCGAACTTCTCCCACACCGCACGGACGGCGTTGGTGGAGGTGAAGACCACCCACTGGTAGCGCCCGTCGACCAGGCCCTTGACCGCCCGCTCCATCTGCGTGGGCGAGCGCGGCGGCTCGACGGCGATCGTCGGCACCTCCTCGGCGGTGGCGCCGTGCACGGCCAGCCGGTCGCTCATCGCGCCCGCCTGGTCCTTGGTGCGGGGCACCAGCACGCGCCATCCGTACAGCGCGCGGGACTCCCACCAGGACAGCTCGTTGCGCAGCCCCACCTCGGCGCCGACGGTGACGACCAGCGGGCCCTCGAGGTCGGATGCCTCCGACACCATGGTGGCGAGGGTGGCCTGCACCGACTTCTGCGTCGTCGTGGTGCCGCTCGCGGTGACCGCGACCGGCGTCTGCGCGGCGAGACCGTGCTCGGTGAGGGCGCTCACCACCTCGGACAGGTGCGACGGGGAGGCGTGCAGCACCATGGTGCCCGGGGCGGCGGCGAGCCGGGCCCAGTCGACACCGGCGCGGACGTCGGCCTCGATGTGCGCCGAGCCCAGCGGCACGCCGGCGTAGGCGGGCACGGCCGTGCCGGCAGGCACACCGGGCACGACGTCGAACGCCACCTCGGCGCCGGCCACCGCGATGGCCTCCTGCACCACCGAGTCGACGGTCAGCGGGTCACCGCTGACCAGCCTCGTGACGGTGCGGCCGGAGCGGGCCTCGGCGACCAGGTCGCGCGCGACGTCGGCGGGCTGGCCGACAGCGGGCCGTACCTCGGCTCCGTCGGCGACCAGCGCCAGGATCGCCTCGGGAACGTCCGGATCGGTGACGATCAGCGGCGCGTTCGCAATGGCCTCCCGCGCGCGGATTGTCAACAGGCCGGGATCGCCGGGGCCACTGCCCACGAACGCGACCCGTCCCGGGGTACTCGGTGCTCGGTTCATCAGATCTCCCGATCCAGCGGTTCTCCGAGGGCTGCGGGGCCCCCCATGTCGAGAAGCTCGACGGCCAGGGCCGCCCCGAGCTTCTCGGCGTCGTCCATGTTTCCGGTGACGGAGGCGCGAATCAGCGCCCCGTCGGTCGTGCCGACGACGGCGCGCAACGACACGCGGTCGACCACGCGTCCCTCGTCGTCCCCCCCGGCAGAGCCGGAGATCGGTTCCCAGTCGGACACCACGTCTGCCAGCGCGCCGACCGGCGCGCTGCATCCTGCCTCCAGGGTGGCAAGCACCGCACGCTCGGCGGTGACGGCGGCCCGGGTGAACTCGTCGTCGAGCGCCACTGCGAGTGCACGACCCAACTCCAGAGCGTCGGCCCGGCACTCGATCGCCAGCGCACCCTGGGCGGGGCAGGGCAGCATCTGCAGCGGGTCGAGCAGCTCGGTGGCCTCGTCGATCCGGCCCAGCCTGCGCAGCCCGGCGGCGGCCACGACCACGGCGTCGAGCTCACCGGCGTGGACCTTGCCGACCCGGGTGTCCACGTTGCCCCGGATCGGGACGACCCGGAGCCCGAGGCCGAGCGCGTGCAGCTGAGCCCGGCGCCGGGCGGAGCCGGTGCCGACAGTGGCACCGGGCGGCAGCTCGCCGAGCACCATCCCGTCGCGGGCGACCAGCGCGTCGCGCGGATCCTCCCGAGGCGGCACGGCCGCCAGGTGCAGCCGCGGATCGGGCGCGGTGGGCAGGTCCTTGAAGGAGTGCACCGCGACGTCGACCTCGCCACGCACCAGCGCTTCGCGCAGGGCCGAGACGAACACGCCGACCCCGAGCTCGGCGACGGGCGCGCTGGAGCGGTCGCCGGTGGTGGCCACCTCGACCAGCTCGGCGGGCATCCCCGCAGCGCGCAGCCGCTCGGCGACCAGGCCGGCCTGGGCCATGGCGAGCGCGCTGGGGCGGGTACCGATGCGAAGGGTCATCGGATCGACTCCTCCGGTCCTGGGTTGTCGGACCGGGCCTCCAGCGCGGCGATCACGTCGCCGCTGCGCTGGATGGCCACGGCCGCCGTGGTCTGGGGGTCGAGCTCGAACAGGGCGCGCAGCGCGGCGGCGTAGCTGTCGCCGTCGGGGCCCTCGGCGAGGCGCTTCACCTGGACCGTGGGGGTGTGCAGGAGCTTGTCGACGACGCGCCGGACGCTCCTGGTGAACTCCTCGCGCACGCGGGTGTCCAGATCGGGCAGGCGGGAGTCGAGCCGCAGCAGCTCGGCGTCGATCACGTCGGACGCGCGGCGGCGCAGCGCCGTGACGGTGGGGGTGACCTCGGCGGAGCGCTGGGCCGCGAGGTAGGCCTGCGCCTCCTCGGCCACGAGCTCCTGGGCCGCGGCGACGGCGGCGCCGCGCTCGTCGGACGAGAGCCTGCGCTGCAGCGCGATCAGGTCGATGAGGGTGACGCCGGGGAGTGCGGCGACCCCGGCCTCGACGTCGCGGGGCAGGCCGAGGTCGCAGACGGCGAGCGGGCGCGCGGCCCGGCCGGCCACGGCGGCGGCAACGGTGGCCTGGTCGACCACGGTGCCGACGGCGCCGGTGCACGCGACCATCAGGTCGGCGGCCACCAGCTCGGCGGCCAGCGCGTCCAGGCCTGCCGAGCGTGCCGGGGTGCCCTGCGCGACGGTGTTCTCCACGAGGCGGGCGGCGCGCTCGGGCGAGCGGTTCAGCACCACGATCTCGGCCGCCCCGGCGCGCCGCAGGTGGGCGGAGGCCAGCGCACCCATCGCGCCTGCGCCGACGACCACGGCCCGGCGGCCCTCCAGGCTCCCGCCCAGCGCGGCGGACGCATCGGCGAGTGCCTCGGAGACGACGGAGGCGCCCGCGGCGTCGATGCCGGTGCTGGCGTGCACCCGCTTGCCCACCCGCAGTGCGTGCTGGGCGAGCTCGTGCAGCACGCGGCCGACGGTGCCCGCCTCGTCGGCGGCGGCGTACGCGCTGCGCAGCTGGCCGAGGATTTGCGCCTCGCCGACCACCATCGAGTCGAGACCGGAGGAGACGGCGAACAGGTGCTGCACCGCCGAGCCCGCGTAGTGGACGTAGACGTGCTCGGTGAACTCGGCCAGCGGCATCGCGGCGTGCCGGCTGAGCACCCCCGAGACGTCGGCGAGACCACCGTGGAAGGCGTCGACGACCGCGTAGACCTCGATGCGGTTGCACGTGGACAGCAGCACGGCCTCGGAGACGTGCGTGCCGTGCAGCATCTCGTCGAGCAGCTTCGGTACCTCGTCGGCCACCACGGCGGCCCGTTCCAGCACCTCCACCGGAGCGCTGCGGTGCGACAGTCCAACAACCAAGACGCTCACGGGAGCATGCCTCCGGAACCGTTCGCCGCGTGCCCGTTGACGCGGCTGTCGAGCGTGGCCGTGTCCTGCCCGGCCAGGTGTTTGCGTGCCACGTGGAACGCCAGGATCTGCAGCTCGACCGCCAGGTCGACCTTGCGGACCTCGACCTCCGGTGGCACCTGGAGCACCACCGGGGCGAAGTTGAGTATGCAGCGGACGCCGCTGCCGACGAGCAGGTCGCACACGCCCTGGGCCGCGGGGCCCGGGGTGGCGATCATGCCGATGGTGACCCCGCGCTCGGCGCAGATCTCCGGGATCGACCGGACGTGTTCGACGATGATGCCGTTGATGTGGATCCCGACCAGGTCGGGGTCCACATCGAACAGTGCCGTGACCGGGAACCCGCGCCCCCCGAAACCGCTGTAGCCGGCCAGTGCGTGGCCCAGGTTGCCCACCCCGACCAGCGCGACGGCCTGCAGGTGGTCCAGCCCGAGCGTGCGCTCGAGCTGGCGGACCAGCGCGGCGATCTCGTAGCCGACCCCTCGGATGCCGTAGGAGCCGATGTAGGACAGGTCCTTGCGCAGCTTCGCCGGGTTCACCCCGGTGGCGGCGGCGAGCTCGTCGCTCGACACGGTCTCGGAACCCTGCTCGGCGAGCTCACCGAGCATCCGGAGGTAGACGGCGAGCCGGGCGACACTGGCCTCGGGGATGGACCGCAGGCTCGCGGCGGCCGCGTCCTCGGAGCCGGCCTGCGGCGGCTTCGTCACGCTCACGTCTCCTCGATGGTGCTGTACTCGGATTTTGCTGCGTCACGGGCGACCCGAACCACACACCCCACGGAGCCGAGTGCACCCGGCCGAGTAACCCCGGGATCGGGCGTTGACGGCGACTGGAATACACGGTAGTCGCTTGTGAAGGCACGCACAAAGTTGCGATCTTGAACCTGATCGTGCTCGGCCGGGTACTTCCCCGGTCACGACCGGTGGTCGCCTCGTGACGCCCGCTCATCGTGCTCACCTCGGGCGGCGGGCAACCGGTGCCGATGATCGGGACCATCCCCTCCGCGAGGCCGGAACCGGGCTCAACCGGCCGGCCGGAGCACCCTGTCGACCACGAAGACGGTGGCGTTCGCCGTGGGGAGGTTGCCGCAGACGACCGCAGCCTGCGTGCCGTCCCCGCTGGTCACGGTGGGTGCGGCGGCGGGTCCGCCGATCGTGACCGTACCGCCGGCGAGCTCGGTGGTCTCCCCGGCGGCCACCAGGCCCGCCGCGTCGTAGCGCTGCGGGACCACGTAGTACGACAGCAGGGTCGCGAGCTGCTGCGGGTCGGCGAGCAACCGGGTGAAGGCCTGGTCACCCATGGTGGCCTTCGCCTGGTCGAACGCGGCATTGGACGGAGCGAAGAGAGTGATCGACTTCTGTGCGTTCAGCGCATCGGCCAGACCGGGTACCGCCCCGATCGCGCTCACCAGCGTGGTCAGCTGTGGGTTGGTGGCGATGGCGGCGACCACCGGCTGACCGGCCGTGGCGGCCGGGGAACCGGGAGCGTCTCCCTGTGGCAGCGACGCGCAGCCCGGGCCGAACACCTCCGCCGGGGTGGTGACGCCGTCGTCGGCTGCGGGCGGACCCGGCGCGGCGGAGGTCGCCGCGGCGGCCGGGGCACCGGCCGGCGGGCTGCTGGGAGGCGCCGGGGAACCGCTGCACGCCCCCAGCGCCATGGCCAGTGCCGCCACGGCCCCGACGGCGGCCAGGCGCGGGATGTTTCGCACGGGTGTTCCTCCTCGGACACGTCCCGGTGGGTCGGGACATGTCACCACGACGCCGGTGCCACGCCGGAGGTGGTGCACGCCTGCGGGTGCCGTGCCCGCCGCCGGATACGTCGAACGGCGCGTACGGGGCGGCTGACGGCGGATGGCCGCCGGCACCGGCCGGAACGGCCGACCAGGGCCCGGATCAGGCCACGCTGAAGATCGTCGCAGGCCAGCCCGTCGCCCCGTCCGGCACGACGTCGGCACTCGCCTCCGTCTGCGTCCGGCCTGCCGCGTCGGTGGCACGCGCCTGCACGGTGTGGCTGCCCGGCGCGAGCTGGAAGTCCGTGCGCCACATCCGCCAGGTGTCCCCGCTGACGTCGGTGGCGAGCTCGGCCGGCTGCCAGGCACCCCCGTCCATCCGCACCTCGACCTTGCCGATCCCGGTCGGCTGCGACCACGCGATGCCGGCCACCGTGACCCGGCCGGCCGGCACCGTCGCGTACCCGTTCGGCACGTCGATCCGTGCCTCCGTCTTGATCGGGCCCTGCACCGCCCACCCCCGGTCCACCCAGTAGCTCTGGCCGGCATCGAAGGTGGTGACCTCCATGTCGGAGATCCACTTGGTCGCCGAGACGTAGCCGTAGAGGCCGGGGACGACCATGCGCACCGGGAAGCCGTGCTCGGGCGGCAGCGCCTCCCCGTTCATGCCGATCGCCAGCATCGCGCCGCGGCCCTCCTCCATCACCACGGAGGTGGGGGTGCCGACGGTGAAGCCGTCGACGCTGGTGGAGAACAGCTGGTCGGCGCCCGGCCGCACGCCCGCCTCCAGCAGGATGTCGCGCAGGTCCACGCCGACGAAGTTCGCGGTCGAGATGAGGTTGCCGCCGACGGGGTTGGAGACGCACGTCATCGTGATCGTGCGCTCCACGAGCGGGCGGGCGAACAGGTCGTCGAACCGCAGCACGATCTCCTTGTCGACCATGCCGTGGATGCGCATCGACCACTGCTCCGCGGTCTGCTGGGGGATCCGCAGCGCCACGTCGATCCGGTAGAAGTCCGGGTTCCCGGTGAGGAACGTCGGGGTGCCCAGCTGCGGGAACGCCGCGCTCGCCGGGATCGCGGGCGCGCGCGCGGCCAGCCGGGCCGCCGCGAGCCGAGCCGTCACCGCCTGCCGCGAGTCGGCGGCGCCGCGGCCGAGCAGCTGACCTCCCACGGCCGCTCCGACGGACGCCACGCCCACGGCGGCCGACGAACCGATGAGCACCGTGCGGCGTGACACCCCACCCGCGGTCACCGGCTCGTCCGGCGCCTCCCGGGTGCGCAGCGCGAGCGCGTGCAGCCTCCGGAACACCGTGAGGCCCACGCCCAGCGACGCGAGCGGAGCGAGGACGTCGAGCAGGGCGAACGTGGGTGCGGTGGCCACCGCGAGCAGGCCCAGCACGCCCAGCACCCCGACCACGACGACAGCGGGGGTGTGGCTGCGGCGCGAGGCCAGGCCCGCGGCCGCCGCCACGACCAGCATGACCACGGCCATGCCCGCCAGGAGCACGGACTTGTCGGCCGTGCCGAAGGTGGTCTTGGCGAAGTCGGTGAGCCACTCCGGCGCGAACCGGATCACGGTGTCGCCGACCGCCAGGTACGGCGAGGACCCCGGCGAGACCACCCCGGCCACCAGGTGCCCGGAGCCGACGGCCGCGGCCACGGCCAGCACCCCGAGCAGAGCGGCGAACCCACGGGAGATGACGGATGGCGCGGGCGATGCCGACTCGGGGAGCGCCGCGGTCGTTGTACTCACAAAAACAGTCTCACCCCGGGACCGGCCGGGGTGCCCCGCAAAATATGACGATCCGCGGACGTCCCCGGCCGGACGCCCGCGAGTCGCCCGTTCCGCGCCCGCGAGTCGCCCGTTCCACGCCCGCGAGTCGCCCGTTCCACTCCCGCGAGTCGCCCGTTCCTGCTGCGGGCGGACGCCGTTGCGCAAGCGTGGTGGTCCCGTGTCGCTGTTCCAGGGCGGCCCGATGCCGCGTCATGTGGCCATGACGCGGTCGGGGCGGCGGCCGGGGGCTCCCGTCCTGACCCTCAGGCCAGCGCGGCCCGGAAACGCGCCTCCTCGACGCGCCAGAACCCGTGCTCCCGGCCGTCGATCATGATCACCGGGACCCGGTCGCCGTACTCCTCGCGCAGGTCGGCGTCCGAGTCCACGTCGACCGCCGTCCAGCCATGGCCGAGCTCTCCGCAGATCCGCGCCACATCGGCCTCCGCCGTGGCGCAGAACGTGCATCCCGCCCTCGTGTACACGACGACCTTCGGCGGCACGCCCTGGTCCGCCGCCGTCACGACTGCCCCGCCAGCTGGCGCCGGGCCACCTTGCCGGTGGGCGTCCTCGGTAGCGCGTCGGTGAACTCGATGACCGTGGGGACCTTGAACCGGGCCAGCCGCTCGACGCAGTGCGCGCGCACGTCCTCCTCGGTCAGCTCGGCGCCGGCGGCCGGCACGACCACCGCTTTCACGGCTTCACCGGTGCGGTCGTCCGGCACCCCGACGACCGCGCCCTCCGCCACCCCCGGCAGCTCCATGAGCACCTTTTCCACCTCCCGCGGGTAGACGTTGAAGCCGTTGACGATCACGACGTCGGACGAGCGGTCGACGAGGTGCAGGTCGCCGTCGGCATCGAGGAAGCCGACGTCGGCGGTGCGGAACCAGCCCTCGTCGTCCGGACCACCCTCCCCGTCCGGCCAGTACCCGGAGAACAGGTTGGGTCCGCGCACCGCGACCATCCCGGTGTCGTGCGCGTCGAAGACGTCGCCGTCGAGTCCGAGCTCGAGGTCGAGATCGCCGACGGGATCGTCCGCGTCGTCGGGGTCCCCGGCGTCCGGCTCGGGAGCCCCGCTGAGCGGGACGCCGTCCCGGTCGACGAGCCGCAGCTCGACGCCGGGCAGCGCACGCCCGACCGAGCCGGGCTTGCCGACGCCGTCGACCGTGGTGGTGGTCAGTACGGGGCCTGCCTCGGTGAGGCCGTACCCCTCGACGATGGTCAGCCCGGTGGCCGCCCGGAAGGCGGCGAACCACTCAGCGGGCAGCGGCGCGCCGCCCGAGGTGCACAGCCGGACGCCTGCGGTGGCGGCCCGCAGCTCGTCGGGCGGGAGGTCGAGCAGCGAGCGGAACATCGACGGGACGCCCGCGAGCCCGCTCACCCGGTGCTCGACGAGCACCTCGGCGATGTGGGCGGGCTCGAACCGCTCCACGAGGACGACGGTGGCGCCGGCCCAGCAGACCTGCAGGAAGCCTGCGGCCAGTCCGAAGACGTGGAACAGGGGCAGCGACAGCAGCACGCGGTCGACGGGGATCACCGGCGCAGGCCGCAGTGCGGCGGTCTGCTCCCGGTTGGCGAGCAGCGCGCGGTGCGAGAGCCGGACGCCGCGCGGGCTGCCCGTCGTGCCCGACGTGTAGATGAGCAGGGCGATGTCCTCGCCGCCCCCGGCGCCGCTCGCCGGTGCCTCGGCCCGCGCTGCGAGATCGGGCGGAGCGATCACCTGCGCGCTGGTGCCGGCCGCACAGGTACGCGCGGTGTCGTCACTCTCCGCAGCCACCACGACGGCCGGACTGCAGTCGGCGAGCACGACCTGCAGCTCCCTGGCCACGCCGATCGGGCCGAACGGAACGGCTACGGCGCCGGCCCGGAGCGCTCCCAGCACGGCCACGCAGAATCCCGCTCCGTTGCCGAGCCGGACCAGCACGCGGTCACCCGCCACGACGCCCGCATCGCGGAGGCGGGCGGCCTCGGCGGAGACGGCGCCGTCCACTTCGGCCCAGGTGAGAGTGATTCCGCTGGTCACGTCCACTATCGCGGCGTGCTCGGGGACCCGGGCCGCCGCCCGGGTCACCAGATCGGCCACATGGGCCTGCGTCCGCTCCTCGGGGAGGTGGCTCGGGCTGTGCACGGTTCTCCAGGGGTCGGCGCGGCGGGCGGGTTCACCTCCCAGAAGTCTGGCAGAACCGTGCGGCGCGGCGACGAGGACGCTCGTCGCAAATGCCCGAGGCGAGTCGAGGACCGACACGCAGTTGCCTGTGACACTGACCGCGGGTAGTTGGCCGCTCACCGGAACGTACCTACGGCGAGCGGTGGTGCGTGCTTCGCCACACAGCACCGGTCGTATGCTCCGCCGCTACACCCGACTCGACGTCCCGACACTCTGTGATCGCCGCGAGACTCACCCAAGGGAGTGGCATGAGAACCGTTGCCGCCAGCGCACCGCGGGACGTCCCGCGGCGTCCTGTCCCTCACGGCTACAGGACCAGCCGGGAGTCATGACCCGGTCCTCGCGTCAGCCCCGGCTGCTCCCCACTCAGACCGCCCGTCCCCCGGCGGCTGGAGAGGTAGAAATGCCCCCGACCACCGCTCCCCGCGTCGGCGCTCCCCCCAGGCCGACACGGCCGGCACCAGCCGGCGGCCCGCCGCTCCCCCGCCAACGGCCCTACACCTCGGATGAGCCGGCGCCGTCCGGCGCCGTCCTGAGCCCTTCCGGGCACTCGGCGCACGATCGCGGTGCCGAGTCCCCCGACGACACCGACGGCACGGACGACGCCGTGACCGCGACCGCGCGGCACGCCGAGCCGGACCCCCCTGAGGAGGGTGGGGCCTGGTCACTGGTCAAGGCCTCGCAGAACGGCGACATGGTCGCCTTCGGCGAGCTGTTCGACCGGTACTACGACGTCGTCTTCCGCTACGTGCTCTTCCGGATGGGCGACCGCACGCTCGCCGAGGACATCACGCAGGAGACCTTCGTCCGCGCCCTGCGGCGGATCAGCTCGGTGAGCTACCAGGGCCGGGACATCGGCGCCTGGTTCGTCACGATCGCCCGGAACCTGATCTTCGACCACGTGAAGTCCAGCCGCTACCGGCTGGAGCAGACCACCAACGAGATCATCGAGCTCTCGCCCAGCACCAACGGGCCCGAGCAGCAGGTGTTGGACGGTGCCACCAACGAGGAGCTGCTGCGGTGCGTCCGCAAGCTCAACCCCGACCAGCAGGAGTGCATCCAACTGCGGTTCCTGCAGGGGCTGTCGGTGGCCGAAACGGCCGAGATGATGGATCGCAACGAGGGAGCCGTCAAGGCTCTTCAGCACCGGGCGGTCCGCCGGCTCGCCCAGTTGCTACCGGAGGGCCTCCGATGAATGGACGCCTTATCGCGCACAGCACCCAGAGCGTTACAGGTGCGGCGAATGAACGACTCAATGCGGTGAACGGTCTTAACCCCGTAACCGGCTGCCCCAGGGCTCGTTGTACTGCTGAACGTCGCGCCACGCACCACCACGGCGCGCAGACTGACAGCGCAGGGATGCAGTGAGGACGGCCAACATGCCCGCCGGACAGGGCAAGGACGCAGAGCGGTTCGCCGCCGCCGTGGAGCAGGGGCTACCCCCCGGCTTCGCGGACGACGACGACCTCGCCCGGGAGCTGGAGATCGTGGCGATGCTGCGGTCCCACGGCGCGGCTTTCGCGCCGGACCCGGACGCCAAGGCGCGTGCGAAGCAGCGGCTCATGGCCATGCTCGCCGCCGAGCAGGGCGACCGGCACGGAAGCGGTCCCCGTCCACCCGTCCCACCACCGTCGGCGGAGGAGCAGACCGCCCCGCTCGGCCGGATCCTCGAGCCCGCCTTCCCGGTGCAGGAGGAGACCAACGCCTCCGCCGTCACCGGCAAGATCGCGGCCTACGCCGGTCGGCCCGACGAGACCCCCGACGCCGCCACCGAGGTGGCCACCACCGCTGTGGAGGCCCCCACCACCACGGCAGCCGCTCGTCCAGGGCGCCACGGCGCGCGGCACAGCACGCCGAACCGTCCCGCCGGCCGGTCCCGCGCCTCTCGCAGGCCAGCGGCGAGTGGTCTGCGCCGCCGGGCGGTGCTCGTCGGCACCGCGGCGATGGTCATGCTGCTCGCGATCGCCGGTGGCGGGATCTTCGCCAGCCGCAACGCGCTGCCCGGCGACAACCTGTACGCGCTCAAGCGGGCAGCCGAGTCGGCCGGTCTCGCCCTGACCTTCGACAACGCGGCGAAGGCCCGACGCCACCTCGACAACGCCTCCACCAGGCTCGACGAGGTGGAGAAGATGGTCGGACGCAACCCGCAGGCTCCCGTCGGGCCCCAGCTGGTCGCGTCCGCGATCCAGGAGTTCGACGCGGCCACGGGCGAGGGCTCACGCATCCTGCTCGCCACCGACGACACCGGTGGCGACCCGGCCGCGATCGGCGACCTCCGCACGTGGGCCTCCACGCAGGCGGAGCGGCTGAACTCGCTGCGTCCCGAACTGCCCGTGCCCGCTGCGGCCGACGCCGACGGCGCCATCGACCTGCTCGACCGGCTCGTCGGGCGGACCGAGGCGCTGACAGCACGCTCGTCCTGCTCGGAGGTCTCCTCCGGCGCCGACGACCTGGGCCCGCTGCCGGCAAGGGGCGCGTGTGCTCTCCGGCCGGCCGACCCGGAGTCCACGAAGGCGGGCTCCACCAGCGACGAGGAGCAGCCCTCGAGGCAGCACAGCTCGGACACCACCTCGCCGGACGGGTCCGAGGACCCGTCGTCCAGCGCGGTGACCGGCACTCCGGGCCCGGGCGAGCCGCCCGCGCTGCTGCCTGACATCGACACCGACGGGACGCCGCTCGACGGCCGTTCGGAGGAACAGGGCTCGGACGAGGACGACACGTCCAGCGCCACGAGGCCGAGGACGCCGAGCAACAACCAGAACGACGACGACTCTCCGCCGTCGTTCCTGCCCCAGATCACGCTGCCCCCGCTGCTTCCGGGGCTGCCGGGGATCACCATCGGCTGACATCGAGCGACCGGAGACCGAACACGAGGCCGCCGCGGAGATCACCTTCCGCGGCGGTCTCGTCGTCCGTCACGCCGCCCGAAACGCACCGTCCGACCGGACCCGCCAGTAGGGTGGCAGGGGACCCGATCCGCATCCGGAGGCCCGTAGGTGGTTGGAGAAGAAGAGCCCGGCGAACCCCTCTCGCCCACGGGTTCCGGTGAGCTCACGGGCGCCACGGAGACCCCGGGCGTGCTCGACGCGGCCACCTCGGCCGATCCGGCGGTGCGTGCCGGTGAGGCGGCGGCGGCCGCCGCTGTGGCGGCAGGCGACAGCGGCCCGGCCGACGTCCCGCTGACCGACCTCACCGCGGCTGCCTTCTTCGACGTCGACAACACGATGATGGTCGGCGCGTCGATCTTCCACTTCGCGCGCGGCCTGGCCGCACGGAAGTTCTTCACCACCGCCGACCTCGCCGGGTTCGCGTGGCAACAGATCAAGTTCCGGATTGGCGGCCGCGAGACCACGTACTCCACCACCACGGGGCGCGACACCGCGCTGTCGTTCGTGGCGGGCCGCACGGTCGCGGAGATCACCGAGCTGGGCGAGGAGATCTACGACGAGCTGATGGCCGACCGCATCTGGGCCGGCACTCGCGCGCTCGCCCAGATGCACCTCGACGCCGGGCAGCGGGTCTGGCTCGTCACCGCCACGCCCGTCGAGCTGGCCCTGATCATCGCGCGGCGGCTGGGGCTCACCGGTGCCCTCGGCACCGTGGCCGAGAGCGTCGACGGGAAGTACACCGGGCGCCTGGTCGGCGAGATCCTGCACGGTCCGGCCAAGGCCCATGCGGTGCGTGCGCTGGCCGTCACGGAAGGCCTCGACCTGCGCCGTTGCACGGCCTACTCCGACTCCGTCAACGACGTGCCGATGCTCTCCGCCGTCGGCACGGCGGTGGCCGTCAACCCCGACTCCGAGCTCCGGGACGTCGCCAAGGAACGGGGCTGGCAGATCCGGGACTTCCGCACCGGCCGCAAGGCCGCGCGGATCGGCGTGCCGTCCGTGATCGGCGCAGGTGCCATCGCCGGGGCGGTGGCCGCCGGCCTGGCGGCCCGCAAGCGGTGACAGCGCTCCTTACCCGAGGAACGCGTTGCGCCGCTGGCTCAGCAGCCGGTAGAGGGTGTGCTGGATGGTCTCGCGCACCTGGTCGGTCAGGTTGAACACCGTCATCGGGTCGTCCGCCTCGGCGGCTCCGATGGAGTCGGTGTAAATGGGCTCGCCGAACTCGATGTACCACTTCGACGGCAGCGGGATCAGCCCGAGCGGGCCCAGCAGCGGGAACAGCGGCGTCACCGGGAAGTACGGCGCCCCGAACAGCCGGGCCAGCGGCTTCAGGTCCCCGATCTTCGGATAGGTCTCCTCCGCACCCACGATGGAGCACGGGATGATCGGCACGCCGGTGCGGAGCGCGGCCGACACGAAGCCACCGCGGCCGAAGCGCTGCAGCTTGTACCGGTCCCGGAACGGCTTGCCGACGCCCTTGAAGCCTTCCGGCCACACCCCGACGAGCTCGCCCGTCGACATCAGCCGTTCCGCGTCCGGGGTGCATGCCAGGGTGCTTCCCTGCTTGCGGGCGAGCGAGCCCGCCACCGGCAACCGGAACATGAAGTCGGCGCCGAGCATGCGCAGGTGCCGCTGGGCCGGGTGGTCGTCGTGCAGGGCCACGGCCGTCATCAACGCGTCGAGCGGCAGCGTGCCCGAGTGGTTGGACACGACGAGCGCTCCGCCGCTGTCCGGGACGTTCCGCATGCCGATCGTCTCCACGCGGAACCACTTCTGGTACAGCGGCCGCAGCGCGGGGAGCAGCAGGTTGTCGGTGAGGTCGGCGTCGAACCCGAAGTCGTCCACCGCGTAGTCCCCGGAGAACCTCCGCCGCAGGAACGCGAGCGACTCGGTGAGCGCCTCCTCCCACGCCGGCGGGGTGGCCTCGGTGGCCGGCTCGGGTGCAGGCCCGGGGTCCGTACCGGCGTCCGCGCCGGCCGGCCGGGCGTGGCCGTTCGTATGGCCATTCGCATGGCCGTTCGTGTGGCCGTTCGTGTGGCCGTTGGTCTGCCCGCCGGAACGCCACTGCGGATGGCCCTCGTCGTCGACGTGCAACGGGATGATGCGGGCCTCGGACACGACGCCCTCCCCTGCTGGTGATGTGCCTGCCGGTGATGTCCCTGTCGGTGCTGCCCCTGCTGGTGCTGTCACGGGCCTGCGGCGCTGCGTCATCGCAACGACCTCGCGGCACCGAGGAGCCGCCGTTCCAGCGACTCGACCTGCTGCGGGCCGATGACCGGACGCAGCGCTCGGCCGCGTACGTAGTCGTCGAAAGCCTGCACCGTGGTCCAGCGCGGGCTGAAGCCGAACTGGCGCCGGAGCCTGCCGTTGTCGACCACCCGGCCGAAGTTGAGCAGGCGCATCTGCTCCGGGGAGAAGTCCACCAGGCGGGCGCCGCGGAAGACGCGGCTGACGGGCCCGACCGCTGCGCTGGGTACGGGCACCGGGATGCGGCCGGCCCGGCGGATGGCCTG
Organism: Pseudonocardia xinjiangensis; assembly: GCF_012911925.1. Taxonomy (GTDB): domain Bacteria; phylum Actinomycetota; class Actinomycetes; order Mycobacteriales; family Pseudonocardiaceae; genus Pseudonocardia; species Pseudonocardia xinjiangensis. The sequence continues at coordinate 5,431 of NZ_JAAXKY010000136.1, read as the reverse complement.
CGACAGCAGCAGCACACCGTCGGCGGCGACGTTGAAGACGCCGGGGATCTCCTCGCTGGCCGCACGCTCGAGCACGGCGAGCGCGTCCTCCTCGTGCAGCAGCTGCACGCGTGCGTCGTAGCCGAGCACGGTGGGAACCACCGGCAGCGCGAAGTAGCGCGTGAACACCGTGTCGATGCGTGGGCCGATGAAGTTGGAGAACCTCAGGACCGTGACCGACACGTCGGGACGGCGGCGGGCGAACCCGCGCAGATAGCCCTCGATCTCGGCGGCGTCCTTCGCGTAGCCGCCGGACGGGAGGTCCTTCGGTGTCATGGACTCGTCGAAGATGGCCGGGTCGCGCGAGCTGGAGCCGTACACGGCGGTGGTGGACTTGAGCACCATCCGGCGTACCGACGGCGCCTTCTGGCACGCCGCGAGGAGCTGCATCGTCCCGATGACGTTCATCTCCTTCATCGCCGTGCGGCCACCGGACGAGCCGGGGTTGGCCGAGAGCGACGCGTGGACGACGGTGTCGACCGACGCGGTGGAGATGACCTTCGCGATCAGGGGGTTGCGGATGTCGGCGCGCACGAACTCGGCACGGCCCATCCGGCGTAGCAGATCGCGCGGGGGCGGCACGGTGTCTACGGCCAGCACGCGCTCGATCGCGGGGTTCGCCGCCAGACGGGCAGCGAGGTGGCCACCCAGAAAACGGCTCACCCCCGTGACGAGCACGACGGAAGGCGTCATGGCTCTACCCCAGGAATGCGGTCGGATGCATCGAGTGACCGATGCTAGACCTCCCAGGGCCGTGCAGGGTGTGAGGTGAGCGGGCACACCGGGCCGGGCGAACTTCGTAGCTCGGCCGGGTGAACCGCAGCGCGGCCGGCGACATGGCGCCGGCCGCTGCCGTCACTTGCCGAGCTTGCGACGCTGCACGCGGGTCTTGCGCAGAAGCTTGCGGTGCTTCTTCTTCGACATCCGCTTGCGGCGCTTCTTGATGACTGAACCCATGCGTGGCGACCCTTCCTGGTCGTGGAGCGGCCCGCGACGAGCCACTGGTGTGCGGTGATGTGCCCGGCCGGCTACCGCGCGACGAGCGCGCGTCTGACCGGGCGATGACCGGGGGCCCACTCTACCGGGCAGTTCCCACTGCGCTGCGCCCGCCGGGCGGTGAACGGTGCTCCGACGGCGTCAGCCTGCGTCGAAGTAGGCGGTGCGGAGGTACTCCTCGACCGCTCGCTTTGGCACCCGGAAGGAACGGCCGACACGTGCGGCAGGCAGGTCCCCACCGTGCACCAGGCGGTACACCGTCATCTTCGAGACCCGCATCATCGCCGCGACCTCGGCCACCGTCAGGAATTGCACCTGCGCGAGGTGGATCTCAGGGGGCTCGGACGGCATCCGATCACCGCTTTCGTGGTCGCACCGGACGTCCCCGGCTGCGGCCGGGTACGGCACCAGATGTTCCCCGTGAGCTTAGCGGTGCCGGTGTGACGGCTTCGACACCCCCAGGGCACTCCGTTGCGGAATTCAGCCCCGCGTCAGGGTGACATCACTAGGCCGTTCGGGCTCCGGGCCCGTCCGAAGGGTCAGCGCTGCCCGCCGGGCGCTCCCCGTACGAATGATCAGCGTTGCTCCGCCGCCCGGCCCAGCTCCACGGACCGGTCGTGCGCGGCCTCGATCGCCGCGATGAGGGCCGCTCGCACCCCGTGGCGCTCGAGCTCGCGGATCGCGGCGATCGTCGTCCCGGCCGGAGAGGTGACGGCCTCCCGCAGGATCACCGGATGGTCGTTCGACTCGCGCAGCATCCGGGCCGCTCCGAACGCCGACTGGACGATCAGGTCGGCGGCCACCGCTCGGGGCAGGCCGAGCAGGATCCCCGCGTCGATCATCGCCTCGACGAGGAAGAAGAAGTAGGCCGGTCCCGAACCGGAGAGCGCCGTGACGGCGTCCTGCTGCGACTCGGGCACCCGGACGACCCGGCCGACCGCGACGAGGAGCTTCTCCACCGTCGCGAGGTGGTCGTCGGTGGCGTGGCTGCCCGGAGAGATCGCGCTCATCGCCTCCCCCACCAGCATCGGGGTGTTCGGCATGACCCGGACCACCGGCGTGCCGGCAGGAAGTGCACCCTCGAAGAGGGCCGTGGGCAGCCCCGCACACAGCGACACCACCAGGGTCCCGGCCCGGAGTGCGGGCGCCAGCTCGGCGAGGGCGGGCGTGATGTCCTGCGGCTTGACGGCCACCACCACGATGTCGGCGACCTCGGCGGCGCCCGCCACGTCGACGGCTGCCACCCCGAGCCGCGCCGTGAGGTCGGCGGCCCGCTCCGGGTGCCGCTCGGTGAACACCAACTCCTCGGTGCTGCGACCCGCGGCCAGCAGTCCCGCCAGCAGCGCCTCTCCGATCTTGCCCGCACCGAGCACAGCGATCCGTGTCATGGAGCTGACGGTAACCCTGCAGCCCGCAGGGCCACCGCGCCCGGGCTGCCGTCGGGTCAGCGGGCGAGTGGTGCCAGCGCCAGCTGCCTGGCCTGACAGACCAGGCGCCCGGCGGCGTCGATCACGGTGACGTCCTCGTCGAACCACGGCCCGACGACGGCGCTCGACCGCGACTCCATCCGCAGCCAGCCCGGCGCGGGCCGGGCCCGCAGCAGGGCGGTGAGCTGCACGGTGGGCGCCCAGCCGAGCGTGCCGCCCAGGTTGAACACCGACGGCGGAAGGATGTCGCCTGCCAGCACGGCGAAGAGGACGTCCGTCGGCTCGTCACGCGGGCGGACCCACCCGCGGACGACGGGCTGTCCCGTCCCCCCTCGCTCGGGGGCGACCGTCCGGGCGTCGAGCCTCAGCTCGCAGGACCCGGCCAGCGTGAGCGGCCCCTCGCCCACGCCGGGGTCGATCGCGTCGGCTGGCGGCTCCGCAGCCAGGTCGGGCAGGTCCGTCCAGCGCGGCGGGTCGTCGGGGAGGCGGCCCGCGGTCACCGTGGCCGTGAGCATCGCCGTGCCGTCCTGGCTCATCCGGACCGCCACGACCGAGGTGGTGCGGCCCAGCTTGAGCACCTCGGTGGTCAGCTCCACCGGACCGAGTGCGGGAGCGCGGAGGAAGTCAGCCGCCACCGACAGCGGGTCGGGCGCCGCCCCCGGCGCGTCACCGGCGAGCTTGGCCAGCCCCGCCTTGGTCAGCAGCGCCATCAGCAGGCCGCCGTGCGCCTTGGGACCCAGGACGAAGCCGTGCCCGAGCTCAGCCGCGAACCGGCCGTCCCCGAGTGCCTCGATCGCGGTGGCACCGCGGAACGGCGGGGCCGACGGGCCACCCGACGAGCGGACGTCCGCGCGTGCCGTCACCGGGTCACGTCCTGGCGGGCGATCGGACGACAGTCTCCATCGAGCACCGCACAGAACTATCACCGTGGGCCACCCCGCCACAGCGGACGCAGGTGTGAGGTGCGTCTACCGCGAGGAGCGGGCGGGCTTGGGCATGCGGCGCGCCCCCGCCGTGGGCTGCAGGTGCAGCCGTGCGAACAGCAGCGACTCGGCCAGCATCGCCGTGCGGTCGTAGCGGGTGCGGCAGCGGCGCGTGCTCACCTCGACGACGACCACGCCACCGAAGCCGCTGCCGGTGAGCCGCTCGCACACCTCGGCGCACGGCTGGGTGCCACGACCCGGCACGAGGTGCTCGTCGCGAGCGGCCCCGCTGCCGTCGGCGAGGTGGACGTGGGTGAGGCCGGCACCCATCCGGTCGAGCATGGCGAGCGCGTCGGTGCCCGCTGCCGCGGTGTGCGAGAGGTCGAGCGTGTAGTGCGCGTGCCCGACCGCGGTGGGGTCGAACCCCGGGCTGTAGGGCACCGTGCGCACGCCGGACCGGACGACCGGGAACATGTTCTCCACCGCGAGCGCGACGTCGACATGCTCCCCGGCGCGTGCGACCTCGTCGGCGAACTGCCTGGCGTACCGGCGCTGCCAGCGGAACGGGGGGTGGATCACGACGGTGCGCGCCTCGAGGGTGGCCGCCGCAGCCACCGAGCGCCGGATGCGGACGATCGGGTCGGAGTTCCACACCCGCTGCGTGACGGCGAGGCACGGAGCGTGGACGGCCAGCACGGGCACGCCGTACCGGTCGGCGAGCCGGGCGACCGCGGCGACGTCCTGGCTCACCGGGTCGGACCAGACCATCAGCTCCACACCGTCGTACCCGAGCTCGGCGGCCAGCTCGAACGCCGCCGCCGTGGGCTCCGGGTAGACCGAAGCGGTGGAGAGGGCGACGGGCGCCGCCGGCCGGACCGCGGGCTGCACGGGCGTCATCTCCCCACGAGCACGAGAATCGCCGGTGACACCGTCAGAAGCAGGCCCACGAGCACGGCGAACACCGTGGTGCGCAGGTCGCTGTTGCGCAGGAGCGCGCGGACGACCACGACGAGACCCACCGTGACGAGCACCGCCGCGGCCAGTGCCACGACGGGAAGGCTGCGCCACAGGAAACGGAAGCCGACCCAGAGCGCGGCACCACCGATGGCGCCGACGATCCACTGGGCCACCACCGCGGCCCACACCTGGCCCGCCGAGTCGGCCAGCTTCTGCATGCCCGCCCGCTGACGGCGGCCGGCCCGCTGGTCCTGGTCGCCGTCCGGGTCGTCGTGCTCCAGGTCGTCGTCCTGGTCGCCGTGGAAGTCGTCGAGATCGACGCCCCCGAGCCCGGCCGGGTGGTCGTCGAAGTCGACGGGCGCCGAGGCCTCCGTGGGCGGCCCGCCGTCGTCGGCGGGTGCGCCGCGCCGTTCGCGGGTGCGGTCGCGGTGGTAGGCCTCCGCGCCGACGGGGGCCATGCCGATCTCCGTGGGCGGCCCGTCGTCGTCGGAATCGCGATCACCGGCGGCGGGTGCGCCGTACTCCGGGCGCCCGGAGGGGGCGAGGTCTGCCGGGGCGCCGGCCCGCCGGGACGCAGCGCGGCCGGGGGCGAGAGGGTCCAGCACGCCGGGACGGCCGTCGCGCACGGGCGCCATCTGCTGGGTGGGGTGCTCCCGCACCGGGTTGTCGAGCGGCGAGCGGCCGTTGGCCGGACCCGGCCGCTCGGCGGGCCGGGGCGCCGGGGGGACGACCCGACCGGGCTCGGGCTTCGGGACGGGCGGAGCCACAGCCTCGCGGGGCCGCGACTCCCACGCCACGGCCTCCCGCCGGCCGTCACGCGGCTGGGGTTCCCTGGGCTGGGGCGTCCGGATCTGAGGCTCGCGCGGCGGGAACTCCCGGCCCTGTGACTCCCGGGGCAGCGGCTCCCGGGACAGGGGCTCCCGGGACAGGGGCTCACGCGTTCCCTGCTGCCACGCCGGCTGGTCACGCTGGCGGGGCTGCAACGGGTCACGCCCCAACGGCTCCCGCGGCTGGGCCTCCCACGGCTGGGGCTCCCGGGCCCGCGGCTCCCGCGGCGGTGGCAGCTCGCGCGGTTGCGCCTCCCAGGGC
>NZ_JAAXKY010000135.1 GCF_012911925.1 Pseudonocardia xinjiangensis | reverse complement strand
GGCACGCCCCACTCGCTCGGCCCGACCCCCTCCCGCGAGTCGCCCGGTTCCTCCCCGCGAGTCGCCCGTTCCGGGTGGTCGAGTCGCCCGTTCCCGGCCACCGCGCCCACCACTCCCGGACCGGGCTCGTTCCCGGCCCGTGCGGTCGCGTCCTCGGTCATGGCCGAAATCATCCCCCGCGCCGGGTCCGTCGACGTGGCTGGTGCGACGACCCGCGGTGTCACGGAGGGCGCTCACGGGGTGACGGATGGCGCTCGCATGTTGCGGAGGGCGCCCGCCGGGTGACACAGGGCACTCGCGTGTAGCGGAGAGCATCCGTTATGTGACAGAGGGCGACACCAACGGGAATGAGCGCCGAACGGTCGGAGGGAGGTTTCGGACGACCGGGACGCGGGGAACGGACGACTTGCCGGGCTCGAATGCACGGCCCTCGGAGCTCCCTCCGTCCGGCGCACCGCCGACGCCGCTCGCCCGCGCCGCCTGTCCTCGTACGGTGGGGCGCCGTCGGCGAGTGGCGAGACCCCCGTTTCGGGCCTCTCTGGACGCCGGACCTGAAGGCGTTACGCGGCAAACAGCCCAATAAATGAGACATTCGGAGTAATCCTCGGACCACTCGTCGCGCCGTGCGTCACTCCTGGCCCACTGTGCTCTCAGCTTCGCAACCCCTGCGGGACGCCGCCTCCTACGGTCCCGGGCATGGATCAGCGGTGGGTGCGCACGGGGTGGCTGAGTGTCTTCGGCCTGATCGTCGGAGCGCCGTCGCTCGTGTGGCTCTCGATCGCTCCGGTCGAGCCGCTGTGGGACCACCTCTCGGTGCTGACGGGGTTGCTGGCGCTGTCCGCGCTCGTGTGTGCGGCGGTACTGCCGTCCCGGCTCCGCTCCCTGAACCGGGCCCTCGGTATCGAGAGCGTGATCGACATCCACCGCTTCCTCGGCGTCGTCACCGCGGCGCTGGTCTTCGCCCATCTCGCCTGCGTGGTCGCCGCAGACCCGTCCAACATCACGCTGCTGAACTTCGAGACCGCCCCCGACCGGGCGCGAGCCGCCACCGGAGCGACCATCGCGCTCGCGGCACTCGCCGGGCTGGCCGTGCTGAAGAGCCGCACCGGGTTGTCCTACGAGCTGTGGCGGTGGCTGCACGTGGCGCTGGCGGTCACGGTGATCACGCTGTCGGCACTGCACGTGTGGTTGCTCGACCACCTCGTGGCCGAGCCCGCGATCGGCACCCTCTTCGGCATGCTCGCGGCCCTCGTGGTGGGGATCTTCGGATATCGCTGGGCATGGCGGCCCATGTTCGACCCGTCCACCGAGTTCCTGGTCCGCGAGGTACGCCGGGAGAACGCCACGGTGAGCACGCTCGTGCTCGAGCCGAGGCGCCGGCGGTACGGGGGCCCGCCGACGACGTGGGCCTTCGCTCCTGGCCAGTTCGCATGGATCCGTCTCGAGCGGTCGGTGGCCGCCGAGGAGCACCCGTTCACCATCGCGTCCAGCGCACACCTGGACACCACCGAGTTCACGATCCGCCACACCGGGGACTTCACCCGCGCGCTGCGCCGCCTTCCGCCGGGCTCCCCGGTCTGGGTGGACGGCCCGCATGGTGCCTTCACCAACGACGTCGGCGCGGGGGCCGGCTTCGTGATGATCGCCGGCGGCGTCGGGATCACGCCCATGATGAGCATGCTGCGCACGGCCGCGCACCGCGGGGATCCGCGGCCGTACCGCCTGGTCGTCGTGGCCAGCTCACCGGAGGACCTGCTGTTCCGTGACGAGCTCGCGGAACTGCGCTTCCAGCTCGACCTCGTGGTCACCGAGGTGCTGCGCCGTCCGCACGACGGCTGGGACGGCCACACCGGCGACATCGGTCCCGACCTGCTCTCGATGGTGCTCCCGAACACGGAGCACCCCGACGATCTCGACTACTTCATCTGTGGCCCGCCTGCGCTGGTCACCGACGCAATGAGCGCTCTCGACCCCCTTGGTGTGACACCGGCCCGGGTGCACACCGAACAGTTCGACTTCGTGTGAACGTCAGGAAGGCACCAATGCTCCGCAGTATCCCCCGCATACTCCGTCGCGCGGTGATCGTCGCCGTGATCCTCGCCGTGTCCGCGTCGGTGTACCAGTCGTGGGCGTCGGGGTCGCCCGGCACCGGCGGTTGGACGCAGACCCAGTTCGGGCCGCTCGGACCTGCCGACCGCGACCTGCTCGTCAAGGTCCGGCTGGCCGGTCTGTGGGAGCAGCCGACGGGCCAGCAGGCCGAGCAGCAGGCGAGCTCCCCCGAGGTCCAGGAGGTCGGAAAGCACATCTCCGGCGAGCACGGCACGCTCGACCAGGAGGTGCGCAAGGTCGCCGACCAGCTCGGTGTCCTGCTGCCCAGCAGCCCCAACAGCCAGCAGGTCGCGTGGATGAACGAGATCTCGCAGCAGACCGGCTCCGACTACGACAGGATCTTCGTCCAGCGGCTGCGCGAGGCGCACGGCAACATCCTGCCCATCATCGCGCAGGTGCGGGCCAGCACCCGAAACGAGCTGATCCGGCAGTTCGCCACCACGGGCAACGAGTTCGTCAGCCGGCACATCCAGTACCTCGAGAGCACCGGACTCGTCGACTACGCGGCGCTGCCGCAGGCCTCGCCGGGTCTGCTGTCCGGAGGCACCGGTCCGACCGACCTCCTGGTGCCGATCTTGGTGTTCGTCGCCGCGCTGCTCGCCGCGATCGCGCTGTTCGCCGCCATGAAGGGCCGCAACGCGGCGCGGCGCAACCGGGTCACCGTCCCGCGCGCTCCGGCGCCTATCCCCGAGCTCACCGCCGTCGCCGCCATCCCCGCTCCCCGGGCGACGGCGTCCATAGGGTCGGGGCTCGACACCCTGTCCGACACCGGACGCTTCACCGCCGGCACCGGCCGGACCTCGACGATCTCCGACACCGGCACCCGCCGGAGGGTCTCGGACTCGGGGGCGTACCGCGCGGTGTCCGAGTCGGGGTCCTACCGCAGCGTCTCCGACACCGGGTCCTACCGCAGTGCGTCCGACACCGGGTCCCACCGCACCGTCTCCGACACCGGGTCCCATCGGGCCGTCTCCGACACCGGTTCGCACCGGGCCGTCTCCGAGACGGGATCGCACCGGGCCGTGTCGGACACCGGATCCCACCGGCTCACCAGCCGTAAGGGTTCCCGCCACTCACTGCGGCGCTAGCTCCACGCTCCCCGCGTCAGCGCCGATCCATCCCGGTTGTGCCACCCGGCCACCGGTTTCCGCTCCCCGACCCCGAAACGGAGCAGTATGTTCCCGTCCAGTAGCGAACGACGCCGGAGCACGGCCCGCAAGCTGGCGATCTCCGCGGCCGCCATTGTGGTGACCGTCCTCCCCACCGCGTGCGACAGCGCGTACGCCGGATCCCCGAACAACGGGAACGGGGTCTCGATGGGCAGCTCTGGCCACGGCTCCGGAAGCGGTCACGGTTCGGGCGGCGGCCACGGTTCCGGATCCCCGATCGAGACGCGCCCCGTCGTGCCCGCCGGTAACAACTCGGATGATCCCGCCACCGAACCGTCCGACGACGCCGGGGAGGCCCCCGAGACCACCGCTCCCGCCCAGCCGGAGGGCGACGACGAGAACGGGTCGAACGGGTCGGGCGACGCGGGAGGATCCGAGGGTTCCGCCGACCCTGACGAGGAGGGCGCCGGTGGTGACAACGGTGACGACGGGGACGCCGAACCCGCGCCGCCGGCCAACAACGGCCTCGACGTCCTCGGCACCGACTGCACCGGGAGCCAGCTCCCGCCGCACGACGGTTTCCAGCTCGCTCCCCGCTGTGTGAGCACCTCCTTCGGTGAGGTGGCGTCGGAGGACAAGAGCCCCTCGCTGCTCATCACGGACGCGCCCCGCAGCGTCGGCGTCAAGGAGAAGTTCACGATCTCGGTGAGCACCCGCAACCTGGTGCGTGACCGGTTCCTCGGTGCCGCGGCGGGTGGTTACTACCTGGAGAGCTCGTTCCTGACGCCGGAGGGCCTGCAGCGCGGGCACTTCCACACCGCCTGCCGGATGCTCTCCAGCACGGACGTGGCGCCCGACGCCGCGCCCGCGCCCGAGTTCTTCCTCGCGACTCAGGACAACGGTGGCGGCGCCGAGCCGGACACCGTGACAGTGACCGTGACCGGGATGCCGACCGCGGGCACCGCGCAGTGCGCGGTGTGGGCGGGCGACGGATCGCACCGCCTCCCGATGATGCAGCGGGCCAACCAGACTCCCGCGTTCGACGTGGTCCGCATCACGGTGAAGTAATCCTGCGGCCGGGCGCTGCTCAGGCGAGGCCGAGGTCGGCCAGCCCGAGCAGCGCCCGGTAGGGCACGTCCTCGGCCTCGATGGCCTCACGAGCGCCGGTGTCGCGGTCGACCACGGTGGCGACACCGGCGACCGTGGCACCAGCCTCCCGGACCGCCCGCACGGCCGTCAGCACGGATGCCCCGGTGGTGGAGGTGTCCTCCACCACGAGGACCCGCCGCCCGACGATGTCCGGCCCCTCGATGAGCCGCTGCATGCCGTGCTGCTTGATGTCCTTGCGCACCACGAACGCGTCGACCGGTGGGATCTCGGGCACGGCCAGGCGCTCGGCGGCCGCCGCGTGCAGGACGGCGTCGGCCACCGGGTCGGCGCCGAGCGTCAGACCGCCCACGGCGGAGTACTCCCAGTCGGCGGTGAGCACCCGCAGCAGCCGGCCCACCAGCGGTGCGGCCCGGTGCTCGAGCGTGACGCGGCGCAGGTCGACGTAGTACTCGGCCTCGGCGCCGGACGACAGGGTGACGTGTCCGTGCACCACTCCCAGGTCACGGACCAGTGCCGCCAGCTCGTCGCGCTCGGTGTCTGCGTTCATGCGGTCATCCTGGCAAGCGGCGGACCGGACCTCACTGGCGGTGTCGGTCGCCGAGGGCCAGGAGACGCCGCGCCAGCGACCGGGGCAGCAGGTCGACGAGCGCGACGACCGCCTTGTACTGCGGGCTCGGCACCGACACCACCTTTCCCTTGGCCAGGTCGGCCAGGCACTCCTCGACGACGCTCTCCGCGGAGAGCCAGAACGGACCGCTCCGCGTGCCGACGTCCATCCCGGCGCGCTGGTGGAACTCGGTGCGGACGAAGCCGGGGCACAGCGCGAGCGCCCGGACGCCGGTGCCGCTGAGCGAGGCGGCCACCGCTTCGGTGAAGGACGTGACCCACGCCTTGTCCGCGCCGTAGACGGAGCCGCGGCCGGGCAGGAAGCCGGCGACGCTCGAGACGTTGATGACGCCACCGCGACCCCTGTCGACCATGCCCGGCACGGCGGCGACGGTCAGTCTCAGCACGGATGTCACGTTGACGTCGAGCTGGCGCTGCAACGCCGGGCCACCCGCCGCGATCGGGTCGTCGTTCGCGGAGGCCGTGTAACCGGCGTTGTTGATCAGCAGGTCGACCGGCACGGCGTCCACATCGGACAACCTCGCCGCGACCCGGTCGCGCTCCTCGGCGACCGACAGGTCGGCAGGCAGCACCTCGACGGCCACACCGGCAGCCCGGTGGCGGACCGCCACGGACTCCAGCCGCTCCCGGTCGCGCGCGACGAGCACGAGGTCCCGGCCGTCACGCGCCAGACGGGACGCGAAGGCGGCCCCGATGCCCGAGGTGGCACCGGTGATCAAGGCGGTGGGCACGCCGGGAGCCTACCGGCGAACTATCCGGACATCTCGGCGGAATACGTGCAAACGGGTGGGGCAGGCCGGGTCAGCGGCGCCCGACGCCGAGCGACTGCTCCAGTACGGTGGCCACCTCGGCGAGGTCGGCGAGCAGGTCCTGCACCCGCTCCGAGCTGGAACCCAGCGGAGCCGTGGCGAGCACCCAGGACTCCTCGGCCCACAGCAGCTCCACGTCGTCGCCGACCTGGTCGCTGGCCTCCGCCAGGCGCGGCGTGATGAGGTGGCGCACGGCATCGGCGTCGGACACGAACGCGTACCGCTCCCCGACCGGCTCCAGCAGGTCGAGCCCTGCGTCGTCCGGGAGCGGGGCCGACGGCAGGCGCAGCTCCACCGCGGCAGGCAGCTGGTCCTGCACCTGGACCGCCACCAGCACGGAGTTCAGCCGCCCGGCCTGCTCGTGGTCGAACACGTAGGCGTGTCGCGGCCCGACGGACGTGGGGACGTCACCACTCATCAGGTTGCGCGCCACACCGGGGCCGCCCTGGTGGATCGTCCCGTAGCGCCACCGGCTCGGCAGCACCGGATCGGTGTCGAGGTACTCCCAGCCGTGCGTCGCAGCCCAGCGCTTTCGGTCCTTCGCCCCACCGGGGCCGCCGCGGCGGTCGGCGAACAACAGCGCGGCGCCGAGCAGCAGCGCGATCACGGCGATGACGAACCACACCGTCGACGAGAGGCCCACGGCGGGAGCCTAGACCGATGGTCGCCGAGGTGCGCGGACGCCCGATCACCCGAACGATCCTCGTTCGGGCGGTACATCCTCCCGGGTGAGTCCGGAGCACCCCCGCAGCCGGTTCCGACATTTGGTGTGATCCGGATACCTGCGTCATCCTGATGGTCTCGGTCGGACGGGGGGAACCGTCATGCGAGTCATCATCGTCGGAGCGGGAATCGGGGGCCTCACCACCGCTCTACGGCTGCACCACGACGGCATCGACTGTGTCGTTCACGAGCAGAGCGAGCAGATCCGCGAGCTGGGCGTGGGGATCAACGCGTTGCCACACGCGGTCGAGGAGCTCGCCGGACTCGGGCTGCTCGACCGGCTGGACGACGTGGGGATCCGGACCAAGGAGCTGTTCTACACCCACCGGCTGGGACACGAGATCCTCCGCAGACCGTGTGGCACGGACGCCGGCTTCGCGTTTCCGCAGCTCTCGTTCCACCGGGGGCGGCTGCAGGGCGTGCTGCTCGCAGCGATACGCGAACGACGCGGGGTCGACGCGGTGCGCACCGGGCACCGTCTCGTCGGCTTCGACCAGGACGCGGACGGCGTCCGTGCGCGGTTCGTCGATCCGCACGGCCACAGCCTCGAACCGGTGCACGGTGATGTGCTGGTGGCTGCAGACGGCATCCACTCGACGGTGCGCTCGATCCTGTTCCCGGACGAGGGCGCACCCCGGTGGAACGGGGTACTCATGTGGCGGGGAGCCACCGACTGGCCGGAGTTCGGAACCGGACGCTCGATGATCATCGCCGGCGGCACGGCCGCCAAGCTGGTGATCTACCCGATCGGCCGGGGAGCAACCCCGGGCACCAGGCTCACCAACTGGGCGGTCTGCGTGCTGGCGGGGCGCCCCGGCGACCCGCCGCCCGGGCGGCAGGACTGGTCACGGGCCGCCGACCCGGCCCAGCTGGAACCGCACCTCGACCGGTTCCGGGTCCGGCACGTCGACCACGTGGGTCTCGTCCGGGCCACCAGGGAGTGTCTCGAGTTCCCGATGTGCGACCGGGACCCGCTGCCCCACTGGACCACGGGACGCGTGACGCTGCTGGGCGACGCCGCCCACCCCATGTACCCGATGGGCTCCAACGGAGCGGGCCAGGCCATCCTCGATGCCACGAGCCTCGGCCACCGGCTGGTGCAGCACGCCGATCCCGCCGACGCGTTGCGCGCGTACGAGGACGACCGGCTGCCCGCCACCAGCGAGGTGGTGCTCCGCAACCGGGTGGGCGGCCCGGAGAGCGTGATCGACGAGGTCGAGCGCCGGGCGCCCGACGGGTTCTCCCGGCTGGAGGACGTGATCGACGCCGCCGAGCTCGAGGCCGTGGTGAGCAGCTACGCGCGGATCTCGGGATCCGCAGGTCAGCAGGCCGACCGGCCCACGACGTGAGCGCAGCCGCTCAGGCCCCTTCCACGGTTCCCGGCGGAAGGAAGTCCACGCCGCACAGGGCCGACACGCGCACGACCTCGGCCGGGTCCTCGAGGTTGTGCAGCTTGTCGAACAGCTCGGCGAGACGGCCCGCGGGGCTCACCCAGAACAGCCCACGGGTGGGTTCCTCGCCGCGGTTGTAGTAGGCGTGCGGCAGGTTCCGCGGCATCCGCACCGTGTCGCCCGGCCCCGCGGTCTCCCACCGGCCGTCGAGATAGAGGGTGAACACGCCGTCGAGAACGTAGATGTGCTCGTCCTGAGTCGGATGGACATGCGGTGGCACACCGGTACCGGGCGGGTCGAACGTCTCGAACGCGAAGCTCGACTCGCCCGCCGCCTTCATCGAGTAGGTGTGGCCGAGCACGTTCCACACCTTCTTCTGCATGCCTTCGTTCGCGAGCGTGATGCCCGCGGGCAATGGGCCGAGCACGATCTCCTCGCCGGTCATGTCGCCTCCTGGCCGCGGTCACTCACCCTGCAGTTCCCGCCTCAAGGTCTACACCCCGGCGCACGTCAACGGGAGGGTGCTCGGGTCTGGCCCGAGCACCCTCCCGTCAGGTGCGTGAGAAGCCGCCGCCTCAGATGGTGACCGGCAGGGCGCGGCCGACGATCAGACCGCCCATGCCGCCACTCGCCTCCGGGTCGAGGTCGACCCGGACGGTGTCGCCCTCGCGGATGTCGCCGGACAGCAGCTCCTTCGCGAGCTGGTCACCGATCGCCGACTGCACGAGCCTGCGCAACGGTCGTGCCCCGTAGACGGGGTCGAAGCCGTTCATCGCCAGCCACTCGCGGCCTGCGTCGGAGACCTCCAGCGTGAGCCGGCGCTTCGCCAGCCGCCGCCGCAGCACGTCGAGCTGGATGTCGACGATGTGCGTGAGCTCCTCGGTGGACAGCGCGTGGAAGACCACCACGTCGTCGAGCCGGTTGAGGAACTCCGGCTTGAAGTGCCGCTGCACGACCGCCATGACCGCGTCCTTGCGACCGCGGTCGTCGAGTGCCGGGTCGGTGATCAGCTGCGAGCCGAGGTTGGAGGTCAGCACCAGGATCGTGTTGCGGAAGTCGACCGTGCGGCCCTGGCCGTCGGTCAGCCTGCCGTCGTCGAGCACCTGCAGCAGCGTGTCGAAGACGTCCGAGTGTGCCTTCTCCACCTCGTCGAACAGCACCACCGTGTACGGACGGCGCCGTACGGCCTCGGTGAGCTGCCCGCCCTGGTCGTAGCCCACATATCCGGGCGGGGCGCCGACCAGGCGGGCGACGCTGTGCTTCTCCGAGTACTCGCTCATGTCGATGCGGACCATCGCCCGCTCGTCGTCGAACAGGAACTCGGCGAGCGCCTTCGCCAGCTCGGTCTTGCCCACGCCGGTGGGGCCGAGGAAGAGGAACGACCCGGTGGGCCGGTTCTCGTCGGCGATGCCCGCCCTGGCCCGGCGCACCGCGTCGGACACCGCCCGCACGGCCTCGGTCTGGCCGACCACCCGCTTGCCGAGCTCGTCCTCCATGCGCAGCAGCTTGGCCGTCTCACCCTCGAGCATCCGGCCGGCGGGGATGCCGGTCCATGCGGAGACGACGTCGGCCACGTCGTCCGGGCCGACCTCCTCCTTGAGCATCACGTCGGCATCCGGAGCCGTGACGGCCGTGGCCTCCTCCAGCTTCTTCTCCAGCGCGGGGATGCGCCCGTAGCGCAGCTCCGCCGCCTTGCCGAGGTCGCCGTCGCGCTCGGCGCGGTCCGACTCCCCGCGCAGCCCCTCGAGCTGCTCCTTGAGCTCACGGACGCTCTCGATCGCGCCCTTCTCGTTCTGCCACCGGGCGGTGAGGGCGGAGAGCTCTTCGCGCTTTTCCGCCAGCTCGGCCCGCAGCGCGTCGAGCCGGTCGCGGGAGGCGGGGTCGTTCTCCTTCTCCAGCGCCATCTCCTCGATCTCCAGCCGGCGCACGGCGCGCTCGACCGAGTCGATCTCCACGGGCCGGGAGTCGATCTCCATGCGCAGCCGCGACGCGGCCTCGTCGACCAGGTCGATCGCCTTGTCGGGGAGGAAGCGCGCGGTGATGTAGCGGTCGGACAGCGTGGCTGCGGCGACCAGCGCGGCGTCGGTGATCCGCACGCCGTGGTGCACCTCGTAGCGCTCCTTGAGCCCGCGCAGGATCCCGATGGTGTCCTCGACGCTGGGCTCGCCGACCAGCACCTGCTGGAAGCGGCGCTCCAGCGCGGCGTCCTTCTCGATGCGCTGGCGGTACTCGTCGAGCGTGGTGGCACCGACCAGCCGCAGCTCACCGCGGGCGAGCATCGGCTTGATCATGTTGCCGGCGTCCATCGCACCCTCGCCGGTGGCGCCCGCCCCGACGATCGTGTGCAGCTCGTCGATGAAGGTGACGACCTCGCCCGCGCTCTCGGTGATCTCCTTGAGCACGGCCTTGAGCCGCTCCTCGAACTCGCCGCGGTACTTCGCGCCCGCGAGCATCGAACCGAGGTCGAGGGAGATCACCCGCTTGCCGCGCAGCGACTCCGGGACGTCGCCTGCCACGATCCGCTGGGCGAGCCCCTCGACGATCGCGGTCTTCCCGACGCCCGGCTCACCGATCAGCACGGGGTTGTTCTTGGTGCGCCGCGAGAGCACCTGCACCACGCGGCGGATCTCGGTGTCACGGCCGATCACCGGGTCGAGCTCGCCCTTGCGGGCCCGCTCGGTGAGGTCGACGCCGTACTTCTCCAGCGCCTGGTAGGTGCCCTCGGGGTCCGGGCTGGTGACGCGGGACGACCCGCGCACCTTCGCGAAGGCCTCCCGCAGCGCGTCCGGCGTGGCGCCGTGGCGGCGCAGCAGGTCGGCGACCGGACCACGCGTGCCGGCCAGCCCGACCAGCAGGTGCTCGGTGGAGACGTACTCGTCGCCCATCTCCGTGGCGAGCTGCTGCGCGGCGGTGATCGCCGCCAGCGCGTCGCGCGACAGCTGCGGTGCACTCACCGTGGCGCCGGCCGCCGATGGCAGCCTGTTGCCCAGCTGTGTGAGCTCGGTGCGCACTACGGCAGGGTCTGCACCCACCGCCGTGAGCAGCGGCACGGCTATCCCATCGCCCTGCGCCAGCAGGGCACCCAACAAGTGTGTGGGGCCGACATCAGGGTTGCCGGCGAGCGCAGCGGCCTGCACCGCGGCCGAAATGGCCTGCTGCGCCTTGGTGGTGGGGTTGAAGGAGTCCATCCCCTGTTCCTCCTGCATCGTCGCCAGGACACCATCGTGCCCGTCGCTCCGAACAACGTCAGGAAAGTTGAGCCTGTTCCACTCAGCTCTGCTTGTTTTCGCGAGCCGACAGCAGATTCGGACAACTGTGCGCCGAACGGTCCGGCAGCCCCCGGACGGGCGGGACAGGGCCGCCTCGCTGCGAGAAGACCCATCGTCGGGGCAACGGAGGGTCACCAGAGTGCCTTCCGAACGTTAGGCTTCTCCAGCCAGAGACTCGCCTCCCTCCGCCCCCCGACCATCGAGCAGGAAGAGCCGGCCATTCATGACCGCTGAACAGTTGCTCGCCGCCGACCTCTCCGTCGGTGAGTCCCGCAGCGAGCAGTCCGGGATGGTCGACGTCATCCGGTCCAGTTTCGCAGAGGTCGAGCCGCAGGCCGAGGAGCTCGGGCGACACTTCTACGGCACCCTCTTCCGGATCGCCCCACAGACCCGCGACCTGTTCCCCATCAACATGGAGGTGCAGCGCAGCCGGCTGCTCCGGGCGCTCGTGCACGTCGTCCAGATGGTGGATCAGCCCGACGACCTGATGCCGTTCCTCGAGCAGCTGGGGCGCGACCACCGCAAGTTCGGAGTGCTCGCCCAGCACTACGACGCGGTGGGGGCGGCGCTGATCGGCAGCATCCGCCAGTTCTCCGGTCCCGCGTGGACCGCCGAGATGGAGAACGCCTGGACCGACGCCTACGGGATCGTGGCCAACGCCATGATCGACGCCGCTCAGGCCGAACGCGGTCCGGCGTCCTGGCTGGGCCGGGTGGTCGACCACCAGCGGGTGGGCTGGGACCTCGCGATGATCACCGTGCAGACCAGCGAGCCGATCCCGTACCGGGCGGGCCAGTACCTGAGCGTGGAGACACCCCAGCGGCCGCGCCTGTGGCGTTACCTCTCCCCGGCCAACGCGCCCCGGCCGGACGGCACGCTCGACTTCCATGTGCGCGCCGTCGACGGCGGATGGGTGAGCCGGGCGATCGTCGCCCACTCCCGGATCGGGGACACCTGGCGGATCGGTCCGCCGATGGGCCGCATGCACGTCGACGTCGAGTCGGGACGCGACCTCCTGATGGTCACCGGCGGCACCGGCGTGGCGCCGATCAAGGCGTTGCTCGAGGATCTGGCCGCGCGGCCGACCCAGCCCCACACGCAGGTCTTCGTCGGTGGCCGCACGTGGGACGACCTCTACGACTTCCCCAGCCTGCGGCGCCTCTCCTACAGCAACACCTGGCTCGACATCGTCCCAGTCGTCGAGAAGGAGGAGGCGGGCACCGGCGCCGAGCGCGGCACGCTGGCCGACGTGGTCACGCGCTACGGGGCGTGGGCCGACCACGACGTGATGGTCTGCGGCTCGCCGGCGATGATCCGCGCCACCGTGTCCCGGATGCTCGTGGCCGGCACGCCGCTCGACCGCATCCGGTACGACCCGTTCACGATGGACTAGTTCCACTTCCGGCATCGAACGAATGCCTGATCACGCCACGATGAGATCAGGGAGCTGGGCGGCCGTCCTGCCCGACTTGTTGGCGCACATCGTCGACCAGCTGGGACCGGTCGTGCCCGAGCACCTCGCGCTGACCGCGGCCGGACCGCAGGTCGTGCTCTCGACCTCGCAGGATCGACACCGGGTCGTCGCCACGGAGACACTCGGCATGCCCGCCGATGTCGACCGGGCCGGGTTGGCGGTGGTCGCAGCTCACATGCTCGTCTCGTCCAGGATCTGGTGGTCACGCACCTGCGTGCGCCCTGGCCGGTGACCGGGACCGGACGGGTCACGCGCCCCATCGCCGAGCTGGTCGGGACGTCGCTGGAGATGCGCTTCGCGACCCGGGGCGACTCAACGGATGACGTTGTCGCGCTGCGGGCCTACCCGGTGCCGGAGAACCCGCCACGGGTCGTGACAGCGGGCTGACACGCGCCTCGTCACTCCCGGGTCTTCGGCCGCCACACCACGAGGGCCTGGCGGCGGTCCACCGGCACGAGATCTCGCCGGTAGGACGCGTGGACACTGGCAGCGGCCTGGTCCGCGGCGGCATGAGCGGCCATCAGGTCGTGCGCCATCTCGTCGAGCCGCGCCCGCAGCTCGTCGACGAGCTGCTCGAGCTCGATGATGCGTTTGATGCCCGCGAGGTTCACGCCCTCCTCCTGGGAGAGCCGCTGCACCTCGCGGAGCAGCGCGATGTCGCGAGCCGAGTAGCGACGGCCGCCGCCGGGCGACCGGCCGGGGCTCACGAGCCCCAGCCGGTCGTAACTGCGCAGAGTCTGGGCGTGCAGCCCGGCCAGCTCCGCCGCCACCGAGATGACGAAGACGGGGCTGTCCGGGTTGGCGCCCGGGGGTAGCGCGGGGCCGCCGCTGGTCATCGCCGGCCCCCGAGCAGGTCGGCCCGCGGGTCGAACGACTTGGTGGCCTCGGCGTAGGCCTGCAGCGACTCGGTGGCCGCGTCGTCGAGCGAGCTCGGCACCGCGACCTCCACGGTGACGAGCAGGTCACCGGTCTTGCCGTTCTTGCGCTGCACACCGCGGCCACGCACCCGGAACGTGCGCCCGCTCGACGTGCCCGGGGGGATCCGGAGCGACACGGTGGAGTCGAGCGTGGGCACGGTCAGCGTGCTGCCGAGCACCAGCTCCGGATAGGTGACCGGAACCGTCAGCGTCAGGTCGTCGGCATTGCGCTCCGACCGGCCGAACAGCCGGTGCGGGTTGACGTGCACCTTGACGTACAGGTCACCGGCAGGCGCGCCACCGCGACCGGGCTCACCCTGGCCCTTGAGCCGGATCTGCTGGCCGTCGGCCACACCGGCCGGAACCCGGACGGTGAGCAGCCGGGTGCGGGTGCTGACGCCGTCGCCTCCGCACTCCGGGCACGGGTCGTCGATGATCCGGCCGGTACCGCGGCAGTCGCGGCACGGCTCGGAGAACGCGAACGCGCCCTGGCTGCGGCTGACCAGGCCGACGCCACCACACGTGGGGCACTGGTGCGGCGTGCTGCCGGGGCGGGCCCCGGTGCCACCACACCGCTCGCACCGACCGGGCGACGACAGCCTCAGCTGCACCTCGGCGCCGCGCACGGCGTCGATGAAGTCGATACGCAGCTCGCTCTCGACGTCGGCGCCGCGCTGGGCACGGGGCCCGGTGGGCCCCGCCCCGGCGCGGTTGCCGAAGATGCCGCCGAGAAGGTCGCCGAGACCCCCGGCCCCACCGGCGCCGGAGCCCCCGGCACCGGTGCGGTTCAACAGGTCGTTCAGGTCGAAGCTCTGGCCACCGGCCGCCCCGGTCCCGAAGCCACCGGGGAAGCCCCCACCGCCTCCGAAACCGCCGCCACCGGCGAAGAGCGCACGCGTCTCGTCGTACTCACGGCGCTTCTTCTCGTCGGACAGCACCCCGTAGGCCTCGGACACGGACTTGAACCGCGCCTCGGCCTTGGCGTCGCCGGGGTTGGCGTCCGGGTGCAGCTCACGCGCGAGCTTCCGGTACGCCTTCTTGATCTCGTCCGCGGACGCGCTTGAGGTGACGCCCAGCTCGCGGTAGAAGTCCTTCTCGATCCAGTCGCGCTGGGTCACTCCGCCTCCTCGCGTCTTCTCAGGGGCCCTGGGTGGGGCCGGGTTCCGTCGTGGGCGTCGCATCCGGTTCGGTGGCGGTGCCGTCGTCGGCGCGGTCGGTCACCGCCACCATCGCGGGCCGCAGGACGCGGTCGGCGATGCGGTAGCCGCGGCGGAGCACCGCGGACACCACCGTGACGGTGGGACCGCTGACGTCGCTCGGCTCGTGCTGCACGGCCTCGTGCACGGACGGGTCGAAGGGTTCGCCCTCCAGCCCGAACCACTCCAGGCCGAGCTTCTGCACAACGGAGATCAACTTGTCGGCAACGGCCTTGAACGGACCGTTGAGATCGCCGTGGGCATCCGCCCGCTCCAGGTCGTCGAGCACGGTGAGCAGTTCGGAGACGAACTGCACCCGCGCCCCGACCAGCACGGTCTCGCGGTCGCGGTCGACGCGGCGCCGGTAGTTGGCGTACTCCGCACTGACCCGCTGCAGGTCGGCGGTGCGCTCGGCCACCTGGGCGGCGAGCTCTGCAGCCGCCACCGCGTCCAGGCCCACCTCCGGCGACTCGGCGGGGGCGGCCCCGGCCGGCTCACCGGCCGGGGTCCGCACCTCACCGGTCACCGGATCGATCCGGCGCCGGTCCCGAACCACGACCCGCTCGCCCTCGGCACCGTTCTCGCCGTGTTCGTTGCGGTCGCGATCAGTCACTTCTTGTCCTTCTCCTCGTCGACGATCTCGGCGTCCACGACGTCGTCGTCGGAGCTGTTGCTGCCCTGGGCCTGCCCGGCGTCAGCGCCCGGGTTGGCGGCACCCTCGGCGCCCGGCTGCTGGTACAGCGCGGCGCCCATCTTCTGGGACTCCGTGGCGAGCTTCTCCATCGACGACTTGATGGCGTCGGTGTCGGTGCCCTTCAGCGCGGCCTGCGCCTCGCCGAGAGCGGCGTTGACGCCGTCCTTGACGTCGGACGGGAGCTTCTCGTCGTTCTCCTTGACGAACTTCTCCGTCTGGTAGACGAGCGACTCGGCCTGGTTGCGGACCTCGGCCTCCTCGCGGCGCTTCTTGTCCTCCTCGGCGTGCTGCTCGGCCTCGCGCATCATCCGGTCGATCTCGTCCTTGCCCAGGGCGGATCCGCCGGTGATCGTCATGGCCTGGCTCTTGCCGGTGCCCAGGTCCTTGGCCGACACGTTCACGATGCCGTTGGCGTCGATGTCGAAGGACACCTCGATCTGCGGCACGCCACGCGGGGCGGGCGGCAGGCCGGTCAGCTCGAACATGCCGAGCTTCTTGTTGTAGGACGCGATCTCGCGCTCACCCTGGAACACCTGGATCTGCACGGACGGCTGGTTGTCGTCGGCCGTCGTGAAGATTTCCGACCGCTTGGTGGGGATCGTGGTGTTGCGCTCGATGAGCTTGGTCATCACGCCACCCTTGGTCTCGATGCCCAGGGACAGCGGGGTGACGTCGAGCAGCAGGACGTCCTTGACCTCACCGCGCAGCACACCGGCCTGCAGTGCGGCGCCGACGGCCACGACCTCGTCCGGGTTGACGCCCTTGTTGGGCTCCTTGCCGCCGGTGAGCTCCTTCACCAGCTCGGTGACGGCCGGCATGCGGGTGGAACCACCGACGAGCACGACGTGGTCGATGTCGCCGACGGAGATGCCGGCGTCCTTCACGACCTGGTTGAACGGCGCACGGGTGCGGTCGAGCAGGTCGGAGGTGATCCGCTGGAACTCCGCGCGCGACAGCGTCTCGTCGAGGAACAGCGGGTTCTTGTCGGCGTCGACCGTGATGTACGGCAGGTTGATCGTGGCCGTCGACTGGCTCGACAGCTCGATCTTCGCCTTCTCAGCGGCCTCACGCAGCCGCTGCATCGCCATCTTGTCCTTGGTCAGGTCGATGCCCTGGCTGTTCTTGAACTTGTCGACGAGCCAGGTGATGACCCGCTCGTCCCAGTCGTCGCCACCGAGGTGGTTGTCGCCGTTGGTGGCCTTGACCTCCACGACGCCCTCACCGATCTCCAGCAGCGAGACGTCGAACGTGCCACCACCGAGGTCGAAGACCAGGATGGTCTGCTCCTTCTCGCCCTTGTCCAGCCCGTAGGCCAGAGCGGCGGCGGTGGGCTCGTTGACGATGCGCAGGACGTTGAGGCCCGCGATCTGCCCGGCCTCCTTGGTGGCCTGGCGCTGCGAGTCCTCGAAGTACGCGGGGACGGTGATCACCGCGTCGGTGATCGTCTCACCCAGGTACGACTCGGCGTCGCGCTTCAGCTTCTGCAGCACGCGCGCGCTGATCTCCTGGGCGGAGTACTTCTTCCCGTCGACGTCCGGGGTGGTCCAGCCGGTGCCGATGTGACGCTTGACCGACCGGATGGTCCGGTCGACGTTCGTCACGGCCTGGTTCTTCGCCGACTGTCCGACGAGTACCTCGCCGTTCCGGGCGAAGGCGACGACGGACGGTGTGGTCCGCGCCCCCTCCGAGTTCGCGATGACCGTCGGCTCGCCACCTTCGAGGACGGCGACGACGGAGTTGGTGGTCCCGAGGTCGATGCCGACCGCACGAGCCATGGTGATTGCCTCCGAGTAGCTTGAGTTCAGTTCGCTCAAGTTTTACACGGAACCGGCCGCGCTTGCACAGCGCCCTTGAGCCGATCCCGCTCAACTTGCTGTCCCGTCCAACGCGCCACCGGCCGACTGTGTTCCCGGGACTTCCCCCGAACCACCCCACCGGCCGCTGCGGGCGCCCTACGCTGCCCGCATGATCGCGCCGCGCCCCGGCCCGCACCACGGGCAACTCGACGCCGCCGTCGAGTCCCTCACGCTCCAGGTGGATCGGGACACCGTGCTCCAGGCGCGAGCCGCGCTGCTGGGGGAGGCGTTGCGGCTCAAGGATGTGTTGCGCATGGGGACGATCGACGTGGCCGTCGGTCACTGCGGAGGCGACCCAGTCTCCGGGGATGCAGCCCCTGCGTTCAACGAGCGGATCACTGCCCTCGTCGCACAGTGCCACCAGTACACCGAACAGCTCGAAGCGGCAGGACAGAAACTGGGAGAGATAGCGCGAAGTTACGGCTTCACCGAGGACGAGATAACCCGGTCTTTCTCATCATGATCGCTCGGCCAGTCATCACGCTACTTCTGAGCAGCATGGTTCTCGTCGCGTGCTCGGTCGGCGGATCAAAGGTTCCTCCTTCAAGCAGCTCACCTACCTCTGCCGAAAATCTGTCACCCCGCCCCCGCGAGCTCTCCCTCGACAGGGTCGACCCGTGCTCGCTCCTCACTGTGGTTCAGCAGCAACAGCTCGGCGTAGGCAATGGAAGACCGGGGACTGCAGGTGAAGACCCACAGAGCCCAGCGTGCGCCTGGACGCGATTCCCGGAGGAACCGCAGGACGCATATCAACTTCGACTCGACAAGACTCAGGGCGCCGAAGGCTCCCTGAGCAGCGTGACGGGGGCGAAGGTCCTACATATCCATGGATTTGCCACTATCGAAACACTCAGTCCACACCTCCCTCCGACCTCACACTGCGTGATGGTTGTCGATGCGGCGTCCGGCCAGAACCTGGTGCTGAGATACGAGTACGACGGCTCCACCGTCGCCATGACAAAACAGCTGGCGTGTGACAAGGCCAAGGTGGCGGCCGAGATGGCCGTCCAGACCCTCATCGAGCAGTCGGGCGGGTGACGAGTCATGACCGAGATCGGTTACTACCGCTACGAGGGCTTCGATCTGCGCACCAAGTTCTCCTGGATCAACGGTGCTGTCGGCCTGCAGGCCACTGAACCCGCGCGAATCGGGATGGGCAATCTCGGCAACGCGTTCGTCGCGTCCGACGATGCGATCCGTGGCCTGCTCGCCCCGCTGGGGTTGCAGTGGCACGGGCAGGCGGCCGAGGCGACGGCCGGGGCTCTCGCGCGGGCGGCCGACCGGGCAGGAACGGCGGGGCTGGACGGCGGGGCCGGCAGCAGCGCCGTCGCAGGCTACGGCCAGTCGTTCGAGGAGATGCGTCCGAAGATCGCCTGGCAGGACCCGGGGAGCTGGGACTGGTGGGACATGGGTATCGACGTCTACGGCGCCGGGATGCGGACGGCGTTCGGGGACACGTTCGACGTCCAGTCCGACTTCACGGCGACCCTCGAGGAGAACCGCACGCTCGACGCGCGAGCCAACGAGGCGCTCTACAGCCACGAGCAGGTCAGCCGCGAGCGCTTGGAGGCGTTCCCGCTCGTCGAACCGGCGTCGGCACCGACCGTGCCGGGCGCCCCTGCGGGTTCCGGAGCGCCTCCGTTCCCGTCCCCTGGCCCCCTCGGTGCCGATCCCGTCGGCATCGGGCCGGCGGGTGGACCGCCGGCGCCTCCCGGCGTTGGGGCACCACCGGGTTCTCCGACGGTGGGGCGGTTCGCACCCGAGATCGTCGGGATCGGTGGCAACGCCGGGCCTCCTGCGGTGAGCGGCGCCCAGATTCCCGGTCCCGTCCCCGGTATCGGGCCTGCCGGAGGGCTGCACGCGCCGGGATCATCGCGCCCCGGCTCCACCAACGCCGGGAGCGGCGTCGGCTGGGGCAGCGCAGGCGCCGGCACTCCCGCCCCGGCTTGGGGAGGCAGCGAGCGGTTACCTGCCGGCATCGGCCGGGGCGGCGTCGGAACGAACGGCGCGGCCGGCTTGTCCGGTGGGCCCGGCCGTCCCCTCCCCGCGGGCGGATCGGGTGTCGGGCTCGGCCGGGGCGGCACGAACGGGGGCGAGTTCGCGGGGCGGCTACCCGGGGGATCCGAGCAGTCCGGCGCGGCTCGCCCGGCGACGGGCGCGGGCGCTGCACCCCCGGGATCGTCGAGGGCGAACGGGGTGAGCGCCGGCGGGCATGCCCCGTTCCTGGGCGGCATGGGGGCCGGAGCCGGAGCCGGGCCGACCGAGCACAAGGTCCGGTACTGGATCCCGTCGACCGAGGCCTTCGACGTGGACCTGCCACCACACACCGAGCCGATCATCGAAGGACGGGACGGCTGACCATGGGTCTCGACTGGACCCGAGCGACCGTTCTTGGCCTCACCGAGTTCGAGGTCTCCTGGGAACTGCTCGGTCTGGGGGAGACCCCGCCGCAGCTGGATCCGCCGAGTGCTGGCCGGACCATGGAGGAGCGCCGTCGCATCGTCGCCGCCGTCTGTGCGGACCTGCGCCGCCGTGGACTGGGCGACGACCGCGGTCCGCACCCGGTGCTCGCCGAGCGGCTGCGGTTGCTCGCCGGGGCCGAGTTGACGCTCGACCTGCGGTTCCGCGGCGACACCCTGGTCGCCGGGTTGGCGGCGTGCCACGCGAACCGCTGCACGCTGGTCGCCGGGTTGGCGGCGTGCCACGCGAACCGCTGCACGCTCGCCGTCCGGCACGGGGCGCAGATCGCGCTGCTCGACGTGCCGGTCGACGCGGCGGCGCCCGCACTCGTCGAGCTGATCGGCCCCGTCACGCCCGGTCCAGGTGCCGTGGTGACGCTGCCGGCGGCGACGCTCGACGCCGCCCGATCCGTTGCGCCCGACGATCCGGGCCGGTTCGCCGAAGAGCTCGTGTGGCGAGGCGTTCCCCGGCTCGACGCCGGCCGTCTGGTCCGGATGTGTTCCGGCGTGCGTCAACGCGGGCAGTTCGGAGCCACCGGCCGGCCCGGGGGCGGCCGGCGACGTCGGGCGCCGTACGTGGTGGGGATGCACCGCACCGACGACGGGCACTTCCGCCAGCTCCGGCGGACCGAATCGGGCACCACCACCGTGACCATCGGGCCGGTGACGACACAGGGGCTGGTCGACGAACTGGCCGACCTCGCAGGTGCCGTGAGCGGTTCACGGATCTGAACCGACCACACCCCGGTTTCGGCATCGACCTTCAGATTGGCGCGCATCCGCGCATCCGCGCATCCGCGCTGACCCGCAGGAAACCGGCGACTCACGCACCGAAAAGGGGCGACTCGCGGGCAGGGAACGGGCGACTCGCGCACCAGGAACGGGCGACTCGTGCGCGCGAAAGGGGCGTCTCGCGGGGCAGGGAAGGGCACTCGAGCACGCCCGGCGGGCGACTCGCGCACGAAAAGCGGGCGACTCGCGGACGGGGAACGGGCGACTCGCGGGCTTTACAGG
>NZ_JAAXKY010000134.1 GCF_012911925.1 Pseudonocardia xinjiangensis | reverse complement strand
ACCGCCACCACGCCGACGCCCCCGGCACCCGCTACCGGCATCCAGGCCGACGGAGCCGCCAGAGCCGCCGGAGCCGATGGAGGAGCCCCCGGGCTGCCCACCAGCCGGACCGTCCAGCGCATGACGGCGCCCGCCGCGACCTCGGCGACCCCAGCGGGCGGGCCTGCGGAGTCGTCGAGCGCTCCCGCTCCGGAGTCGGCGCGCCGGGCCACCGCGGCCGCGACGCCGCTGACATCCGCGACGTTGACATCTGCGGCCGCGACGGGCTCCTCGGCGGCCGGACCAGCCGCGCCCGCCACCCGGTCGGCGCCGCTCACCGGAGCCACGCCGGCCGCGAGGGTGTCCACCGGCCCGACCGTGCAGCGTCTGGGAGCTGCCTCCCCCGCACCGGGAACGCCGGGCACCAACCCGGCCGCCGCGCCGGACGCCACGCCCCTGCAACGCACGACCGCTGCCGCGACGCCGCCCCTCGACGGCCCGGGCGGGTCGACGTCCGTTCCCCTCCGCCCGTCGTCCCCGTCCGGGGGAACCGGCACCCTGGCACGCAGCGCCACGCCCGCCTCGCCGTCCACGCGCGCCGGCTCGCCGGCCACCCCCGGTTGGAGCAGCTCGGCCGCGACGGGAAGCGCAACCGGTGCCGGCGGCCCGACCGCGGTGCAGCGCGCGCCCCAGGCACCGGGCTCCGCCGGCGCACCCGCGCGAGGCGCCTCCTCGGCACCCCGGCCCGTTCAGCGGCTCGCACCGCTGCGTGCCACGTCGGTGCTGGGCGCCACGTCGGTGCTGGGTGCATCGGGGCTGCTGGGTACCACCGCAGCCCCGACCGGCGGGAACCAGGCGCCCGCCACCCGGTCACCCGGTGCTGCTCCCGGCTCACCCGTGGTCCAGCTCAGCCGGGACGGCGCCCCGGCGGCGGCCCGCAGCACGCCGAACGCTCCACTCCCCGGGTCGCCACTGCCCGGGGTGGCTCCGCCCGGACCGCTACCGGGCAACTTCCCGCCGCCCGGACTCCCCCTGCCGCCCGGGGCGCTCCTCCCGGGCCTTGCCGCGACTCCGCCGGGATTCGGCGGGCCGGCACCGACCGCGGGCGGACCCGGGCCGGTCGATCCCGCAGCGGGACCGGGCATGACGACCGCGGTGCGTCCGACGGTGCAGCGCTCCCCGGCGACCGGGGCCCCGACGACCCCGGCCCAGCCGTTGGCGCTGACGCAGCGCACCTACCCGGCCGCCCCGCTCACCGTCCCCACCGTGAGCCGTCGGCAGGAAACGGGCGCGGCGGTCCAGCGCAACGTCACGACCCGCAGCGGGCCGGCGAGCGCTGCTCGGCAGCAGAGCGCACCCGCACCGACCCCCACGACCAGCACCAACACCGTGATCCAGCGGGCGACGACGGCCCCGAGCGAGACAGCTGCGGCACCGGCCCCGACCGCGGACCCGGCCGCGGCCGGGTCGCCGATGTCCCAGCTGAGCCGCCAGGACATGGACCAGCTCGCCCGTGACCTCATCGGCCCGCTCTCCCGCCTGCTGCGGGCCGAGCTCAGGTTGGACCGTGAGCGCAACGGCCGGTTGCGCGACCACTAGCACCAGGAGAAGGACAGATGCCCCCCACCACCGACCCCGGTTCCACCGTCTTCTTCAAGCTCTCCATCGACGGACAGGACTTCGGGCTGTTCACCAGCTGCGAAGGCTTCAGCGTGCAGGCGGAGGCCCAGCAGCACCAGGAGGGCGGCAACAACTCCTTCACCTGGCATCTCCCTGGCCGCATCAACTACAGCAACATCCGGCTCTCCCGGCCGATCAACTCGGACTCCAACCAGGCCAACCAGTGGATGGAGCAGTCGATGGTCACCACTCTGTTCACGCGGCCGACCGCGGAGATCACCGCGATGAACCCCGACGGCAGCGAGCTCTGCACGTGGGGACTCAACGAGGTCACACCGGTGAGCTGGCAGGGCCCCACGTTCAACCCGGACAGTCCCGGAGTCGCCACCGAGACCCTCGAGCTCGCCTACCACGGATTCAGCCTCTTCTGAGCCATGGTCAACTTCAAGGGCATCGCCCAGAATGCGGCAGCGAACGTACCGGGCCTCAGCAACTTCGCGGTCTCGAAGGCCTCGCTGACGCTGTACCACCCGCCCGCCTCGGCGACCGGCATTCCCGGCTCCCAGATCGGCGAGGTCAAGTTCTCCTACAACCCCGGCAACGTGCAGATCCAGCGTTCCGCGTCCTGGAGCGCGCAGTCGGCCGTCGCCTTCGAGCGCGGGACCACTCCGGAGTTCCACGGTGCGCAGCCGGCCAACATGAGCCTCGACATCATCCTCGACGGCGGCATCCTCGGTGGCCTCACCGGCGGCGGGGTCGACAAGGACATCGAACTGCTGATGTCGGCCTGCCAGGTGGATCCGCAGAGCGTGAGCAGCAAACGCCCGTCACCACCGTGGGTGAAGCTCTCCTGGGGCAACCTGAAGGAAGCCCAGTTCACCGCGATCACGCAGAACGTCAGTGTGAACATCACACGGTTCAACGCGGACGGCACCCCGAACCGCGCGACCTGCCAGCTGTCTCTCATGGAGATTCCGCAGGCGACCAAGGGCCAGAACCCCACCTCCGGGGCGCTCACCGCATCGCGGATGCACTCGGTGGTGGCCGGGGACTCGCTGGCGTCGCTCGCCTGGAGGGAGTACGGCGACCCGACCGTCTGGCGGGTGATCGCAACGGCCAACAACATCGACGACCCGTTGCGGCTGAAGCCGGGACAGGAACTTCTGCTACCGGCGGCGGAAGAGGTGCGGCGATGAGCGAGCCTGCGAGCGAATCGATGACACAGCGCCTTCGCGAAGCGCCGACCGAGCGCAGCGAGGGAGTGCGATGAGCGAGAAGATCTACACCAATGTGCTCGAAGTGCAGATGAACGGCACGAAGCTGCCGGACCCGCTGGCGCGGCTGCTCATCTCGGGCTGGGCGGACAGCAGCATGAACCTGCCGTCGGCCTTCGAGCTCACGTTCTCCGACCCGCACAGTGACGTGACCACCACGTTCTCGCAGCTGGCCATCGGGGCGAAGGTCCAGATGTCGGTGGCCGCCGACGGCCAGATCGGGCAGCCGCTGCTGACCGGAGAGGTCACGGCGCTGGAGGCGGACGCGGACCGGAACGGCCGGACGCTGCGGGTGCGCGGCTACGACGCTGCGCACCGGCTGCAGCGCAACCGGCGGATCGCCGGCTATCCGAACATGACCGCGTCCGACATCGTGCGCAAGCTCGCGACCCAGAACACGCTGCAGGTCGGCAAGATCGACTCGACGCCGACGGTCTACGAGATGGCGACCCAGCCCAACGTCACCGACTGGGACTTCATGTCCCGGCTGGCGCTGGAGAACGACGTCTATCTCTACGTGGACCGCACCGGCAAGCTGCAGTTCACCGCCCGCCGGGACGCGTCCGGGGCGCCCGCGGACACCACCACGTCGGAGAAGAGCCCCTACGTGCTGCAGTTCGGCGCCAACGCGCTGCGCTGCCGGGTGGGGGTGACCTCGGCGGGCCAGGTCAACACGGTGACCGTACGAGGGTGGGACGTGCCGACCAAGCGCACGCTCACCGCCCAGGTCACGGCGACGAAGACCGACGGGACGCAGATCGACGTGACCCCGGCCGAGGTCACGACGAAGTTCGGCAAGGCCGCGCTGACCGACTCGGACGTGCCCTACACCACGCAGTCACAGGTACAGCACGCCGCCACCGCGCTCGCCGACGACGTCGCCAGCTCCTTCGCCGAGATGGAGGTGGCGGTCACCGGCACCCCGGAGCTCGGACCGGGCGTCCCGGTCGCGCTCAACGGGGCGGGCCGCCCGTTCGAGGGCAAGTACACCGTGACCTCGGCCCGGCACGTCTTCGAGAGCGGTCAGCAGTACCTCACCTGGGTGGAGGTCACGGGCCGTCAGATCCGCAGTCTCTACGGCCTGGCCTCCGGCGGGGGCCAGAGCGCCCCGGTGATGCCGAGCATGGCCAACGCGCTCGTGAGCAACGTGAAGGACCCGACGAAGCAGGGCAGGGTGAAGGTGAAGTTCCCCTGGCTGTCGGACACCTACGAGAGCGGCTGGTGCCGGGTGGCGCAGTTCGGCGGGGTGCGCGGCGGTGGCTCGGTGCTGCCCGAGGTCAACGACGAGGTGCTGGTCGGGTTCGACCGCGGTTCCCTCGAGCATCCCTACGTGCTCGCCGGCCTCTACAACGGCGTCGACCGGCCCACGCCGGACACCAGCCGGCTGGACCAGGTCGACGGGGTGAGCGGCGCGGTGAACTGGCGGAGCATGGCGTCCCGCAGCGGGCACATGGTCGAACTGCTCGACGCGAAGACCAAGGCCACCACCGGGATCCGGATGCGGACCGGTGACGGTGCTCTGACGATGTACCTCGACCAGACCAAGACCACGATCACCGTGGACAGCAAGGGCGCGGTGAGCATCAAGGGCACGGTCAGCGTGAGCATCGAGGCCGGCGGTGACCTGAGTCTGAAGGGCGGCGGCGCGGTCAACATCGACGCGGGCGGCGCGCTGAGCCTCAAGGCAGGCGGGGACGTGGCGATGAACGCGGTCGGGGCCGCGACCATCGACGCGGTGGGCACCGTGACCATGAACTCGGCCGGGCCGGTCGAGGTGGGCTCGGTGTCCGCCATCACGATCAACGCTCCCGCGGTCGCCCTGGACGGCGGCGTCCTGGCCAACGGGGTGCCGGTGATATGACGGGCCAGGGGTCGGCAGCGCCGCGGCGCATCCTGGGGATGCGGCGATGAGTGGCGCGTTCGTCGGTGCGGGCTGGTCCTTCCCGATGCACACCATGGCCTCCGGCGGGATCGCGCTCTCCCGAGGTGAGGGCGAGATCGTGGAGGCCATCCGGCTGATTCTCTCCACGGCGCCCGGGGAGCGGCCCATGCGGCCGGAGTTCGGCTGCGGCGTGCACGATCTGGCGTTCGACCCGATGAACCCGACGACGGCCGGCCGGGTGCGGTTCGAGGTGATGGCGAGCCTCGAACGATGGGAACCGCGTATCGAGGTGCTCGACGTGGTCGTCACCGCGGATGACGACGACGCCGCCACGCTGCTCATCGACATCGAATACGAGATCCGCGGCACCAACAATCCGCGCAACCTTGTTTTTCCGTTTTACGTCATACCTCCCGACGAGAGCGAAGTTTAATGCCCCTGCCCGCCCCGAACCTCGACGATCGTCGGTTCCAGCAGTTCGTCGACGACGCCAAGCGCTACATCCAGCAGCGCTGCCCCGAATGGTCGGACCACAACGTCTCCGACCCCGGAGTCACCCTGATCGAGGCCGTGGCCTACATGGCGGATCAGGTCGTCTACCGGCTCAACCGCGTGCCGGACAAGAACTATCTGGCGTTCCTGGACCTGCTGGGGATCACCCTGTTCCCCCCGGCGGCGTCCCGCGTCGACGTGACGTTCTGGATGTCGGCGCCGCAGCCGGAGGCCCTGGTGGTCCCGGTGGGCACCGAGGTGAGCACGGAGCGCACCGACACCGAGGTCGCGATCAGCTTCGCCACCGAGAACGACCTGGTCATCCCGCCGTGCGAGCTGCAGTTGGTACTGCGCCAGGTCACCGGCGGTGCTCCGGAGGACCGCACCCAGGAGGTCCTCAGCGAACGTGACGTGAGCGCGTTCTCCGCCGAGCCCCGCGCGGGCGACATGGTGCTGTTCGGGCTGTCCGTCGCGGTGCCGAACTGCGCCGTGGTGCTCGAGCTGGACAGCCGGGTCGACGGCGTCGGGGTCGACCCGCGTCAGCCCCCGCTGCGGTGGGAGGCGCTGACCTCCCGCGGATGGCAACCGTGTGAGGTCGCCGAGGACAGCACCGGCGGCCTGAACCGCACCGGCCAGGTCATCCTGCACGTCCCCGACGGGCACACCCGATCCCGGCTCGGCCAGCAGGAGGCCGGCTGGCTGCGCTGCCAGGTCACCGAGCCGAAGGTCGGGCAGCCGTTCTACTCGGTGTCGCCCACCCTGCGTTCCGCCACGGCGTTCACCATCGGCGGCACGGCCCGCGCGGTGCACGCGGACGACATCCACAACGAGATCCTCGGTGAGGCCGAGGGGGTTCCGGGGCAGCGGATGCAGCTGTCGCGCCCGCCGGTGGTGCTCGGCGAGCCCTCACTGCTGCTCGAGGTGTCCGACGGCGACGGCTGGCGGCCGTGGGAGGTCGTCGACAACTTCGCCGCCTCCGACGCCCGTTCCCCGCACGTCCGCCTCGACGCGACGACCGGCGAGATCACCTTCGGCCCGGCGGTCCGCGAGCCCGACGGCAGCGTGCGTCAGTACGGCGCGGTGCCGCTCAAGGGCTCGGTCGTGCGCGCGACGCGCTACCGCTCGGGCGGGGGGCGCACCGGCAACGTCTCGCGCGGCACCGTCCGGGTGCTGCGGAGCTCGATCCCGTCGATCGCCAGGGTGGAGAACCGGGAGGGCGCGCGCGGCGGTCTCGACGGCGAGACGATCGACGAGGCCAAGGTGCGGGCGCCGATCACCCTGCGCGCGCAGGACCGGGCGGTGACCCCGCGGGACTACGAGGAGCTCACGCAGCGGGCCGCACCCGAGGTCGCCCGGATCGCGTGTCCCACCGTGCGCGAGTCCGGGAACGAGAACGCGGTACGGGTGCTGGTGGTCCCCCAGGCCGTGCCGGACATCGGCGGCCGCCTTCGCTTCGAGCAGCTCGTCCCCGGTGACGAGCTGCTGGCCCGCATCACCCGCTATCTCGAGGATCGGCGCCCGCTCGGGGTGCGGCTGTCCGTCGGACCGCCGTTCTACCAGGGCGTATCGGTGCAGGCGACCATGCATTCCTTCCGCGGGGTCTCCTCGCAGCAGGTGCGGGCCGGCGCCCTGGACGCCCTGTACGAGTACCTGGACCCGCTGACCGGGGGGCCGCAGGGCGATGGCTGGCCTTTCGGACGTCCGCTCGCGGCCGGTGAGCTTTTCGCGGCTCTGCAACGTGTACCTGGCGTGGAGCTCGTGGACGAGGTGCAGCTGTTCCCCGCCGACCCCCTCACGGGGCGGCGCGCCGACCAGACCGACCGGATCGATCTCGCGCCCGTGGCGTTGCTGTTCCCGTTCGACCTGCGCGTGCGAGTGATCGGGGACCGATGAGAGGCAATGTCACCGACCCCCGCAGCCCGTACCCGCTGGCCGACCAGCTGCCGGCGATCTACCAGGAGGACTTCTTCGGGCTGCGCTTCGCCAGCGGCTTCGACGTGGTGCTCGGGCCGGTGCTGATCCTGCTCGACTGCCTCGAGGCCTACTTCTCCCCCTGGCTGGCCCCCGAGGACTTCCTGGACTGGCTGGGACAGTGGATCGGCGCCGAGCTCGACGGCGACGAGCCGGTGCTGATCCGCCGGGAGGCCATCGCCGGCGCGGTGACCATGCACCGCAGGCGGGGTACCGCCACGGGCCTCGCCACCGCCGTCCGGCTGGCGATCGGGGTGACCCCGGAGATCACCGAGAGCGGCGGATCGTCGTGGTCGGCGCGGCCGCTCGGTCCGTTCCCCGGCAGCGCGGAACCGCAGCTGCGCGTGACCGTGCGGGTCCCCGACCCGAGCACGGTCAACCTGGCTCGGTTGGAGGCCGCGGTGGCGGGGGCAAGTCCTGCACACATGCCGTTCGCCATCGAGGTGATCGGCACCAACGGAAACGACGTGTTGACGGTATGAGCGACGAGACCACTCCACCCCGCTGCCCCAACTGCGGAAACGAGGGGCCCTCCAGCGGCAAATCCTTCTGTGAGGTGTGCGGTGACTTCGTCGACTGGGACGAGGTCCGCCGTACCGAGCAGCGCGCTTCCCAGGCAGCCCGGCCTGCGGCCCAGCCGCAACCGGCGCCCCAGCCGCAGTCGCAGCCCGCACCCCAGCCGCCGGCAGCCGCGCCGGCACCGGCTCCGTACCCGCCGCAGGCCCCGGTCGCGTCCCGGACGGCCGGGTTCGACGACACCCCCGCCGACCCCGATGCCGAGTCACGGAAGTCGGACCTGCGGCAGCGGGCCCGCCGGCTCCTCGTCCCGCTCTCCGAGCGCGACGAGGTGGCGCCGGTGCTCCCGGGGCGCCCCGAACCGCCCCGGCCCGAGGTCCGGCAGGTCACGGCGACGCAGGAGAGCGGCATCGTCTGCTGGAACTGCGGCGTCGAGAACCGGTCCGACCGCCGGTTCTGCCGCAACTGCGGGGTGGATCTCAGCGCCGCGCCTGCTCCCGCGGCCCCGCGGAGGCCGGGCTTCTGGAAGCGCATCCGGCTCTGGTTCGCGCGGCTCAGCCGGGGCAAGCTGATCGCTCTCGCCGCGCTCATCGCGGCCGCGATCCTCGCGGCGCTGGCGTTCCTGTTCCTGCCGGCCCTGATCAACAAGTTCTCGCTCCTCACGCCCTCCACGGTGGCCGCGTCGGAGACCGACCAGCAGCATCCGCCGACCGCCGCCTTCGACGGCAACTCGAGCAGCTGGTGGGGCACCGGTCAGAGCGGCGACTCCTCGGGTGCGGCCATCACGGCGAACTACGCGCAGTCGGTCAACCTCCGCGCGGTCCGCATCACCCCCGGCGTCTCCCCGGACCCCAAGGACCGCGACAAGGAGAACCGGCCCGAGCTGCTCGACATCACGGTGGAGAACACTCAGGGCCAGAACAAGGTGTTCCACGTCCGGCTGCAGGACGACCTCGTGCAGCAGGTGGACACGCCGGTGGACAACGTCAAGTCGGTCACCCTCACCGTCCGGAGCGCCTACCAGTCGGGCCGGGACAAGCAGGTGGCCATCGCCGAGGTGCAGCTTCTCGGAACGCGCAGCTGAGGACCGCCCACCGGCGGGGCGACCTGGTCGCCCCGCCGGTGGTCAGCCGATGGTGGCGAGGAACTCGAGCACCCGCTTCCTGAGCACCGTCGCGGCGCTCTCGTCGTAGACGGGCAGGCTGCTGTCGGTGAACAGGTGCTGGTCGCCGGGGTACAGGAACAGCTCCGCGCCCTCGACCGTCTCGACGAACTCGTGGGCGATGTCGACATCACCCCACTCGTCGTGGTCCATCGTGTGGATCTGCACCGGGACGCCGTGGGGCCACGTGCCTCCGAACTCCGACAGCGGGACGCAGCTGTGGAGCAGCAGGGCCCCCGTGGCGCCCGGCCGCCGCTGGGCCAGCATCTGTGCGGGCATCACCCCGAGCGACAGCCCGGCGTAGACGACGTCGGCGGGCAGGTCCTCGGCAGCGAGCCGGCCACGCTCGATGAGGGTGCCGAACCCGATCTCGTCGGCATGGCCGATGCCGTCGGTGAACTCGGTGAAGGTTCTGCCGTCGTAGAGATCCGGGGTGTGCACGACGTGTCCGCCGGCGCGGAGCTCGTCGGCGAATGCGAGCACTCCGGACGTCAGCCCCTGTTCATGGTGGAACAGGACGATCTCAGCCATGGCGCCGGAGCCTAGTGATTCCGGTAGGCCGAACGCCGGTCGCTATCTGCTCGGGACGGCACGCGCTGTCAGCCTGGACGCGGTGACGGTCATGGCGTCCCACGGGGGGTGCACGAGCCGGTTGGACCGGGCCTCGTACCACAGGATCCGGCCGTCCCGGTTGACGACGCGGTGCTGATCCACCTGCTCCGGGCGCGGGCGGCTGGTGCGGACCAGGAAACCGGAGCCGTCGCCTGCGGTCCGCAGGTCCTGCTCGAGCCTCTTGATCGAGTCGGTCACCGCGGGTTCGGCCGCCGTCGGATGGGTCCACTGCGAGTGCACCGCGGCGGCGACGGCGGGCTCGGCCTGTTCGCTCGTCTGCTCGGTCGGCAGGGAGACCGCGAACGGCACGATCCCGGACACGGCCTTCGCTGCCTCCGGCCCGGACCCGCCATGGAACGTGAACAGGAACCGCACGTGGCCGTCGAAGTGGACGAGTGGGAGCGTCACCTTGGAGTTCGACACCACCCGCCCGCCGCTCTGGACCTCGGTGCCCTGCCGCTTCCGGAGGGAGAACCCGAGGAAGCCGGTCCCGCTGGGGCTGCCCTTCACACCGGATGCCACGGCGCCGAACTGCCCGGTGAGGCCCCCCAGTTTCGACTTGCGCTCCCGCTCGCGGAACCGCGTGGTGTTCTCCGCCACCAGCGCGACATCCGCGCCCCGCTCCTCGCGGTCCTCGGCCAGCTCCACCACCTCGGCGGTCACCGAGACCCATGCGCTGCCGAGCTTCACCCGGAACCGGGGGCTCGTGAGCTCGTCCCCCTGGGTCAGGCGGGGTAGGTTGGCCATCAGCTGCTCCCGGCTGAACGCCTGCTTGGCCCGCTCGGAGTTCGTCAGGCCGCGGGTCGGCCCCGAGTCCCAGGCGCCCCGGTAGATCTCCCGCCCGTAGGTGTCGAGCAGGCCGAACAGCGAACCGACGTCGGGCAGGTCGCGGATGACGGCGTTCGACGGGAGGCCGTTGCGCCAGGTCTGCTCCGGCGCCACCCGGACGGTGCGGGGCTCCGCCCGACGCGCCGCCCAGGCCCGGCGCAGGCCCGGCGTGGCCGGCTGACCGACCCGGAACCGGGCGTCCTCGGCCTGGTCGACCTCGAGGGCGTCGCTGCTCTCCACGAGCGCCCGGAACCGCACCTTCGCACGGCCCGTGTGGCGCTCCTTCACCAGGAACGCCCGCTTCGTCATCGGGGTTGCCGTGGAGTCCGGGGAGGTGGACCTCGCCAGCAGCCGCGCCCGCTCCGCGGCCAGCCTCTCCAGCCGGGACGCCGCGTTGGTCTCCACGATCGCACTGGCCGT
Organism: Pseudonocardia xinjiangensis; assembly: GCF_012911925.1. GTDB lineage: Bacteria > Actinomycetota > Actinomycetes > Mycobacteriales > Pseudonocardiaceae > Pseudonocardia > Pseudonocardia xinjiangensis. The sequence continues at coordinate 10,190 of NZ_JAAXKY010000134.1, read as the reverse complement.
GGGGCTCGGGGACCGGAGCGCGAACTGCCGCCGCGCCCGTTCGACCTCCAGGATCCGCTGGTCGATCTCGTCGATCCTCGGATCTCTCAGCGGTTCCGTGCGGGGCCGCCTGCGGATCTCCGCGGTCTGCTCCTCCAGCAGGTCGGCCTGCTCGGCCATGAGGGCCGCGCGCCGGCGCGCCAGCCCCTCCTCGGCAGCCACGGGATTCGGTCCCGCTGCGCCGTTCGCGGCGCGGAGCTCGTCCTCGGAACGCGCGATCTCCTGGAGCTCCGTGGTGATCCGGTCCATCTCCTGGCGGAACCTGCCGGAGTTCTTCCCGATGCTCCGGTCGACCGTCCTGCCCAACAGGCGACGCGGCGGCCGGAACTCGAAGTCGAGGACCGCGACCCCGTCGAACACGCTGCCCGGGACCTTCGACTTCGTCCCGCCGCCCGCACTTCGACCGGACCTGTGGTCGGACGTCGCGTCCACTCCGCGCTCGTACGCGCCGGTGACACCACCCACGAGAGCCGGGGCGACCCCCGACGGGTCGGAGGTGCCCTCGACCCCGACACTCGTCACGTAGGCGCTCCGTGAGTCGGCAGACGGCCGCCCGTCGGTGCCCTGGAGCGCGAGGCCGGCGGCGGCTCCGCTGTTGAACTCGACGGAGGGGATGTTCGCGGCGTGCGTCATCTCCTCCACACTGGACCTGATCACCACGCTGCCGTGCTTCTTCAGCGTGATGGTCCAGGACTGACCCGCCATCATGGACCGCATCCGCGTCCGGAGCTCGTCGATCGTGAACTTCTCCGCGAGCTCGGCGCGGGCCGCCGCCCAGGCCTTGGGGGACCCGAAGGCCCGGCCGCCGGTGTCCGCCAGCTGGTCCAGAACGGCCGCCGAGGAGAGCCGCCCTGACGGCACCGGCACCGCTGTCGATGTCGTGGCGACCGCGCCCACGGGCGGGGCCTGCTCGGGTTGGAGCAGCTCCAGCACGATGTCGCTCGCCCCGAGAAGCTGGGACTGCGCAATCCGCGAGGGCGGCCGGAAACGCGTCGTGGACGCGGTGCCCGGCCCGGCCCCCGGTCTCGCCGGCATGTCGCGGGCGGGGAACGCGAACTCACCCCGCATGACCGCTGTCATCGTCCGGGGCGGCCCCCCGCGGAGCCTGACCTCGATATCGAAACTCAGCCGGCCCGTGAAGAGCTCAGCGGGCTCGACCGACTTCCCTCGCGACACCGCAGCGGCGGAATGGTCCCGACCGCGTTCCCACATCCGGTCCACGTACGCTCTCTCGCCGACCGTGACCGCCACATGGGGCGCGGACACCGATCCCTGTGCGATCGCGGCGACACGGTTCCGGTGCCCGCGCGAGGTTCCCTCGGCGGTTGTCGAGTCCGTGCCGACCTCGAACTCGAACGCGGGGACCGAGCGCAGGTGCGATGTCATCGCGGCCGTGGCCGAGACGATGCGGATGTCCGCTCGGGTCTTGTCGACCGTCACGGACGTGCCCCACGACCGCCCGTGGGTGAGTGCGGAGACCAGCGGCCGGAGCGCGACCGGGTCGAAGAGCGGAAGCACCTTCTCCTCGACCTCGCGCCAGTGGGGACCGAAGCCGTCGCCGATCTCCGCGCGGAGCTTGTCCACCACCGCCCTGTCGTCGTCCAGCCGCACGACCACGTCCGACGCACCGATCTGACCGGTCCGGCTCACCCGCTCCGGCCCCACCGCGGCACGCGGAGCCGCGGTGGGGGCGCCCCCCGCCCCCGAGCGGCCGGCAGGGGTGGGCGGAGCACGGAAGCTCTGCGCACCGCCGGCTCCGTCCACGACCTGGTGCTCGTCGGTGTGTGACTTCGGCACCGCCACCACGAACCGGAGCGGGACCGGTTCGTCGTCCAGCGCCTCGGCGACCCCGCTCTCGGAGAGCCGGACGTTCACCGTGGCCGTTCCGATGAACACGACCATCGGCTCCGAGAACTTGCCGCTGGCCACGCTGCCGCCGCCCCGGCGCGCCTCCGAGCCCTTGCGGTGCCGTACCGCGAACTCGCCCCCGAGGCCCGGGAGCTGGCCGGACACCGCCTCGGAGAACTGGTGCTCGACGCCGCCCTGCCCCTCGACACCGCCACCCCGATAGGAGGAGCGCCCCGCGGCCGACCCTTCGCTCACGTCGTTGAGCACGTTGAGCTCGGCGTTGTTCGAGAGCTCCCGGACGAAGTCCAGCCGCTCCAACCGGGCCGTCGCCGCCATCCATGCGGAACCGTGCCGGGCGCGGATCAGCGGTGGGCTCTGCAGCGGCACGTTCCGGGTCATCGCCGGGATCGACGCCGCGAGACGCTCGCGGCTGAACGCACCGAGAACCACTGGCCGCAGGCCCGGCCAGGCCTCGCCCAGCTGCCGCTGCCCCAGCGCCCCCGCGAGGTCGGCGACGGGGTTGTGGGCGTCGTCGGATCCCGCGAGCACGTCGATGATGACGGCATGGGCCGGGAGTCCACCCCCGCTCTGCCCTCCGGAGCCCCAGATCGCCTCGCCGGGCCGCCGGACGGTCGCCCCCGCGGCAAAGCTGGGTGCCCTCATGGCCCCGCGTTCGCCGACGGCCGCGAACCTGCTCGCCTCGGCAGACACGACCGACTCGTCGGCCGCCACGACGGCCTGGAACCCCACTCTCGAGTACGCCGTGGTGGGAGTGGTCGAGGCGGCATCGAGAACGCTGAACGTGAGTCCGGCGATACCGGCGAAGACGGCGCCACGCGCCTTCATCTTGATGCCGGTGCCGGACCGGACCGTGATCTGCGCGCCTGATCTGTTCTCGCGCCCGTACTCGAGCGGGACGCCGAGGCTCCCGCTCAACGGCGCACCGTTGAAGTCGGAGTTCGAACCCGAGAAGACCCCTTCCGCCCGCCGGCCGGAGGCGACGGAAGAGCCCACCGTCCGGCTCGCGTCGGTCCCGACGTTGAACTCCGTCTGCGCGGTGGTGCGAACGTGCCTCATCTGCTCGATCTCGGCGGCGACCCGGATCGTGCCCCGGCCGTTCATGAGGGGGATCTCGAGACCCTTCCCCACCATCATGGCTTTCAGGTCGCTCTGCAGGGACACCATCGTGAGATGCGCCAGTAGCTCCCGCCGCACCCCGGGCCAGGCCTCGGTGAACACCCGGCGGCCGCAGCTCTCCAGGGATGCCCACTCTGTCTCGGAGCCGAGCAACGCTCGCACCCCGCCGCCGGTCCGCTTCCCGGCGGCATCCACCGCGTAGACGTCCTGGACCACGTCCATGCCGCCCAGCGCCCGGGTCTCCTGCACCCGCGCCGGTGGCATGAGGTGCGCGTCGGGGCCCGGAGCACCTGCCGCCTCGGCAGCCGGGCCGGCGACCAGCGCGGGCACGGTCACCCCGGAGCCGGACCCCTCGTCTCCCCCTCGTTGTCCGATCTCCCGCCGCGAACCCACCAGCGGCAGCCGACGTGGCCCGCGGAGCCCGGAGAGGTCGAACGCGACCTGGATCTCGGTGTCCATACGCAGCGCACGTTCCGGAGTCTTGGTGCGTGCGAAGCTGCGCCCCACACTCGCCTCAACGCTGCTGGTGCTCCTGTCCCGGAGCCCCCCGCCCTGGAAGGTGACGCCGGTGGCCGCGGAGGGTTTGGCGCTGACGATCCCTCCGAAGCGGATCCGGGATCGACGCTCCCCGAGCTCGGAGACCGACGTGGACCGGTCGCCACCGTCCTCGAACTCCAGCTTCTCGAGCGTGTCCCGCGCCGTGGCCGTGACGACCCGGGCCGTCACCTCGATCTCACCAGTCCAGCCGCCGACGTCCAGGGCGACGAGCATGACGTCGCCCCGGGTCAAGGACGAGAGCACGGGCTGCAACGCCTGCAGGCTCAGCGGCGCCGCGACCTGTTCTCTGGCCTCGTCCAGCTGGCGCTTGGTCAGGACGTGTGCGAGCTCCCGCAGCAGGCTCTCGCTGACCGCGTTGTCCGGGCCGTCGATGTGCAGGACGCGGTCGCCGCCCCCGAGCTGGCCCTCGCTGATCCGCTCGGGTGGGCGCGGGAGGCCACCGTCCCGGGCGGAGCCCGACGTCGTAGCGGCCGCTGCCTCGGCGGGCGCGTCGGCCCGGCCCTTTCCCTTGTCGGCGCCCCGTCTCCGGCCGGCAGCTTCCGTCCCGGCGTCGACCTGCGCCGGGGTCTCGGACGCGAGCGCCTCGACGGCGTCGGCGCTCTCCTCCGGGACGGCGGGCAGCGGCCGACGCCGGGGGCGTGCCATCGCTCGTGCCGGCATGCGCTGCACCACGGAGCCCGGGGCGGCCCGTCCCCGGTCGCGCACGGCCTCGCAGTCCACGCCGGTCGCGGGCAGCCCCGACACGACGGCCGACGCCACCGCATCGGCCTCCTGCTCGAACCGGTCGTCGGGATGGCTCATGTGCAGGCCGTTGCCCTGGTCGGTTCCGCTCACCGGGCCCCGCCGTTGCTGGACGACGTGGGTCAGCTCGTGGGCGATGGTCCGCCGGTCGGTGCCGGCACCGAGCACGACGTGCTCACCGGAGGTGTAGGCGCGGGCCCCGATCTCCGTCGCCGAACGCTGCGCGGCCACATCGGAGTGCACCCGGACACCGGAGAAGTCCGTTCCGAGCCACGTCTCCATGTCGCGCCGGACCCGGTCGTCGAGCGCCCGCCCGGGCGAGGCCAGCACGTCGTGCACGGCGGAGCGGTGCACGGGCTCCGGTCCCACCGGCCCGGACCCGTCCGGAGGGACGATCTCCTCGTGACCCGGTTGCGGTCGATCGGCCAGCATCCGGTTGACCGCACCGTTGCCGGCCAGGCGCTGCAGCGCAGGCAGCCGCCCCGAATCCGGCTCGGCCGCGACCGGCGCGGAGCCTTCGGCCCGGCGTGCGGGCGACCGAACAGAGTGCTGTGCACTGCCGATCTCGGGCGCGGAGCCCCGCATCCGCACTGATTCTCCCCGCTGGACGTGATGTCACTCGACTCCTTCTCGCCAGACTCGGCGAGCCGCCCCAGATTGGACGTACGAGCGGAGAGCACGGGTAACCGAAGATGTACGGGGAGGGAAATCCGCGTGGCATGATCGTTTTTGCAGGGCTTGACCCAATGATGATCGGCATCACGCCGGGTCGGCGAATTCTCGGGACACGCACCGGTGCGAGCAGAGATGGTTCACGGAGAGCCCACCCGATACCATTTCCGGGCAGCCCGAGATGGCGCCGTCACCGGCGCCGCGACAACCCGATTTCGACGGCTTTCCGTCGCCCGGTCAGTCGTCGCGGTGCGCGGTGTCCAATCCGAACGCCGGCAGGCACACCGCCACGTACTCGGCGCCGTCGGCGCCGGGCGAGCTGTAGCGCACCCACTCCCCCGCCGCGGTGTGCACCGCCTGCCCCGCTGCCACGGTGAGCTCGCCGCTCTCGTGCTCCACGCGCAGCGCACCCCGCAGCACGAGGGTGTACTCGTCGAACTCGGGACGCTGACCCGGCTCCGACCAGCCCGAGGGACTGCGCATGTGCGCCACCGACAGCCGTCCGTCGCCGGTGTTGACCTGCCCGACGTACTCGTCGATGGTCTTGGGCGGCTCGCCGGCCGCGGTCACCCGCGTCGGGCTCTCGATCAGTCTCGGCACCGCACGATCATTCCAGCCGTGGGTACGGTCGGGACGTTCGGGAAGGTGCGTGGGAGGGGACGCCGTGGTCGATCCCGGTGGCCACCGCTACGAGTCGGTGGTGGACAAGCAGATCCGGCTCGCTCAGGAGCGGGGTGACTTCGACAACCTGCCGGGGAAGGGCAAACCGCTGCCCGGCCTCGACGACCCGCACGACGAGATGTGGTGGGTGAAGAGCTACCTGCGGCACGAAGGCCTGTCGAACGACGCGCTGCTGCCACCGTCCATCCAGCTGCGCAAGGAGGTCGACCGGCTGCCCGGGACGCTGCGCGAACTGCCCACCGAGCAGGCCGTACGGGACGCGGTGGCGGAGCTCAACATGCGCATCGTCGACTTCCTGCGCGCGCCGTCGGGGCCGCGCGTACGCATCGGGCCCGTCAACGCCGACCACGCGGTGAGCCGGTGGCGCACCGAACGGACGGCGCCCGCTCCCGCCGTCGACCCCGCGGCCCCCGAGCCACAGCCGCGGCCGCGGCCGCGGCCGACGACACCCTGGTGGCGCCGCCTCCTGCGGCGGGGCTGACGGCTACCGCAGATCCGGTTCGGCGAGCACGGCAGGCCGGGCGGTGCTGGTCAGTGCCACACCCACCAGGATCAGCGCACCGCCGAACGCCTGCCCCGCGGTGGGCACCTGGCCCAGCAGCAGCCAGGACGCGACAGCCGAGGCCACCACCTCCAGCAACGCCACCAGCGATCCGCGGGCGGCACCGATCCGGGCGATCGCGGCCAGCCCGGTGAGGTAGGCGACCACGGAGGAGACGCCGATGAGCAACGCGGCGGCGACCGGCCATCCGACGTCCACACCGGCGAGCAGCACGCCGGCGGCGGCGGTGTCGACCACGACCGGCAGCACACCGGCGGCCCCGAGCAACCCGACCACGACGGCACCCACCGTCATCCCGACCCCCGCGAGCACCAGCGGCGGTGTCGTGCTGCCGGCGCGGTCGGCCATCAGGAAGTACGCGGCCTGGCACACCGCAGCGGCGAAACCCCAGGCGAGCCCCTCCCAGCGCAGCCCGATCCCGGACCACACCTGCACCACCATCGACAGCCCAACGAGGGCGACACCGGCCCCCAGCACCGTGCGCGGACCCGGCGGCTGCCCACGCACCAGCCACACCCAGCCGATCACGAGGATCGGACCGAGGTACTCCAGCAGCAGCGCGACGGTGACCGGCAGGTACTGCAGGGCGTTGAAGAACGCCACCTGCACGCCCGCCATGGCGAGCAGCCCGTAGAGCAGGAGCGCCGGCCCGTCGGCGCGGATCGCGGCCAGCACACCGGGCCGGGCGACCGCCAGGATCACCAGCAGGATCACGGCCGCCCCGCCCAGCCGCACAAGCACCGCGCCGCTGGCGGACCACCCGGCGTCGGTCAGCGCCTTCGCGAACGGCCCGGACAGCCCGAACGCGGCGGCCGAGGCCAGCGCGAGTGCGAGACCGGCCCGGGTGCCGTCGCGACGGGCGAGTAGGCCGGCGCTCAGTCCTCGGCTCCGGTCTCCGCCACGAGACCGGCCGCGGCGATGCCCGCCAGGGCCGCGGCCTCGTCGTTGAGCGACAGGTCGCCCGTGACGCCGACGGCGCCGAGCAGCCTGCCCTCGCCGTCCCGGATGAAGACGCCGCCGGGGACCGACAGGATCCGGCCGCCGGCCAGCGTGGCCACCGAGGTGAAGAACTCCGGTGAGTCGGCGGCCCGCGCGGCGATCGCGCGGTTCGTCATGCCCAGCCCGAGCACCCCCCACGCCTTGGCGACGGCGATGTCCGGGCGCAGGTGACCCGAGCCGTCCTGGCGGCCCAGCGCGACAAGGGCACCGCCGGGATCGAGCACGGCGACCGTGAGCGGGTTGAACCCCTGCTCCGTCCCGTGCTCCAGCGCGGCGCGCACGATGGTCTGGGCCTGCTCGAGCGTGATGGTCACGAGTTCCTCCGGGTCGACGGCTATCGGACCTGATCCTGCCTCAGGACACCCGGGTCAGTCGCAGGACGGGGATCGTCCGGGTGGTCTTCCGCTGGTACTCCCCGAAATTGGGGCGCTCGGCGGCCACCCGCGCGAAGAACTCGTCGCGCTCCGCCCCGACCACCTCCTCGGCGTGCACCGGGAAGGTCCCGGTACCGACCTCGACGGTGAACGTCGGGTTGGCCTTCACGTTGTGGTACCAGTCCGGGTTGGTCGGCGCCCCGGCCTTGGACGCGATGATCAGGATGCTCCCGTCGTCCTGCGGGAAGCTGGCCAGCGGCGAGACGCGCTCGATGCCCGACTTCGCGCCGATGTGATGGATCAGGATCGTCGGGTAGCCGTCGGCCTCGGCCACCCGGCCCTCATTGGCGCGGAACTCCTCGATGATGCGCGCGTTCCACTCGTCCCACTCGCTCATTTCTCTCCTCGCAGCTTCAGCGCTGCGGCCACGACGGTCCGGGTCTGGTCCCTGTCTCAGGACACCCGCGTCAGCCGCAGCACGGGGATCGTCCGTGTGGTCTTCCGCTCGTAGTCACCGAATCCGGGCCGCTCCGCGACCACCCGTGCCCAGATCTCGTCGCGCTCCGGTCCGGTCACCTCCTCCGCCAGCACCGCGAAGGTCTCCGTGCCCACCTCGACGTCGAACTTCGGGTTGGCCTTCAGGTTGTGGTACCAGTCCGGGTTGGTCGGCGCCCCGCCCTTGGACGCGATGATCACCAGGCTCCCGTCGTCCTGCGGGAAGTAGACCAGCGGCGCCACGCGCACGGTGCCCGACTTGGCGCCGATGTGGTGGATCAGGATCATGTGCGCGCCCTCGAAGAAGCCACCCGCTCGCCCCTCGTTGGCCCGGAACTCCTCGATGATCTTCTGGTTCCGGTCGTCCCACTCGCTCATTTTTCTCCTCGCAGCACAGCGTCAGAAGAGCAGCACCCAGACCGCGGTGATCACAGCCCCACCTGCCACCAACCAGAAGAGACCGGCCCACATTCCGCCCGGGACGTGGGTGAGGCCGGCGAGCATGTCGGCGTCGGAGCTGGCGTGCAGGCCCCGGCGCCGGCCCCGTTGCAGCTCCCGCACCGCACGCAGGCCGCCGAACAGAAGGAACCAGCACAGCGCGGCCGCGAAGCCGTCCTGCAGCCGTGGCGTGCCCCACCCGGCGACCGCCGTCACGAGCGCGCCGGTGGCCAGCACGGCCACCGCCCCGTAGAGGTTCCGGATGTGGATCAGCGTGGCGACGAGCAGGCCGAGCGCGATCCAGAGCATCAACGATGCGCGGTCGGCGGCCACCAGCGCGGCGCCGCCGAGACCCAGGAGCGACGGCGCCGGATAGCCGCCGAGGAACGTGAACACCAGCCCGGGGCCACGGCGGGCGCCGGTGGAGACCGTCAGCCCCGACGTGTCGGGGTGCAGCCGGATGCCCGTCAGGCCGCGCCCGGCCAGCACGGCGACGAGCGCGTGGCCACCCTCGTGGGCGATCGTCACCACGATCCGCGACCAGCGCCAGGACACCTGCCACACCACGGCGACGAACGCGAGTACGGCCGCCAGGAGCACGCCGGGGCGGTCGGCGACCAGCGCGCCGAGGGTGTCGATGACGGTTTGCACGACTGCGCCCGCCCCGTCCCCCACGGCACGAGTCTCGCACTGACGGTGCGGCCGCCTCGGCTGCGGGCCGGAAACGGTGTTGACCCTCCAGCCGCTGGAGACCAGAGGATGAGCCCATGACCGAGACGACCCTGCTGACGATCGGACAGCTCGCCCGCCGGTCGGGCGTACCGGTTCGCACGATCCGGTTCTGGTCCGACGAGGGCGTGCTGCCCGAGACCGAACGCTCGACCGGGAACTACCGCCGCTACGACGCCCGCGCCGTGGCCCGGCTCGACCTCGTGCGCACGCTGCGCGAGCTCGGCCTCGGCCTCGACGACGTGCGCCTCGTGCTGGAGCGCAGGCGCAGCGTCGAGGACGTCGCCGCGGCGCACGTGCAGGCCATCGACAGCCAGATCCGCACCCTGCGGACGCAGCGCGCAGTGTGCACGCTGCTCGCCCGTGGGGCACCCTCTCCCCGAAAGGCAGCCCTGATGAACGACCTCGCCCGACTCTCCGCCACCGAACGCCAGCAGCTGATCGACGAGTTCGTCGACAGCGCCTTCGCGGGCACCGATCCCGACGCCCCCGGCGCGGGGATCGCCGGCGCCATGCGCACGATGCCCGCCGAGCTACCCGACGAGCCCACCACCGAGCAGGTCGAGGCCTGGGTGGAGCTCGCCGAACTCGTCACGGACCCTTCGTTCCGCGCGCGGGTACGGGAGATGGCCACCACAGGATCCGAGCCGGGCGCCGCCGAGCCGCTGGTTGACCCGGCGGCCGTCATCGAGCACGCGGGCGCGGCGGTCACGGCCGGCGTCGCACCGGGATCGGCGGAAGGGCAGGCCGTCCTGCACCGGCTCATCTCGCCGGAGCTCGACCCGGCCGGCCGGGACGAGCTCGCCGCCGCGACCGCCACCTTCACCGACCGCCGGGTGGAGCGGTACTGGCAGCTCCTCGGCATCCTCAACGGCTGGGAGCCCAGGCCGCCCTCGGTGCCGGCGTTCGAGTGGCTG
>NZ_JAAXKY010000133.1 GCF_012911925.1 Pseudonocardia xinjiangensis | reverse complement strand
GAGGAGGTCAACCCGGCCGAGCTCCCCGCCGGCCCCCCGCCGCCCCTGCCCGAGGGCGCCTTGCGGGTGGTCGCGCTCGGCGGGATCGGTGAGATCGGCCGCAACATGACCGTGTTCGAGTACGAGGGCAGGCTGCTCGTCGTCGACTGCGGCGTGCTCTTCCCTGCCGAGGACTCACCCGGCGTCGACCTGATCCTGCCCGACTTCCGGGCGATCGAGGACCGCCTCGACGACATCGACGCCCTGGTGCTGACCCACGGTCACGAGGACCACATCGGCGCGGTGCCGTTCCTGCTGCGCCAGCGGCCCGACCTGCTCATCGTCGGGTCGCGGTTCACGCTCGCGCTGGTGGCCGCCAAGTGCAAGGAGCACCGGCTCACGCCGCACCTCCTCGAGGTGAAGGAGGGCACCAGGCTGCGGCACGGGTCGTTCGACTGCGAGTACTTCGCGGTCAACCACTCGATCCCGGACGCGCTGGCCGTCGCGATCCGGACGCCGGCGGGTCTGGTGCTGCACACGGGCGACATCAAGCTCGACCAGCTCCCGCTCGACGGGAGGCTCACCGACCTCGCCGGGTTCTCCCGGCTCGGCGACGAGGGCGTCGACCTGTTCCTGGTGGACTCCACGAACGCCGACGTCCCGGGGTTCGTGATCGCCGAGCGCGAGATCGGCCCGGTGCTCGACGGGGTGTTCCACAACTCGCCCGCGCGGATCATCCTCGCCTGTTTCGCGAGCCACGTGCACCGCGTGCAGCAGGTGCTCGACGCCGCCGTCGCCCACAAGCGGAAGGTGTGCCTGGTCGGCCGGTCCATGGTGCGCAACATGGGCCTGGCCGCCGAGCTGGGCTTCCTCACGGTGCCCGAGGGTCTGCTCGTCGAGATCGACGATGCGATGGAGCTGCCCGACGACCAGCTGGTGATCGTCTCCACCGGGTCGCAGGGCGAGCCGCTGTCGGCGCTCGCGCGGATGGCGCGCGGCGACCACCGCTCGGTCCGCATCCGGCCGGAGGACACGATCATCCTGGCCAGCTCGCTGATCCCGGGCAACGAGACCGCGGTGTTCGGCGTGATCAACGGGCTCACCCGGCTGGGGGCCAAGGTCGTGCACCAGGGCACCGCGAAGGTGCACGTCTCGGGGCACTCGCCCGCCGGGGAGCTGCTCTTCCTCTACAACGCGGTGCGGCCGAGCAACGTGATGCCGGTGCACGGCGAGTGGCGCCACCTGCGGGCCAACGCCGCGCTGGCCACGAGGACCGGTGTGCCGGAGGACTCCGTGGTGCTCGCGGAGGACGGCGTGGTGGTCGACCTCGTCGACGGCAAGGCGTCGATCACGGGGCGCGTCGAGGTGGGCCGTGTGTACGTCGACGGGCTCGCCGTCGGCGACATCGGCGAGAGCACCCTCGGCGACCGGCTCGTGCTGGGCGAGGGCGGGTTCATCTCCATCACGGTGGCGGTCGACTCCACCACGGGCCGCGCGGTGTCGCGCCCGACCCTGTCGGGCCGCGGGTTCTCCGACGACCCCAAGGCGCTGGATGCGGTGCTGCCGCTGGTGGAGGACGAGCTGTCCCGCACCGAGTCCGAGGGCATCACCGACACCCACCGCATCGCGCAGTCGGTGCGCCGCGTGGTGGGCAAGTGGGTGGGCGAGACCTACCGCAGGCGTCCGATGATCGTGCCCACGGTCATCGCGGTCTGACCGACAGCACGGCCTGCCGCCGCGGCGCGGTTCGTGGGGCTCCTGACCGGGCGGCAGGTTGGAGCGGTCGGGAGCGATCACGGTGGACATGTCGCCGGAGTCGGGCAGCCGGACGTGGGGCACGGGGTCGTCCGCACCGATCAGCAGGTCGGCGGTGCCGGGCTGCAGGGTCTCCCCGCGGAAGAACGGCGGTGCCACCCGGCTGTAGATCAGCATCAGCACGGCGCCGAGCAGCAGCGCCCCGATGCCGATCAGGAACACCCCGCCGATGCCGAAGACCGTGGTGGCGCCGGCGTCCGCCGCGGCGTAGTCGATGCTGGAGAGCACGAACGCCACGAGCAGCATCACGCCGCCGAGACCGGGCAGCACCCCCTTCACCCACAGGTCCCGCCCGTGCAGCTGCCTGCGGTAGTACCAGACGCAGGCGAAACCGGTGAGCCCGTAGTAGAAGGCGATCAGCAGGCCGACGGCGGAGATCGAGTCGGCCAGCACGTTCTCGCTGATCAGGGTGAGCCCGACGTAGAACACGATCGACGCGATGCCCATGGCCCAGGTGGCGTAGCCCGGGGTCAGGTAGCGCGGGTGGATGCCGGCGAAGCGCCGCGGGATCGCCCGGTAGGCGCCCATGGACAGCGCGGCGCGGGCCGTCGGGAGGATCGTCGTCTGGGTGGACGCGGCCGACGACGTGAGCACCGAGATGATCAGCAGGACGACGAAGAAGTGGCCGAGGCCGCTCTCGCCGAACACGGCCGGGCCGATCGCGGCGAACACGTCGTCGGAGTTCTCCGGGTTGCCCAGCCCGATGCCCTCGGTGCCGGTGCCCGCGAAGGCGACGGTGGCCGCCGACACCAGCGCGTAGGTGACCAGCAGCAGCAGGGTGGACAGCACCGCGGCGCGTCCCGGGGTGCGTCCCGGGTCGTCGCTCTCCTCGTTGACGGCGACGGCGGTGTCCCAGCCCCAGTACAGGAACACGGCGATCAGCACGGCGTCGACGAGGTCGGACAGGTCCATGCCGCTCGGCCACAGCCACGCGAGACTCGGGACGATGGAGCCCTCCGGGGCGTCTCCGGAGTAGACCTTGACCAGCGCCACCACGGCGAACGCCGCGAGCACCACGAGCTCGATGCCGAGCAGCGCGTACTGCAGCCGCGCCGAGACCTCGATGCCGCGGTAGCAGATGTAGGTCATCACCGCGATCCACACGACGCCCGCGACGGTCGTCCACAGCGTGCTCGCGGCCAGCGAGTCGGCGCCCACCAGCAGGAACGAGTACTGGCCTGCGATCTGGGCGAGGTTGGCCATCACGATGACGTCCGCGGCGATGATGCCCCAGCCGCCCATCCAGCCCATCCACGGCCCGAAGGCGCGCCCGGCCCAGGTGAAGGTGGTGCCGCAGTCGGGCTCGGCGCGGTTGAGCTCCCGGTAGGCCACGGCGATCAGGTACATCGGGACGAACGCCAGCAGCATGATCGACGGCGCCTTCTCACCCGCCAGCACCACGATGAGACCGAGGCTGGCGGCGAGACTGTAGGCGGGGGCGGTGGACGCCAGCCCGATCACGACGCTGGACACGAGGCCGAGGGCGCCGCCCTGCAGGCCCTTCGCGCCGGGTGCCGAGCCGTCGGGCGCTGCCACCGGGGGCGTTTCCTTCGTGGTCATCGAATCCTCCGGTCGCCAACCATGTCACGCGCTGTGACGCACGGCGGACCTTAACGCTGCTGACGACGGATTTCGATACCGTCTTTGATCAACGCGATGAAATCCGTGTTGCACCTGTTGATCATCAACTGATTCCGTTCCGAAGTGGGGATCGGGCGTCTACGCTCAGGATCGTGGTCACCACCCCGGAGCCGCACTCCGCCGTCCATGCGTTGCTCGACGACGTCGGCAAGGCGATCGTCGAGCAGCTCCAGGAGGACGGCAGGCGGCCCTACGCCACGATCGCCCGCAGCGTGGGCCTCTCCGAGGCCGCCGTCCGGCAGCGGGTGGCCCGCCTGCAGGAGGCGGGCGTGATCCAGATCGTCGCGGTCACCGACCCGCTCCAGCTCGGCTTCCGCCGCCAGGCGATGGTCGGGGTGCGTGCGGACGGCGACGTCGTCGAGCTGGCCGACGCGCTGGCCGCGATGCCGGAGGTCGACTACGTGGTGATCACCGCCGGCAGCTTCGACGTGCTGGCGGAAGCGGTCTGTGAGGACGACGAGCACCTCCTGGAGCTGGTCGGCAGGCGGATCCGGGCGTTGCCCGGCGTCCGCAGCACCGAGACGTTCGTCTACATGAAGCTGCGCAAGCAGCATTACAACTGGGGAACCCGTTGACCACGACACCCGAAACCGTCACGAGTACCGAGCCGGGCCGCACGCCCCGGGGCACCGACCGCGTCGAGGCCGCGCGCGACCACCTGTGGATGCACTTCACCCGCCACTCCACCTACGAGGAGGGCGGGCAGGTTCCGATCATGGTGCGCGGCGAGGGCTGCCGGGTCTGGGACGCCGCGGGCCGCGAGTACCTCGACGGGCTCGCCGGCCTCTTCGTCGTGCAGGCGGGCCACGGCCGTCGTGAGCTGGCCGAGGCGGCGGCGCGGCAGGCGTCGGAGCTGGCGTACTTCCCGATCTGGTCCTACGCCCACCCGGGCGCGATCGACCTCGCCGAGCGGCTCGCGGCGTACGCGCCGGGGGACCTCAACCGGGTCTTCTTCACCACCGGTGGCGGCGAGGCCGTCGAGAGCGCGTGGAAGCTCGCGAAGCAGTACTTCAAGCTCGTCGGCAAGCCCACCAAGCACAAGGTGATCAGCCGCTCGATCGCCTACCACGGCACCCCGCAGGGAGCGCTCGCGATCACCGGCGTGCCCGACCTGCGCATCCCCTACGAGCCGCTCGTCCCCGGGGCGTTCAAGGTGCCCAACACCAACGCCTACCGGGCGCCGAGCCACGTCGGCGGCGACCTCAAGGCGTTCGGCCGGTGGGCCGCCGACCGCGTCGAGGAGGCGATCCTCGCCGAGGGCGCCGACACCGTCGCCGCGGTGTTCGTCGAGCCCGTGCAGAACGCGGGTGGCTGCTTCCCGCCGCCGCCCGGCTACTTCGAGCGGCTGCGCGAGATCTGTGACACCCACGACGTCCTGCTCGTGTCCGACGAGGTGATCTGCGCGTTCGGGCGGATCGGCAGCATGTTCGCCTGCGACGACTTCGGCTACGTGCCCGACATCATCACCTGCGCGAAGGGGATGACCTCGGGCTACTCGCCGATCGGCGCGATGATCGCGAGCGACCGGCTGTTCGAGCCGTTCCGCTCGGGCACCACGTCCTTCCTGCACGGCTACACCTTCGGCGGCCATCCCGTCTCGGCGGCGGTGGGGATGGCGAACCTCGACATCTTCGAGCGGGAGGGGCTCAACGACCACGTGCGGGCACAGTCCCCCGTGTTCCGGGCGACGCTCGAGAAGCTGCTCGACCTGCCGATCGTCGGCGACGTGCGCGGGGAGGGGTTCTTCTTCGGCATCGAGCTGGTGAAGGACAAGGGCACCAAGGAGACGTTCGACGCGGAAGAGAGCGAGCGCCTGCTGCGCGGGTTCCTCTCCAAGGCCCTGTTCGAGGCCGGGCTCTACTGCCGGGCGGACGACCGCGGCGACCCCGTCATCCAGCTGGCCCCGCCGCTCGTCGCGGGTCCCGCGGAGTTCGACGAGATCGAGGGCATCCTGCGGGGGGTGCTGACGGAGGCGTGGGCCCGACTCTGAGCTCACTGTCGCTGTGGCACGAGCAGGTCGTCGCCGACGGCGACCCGCTCGCGCCCCGGCCCCCGCTCTCCGGCGACACCGAGGCCGACGTCTGCGTCGTCGGGGCCGGGTACACCGGCCTCTGGACCGCGTACCGCCTGCTGCGCGGTGACCCCGGCCTGCGTGTCGTCGTGGTCGAACGCGAGGTGGCGGGGTTCGGGGCGAGCGGGCGCAACGGCGGCTGGTGCTCGGCGCTGTTCCCGGCGAGCGCCGCCGCCCTCACCCGGCGGCACGGCGCCGCGGCCGCGGACGCGATGCGGGCGGCGATGCGCGCCACCGTCGACGACGTGGGCGCGGTGGTGGCCGAGGAGGGCATCGCCTGTGACTGGCGCAAGGGCGGCACGGTGGCTCTCGCGCGCACGCCGGCCCAGCTCGTCCGCGCCCGGGCCGAGGCCGCCGAGTCGGGAGCCGACGAGATCGCACTGGTCGGGGCCACGGAGGCGACCGCGCTGGTGGGCGCGTCGAACGTCCTGGGTGCCACGGTCACCCCGCACTGCGCGCGCATCCAGCCGGCGCGCCTCGCCCGCGGGCTGGCCCGGGCCGTCGAGCGCCGGGGCGGCTGCATCGCGGAGGGCACCACGGCACTGTCGATCGGGCCACGGCAGGTCGAGACGGACCGGGGGGTGGTCCGGGCGCGTGCCACCGTCCGTGCCACGGAGGCGTGGAGCGCCGGGCTCGCGGCGCGCTCGGTCGCCCCGGTGTACTCGTTGATCGTCGCCACCCGGCCGCTGCCCGCGTCCTTCTGGGACGTGGCCGGGCTCGCCGGCGGCCAGACCTTCACCGACCACCGCCACCTCATCGTCTACGGCCAGCGCACCGCCGACGACCGGCTCGTCTTCGGCGGCCGCGGGGCCCCATACCACTGGCGCTCGCAGATCCGGCCGGCGTTCGACCGTGATCCGCGGGTGTTCGCCGGGCTGCGGGCGGCGGCGACCGGCCTGTTCCCGGCGCTGCGGCCGGACGACTTCACCCACGCCTGGGGCGGCCCGCTGGGCATACCGCGCGACTGGCACGCGGGCGTCGGCCTCACCCCGGACGGTGCAGGCTGGGCGGGTGGCTACGTCGGCGACGGCGTGGCCACGTCCCACCTGGCCGGCGCCACCCTGGCCGCGCTGATCCTCGGCCGCGACGACCCGCTCACCACGCTGCCGTGGGTGGGGCACCGTTCACGGCGCTGGGAGCCCGAGCCCCTGCGCTGGCTGCTGGTGAACGCGGGGCTGCGCCTGATGACCCTGGCCGACGGGGAGGAACGCCTCACCCGCCGTCCGAGCGTGGTTGCTGCCTCGCTGTCCCGCGCGCTGGGCGGGTGAGTTCGCGCCTGAAGTGGCTATTATCTGTCCCACAGAAATAGCCACCATGAGGTGGGCGATGGAGATCGGGATCCGCCTCGAAACGTCCGCCGTCGTCCCCCTGCTCGTCGCGGAACCGGGAAGCCAGGCCTGCCGTCGGTTCTGGGACGACGCCGACGCCGTGGTGTCCTGCCGGCTGCTGTACGTCGAGGCAGCGGCGGCGCTCGCCCAGGCGCAGCGCATGGCGCGCCTCGACGGTCGCCGGTACGTGCAGGCCCGTCAGCTGCTCGACCGGTTGTGGGCCGAGATCGAGGTCATCGAGCTCGACGAGGTCCTCGCCGTGGCCGCCGCCGACGCGGCCCACGCCCTCGGTCTGTGTGGCGACGACGCCGTGCACTGCGCTGCGGCCGAGCAGCTGGCCGACGAGGACCTCGTTGCCGCATCAGGGGACCGGCGGCTGCTGGCGGCATGGAGCGAACGAGGCCTGTCCACGTACGACACGAACAGCTGATCCCCCGGGTGCGGGTGCGGGTGCCGCAGCACCCGCACCCGACCCCCCGTGTCACGGCAGACGGAAACCGACGTCCGCCGGAAGCTGAGCGGTGTCCATCTGGGCCTTCTGCAGCTTGCCTGCGAAGTCCCAGTTCATCGACTGCCAGCGGGTGAACTGGTCGAGCACCCACACCCCCGACTGCCGGCTGCCGTTGCCGGAGCGACCGTTTCCGCCGAACGGCAGGTGCGCCTCCGCGCCGGAGGTCGAGTTGTTGACGCTCACCATCCCCGCGCTCACCCGCTCGCGGAACCGGAACGCGTGCACCGGCGTGGAGGTGTAGATCGACGCCGAGAGCCCGTAGCCGTGCCCGTTGGCCAGCTCCACCGCCTCGTCGAACGTGCCGAACGCGGCGACGCCGACGATCGGCCCGAACGTCTCGGTGCGGTAGAGCTCGTCGTCGGCCTGCACGCCGTCGACGACCGTGGGGTGGGCGTAGAGGCCCGCCGCCGCGTCGCCCACGAAGCCCTCCCGCGGGTTGGCCGCGGTGATCCGCCCGGTGCCGGTGGAGCCGTGCAGGGTGTGGTGCGGGCGCACGAGGTCGAGGTGGCGCTCGAAGCTCTGCAGGAAGCGCGTGGAGATCATCGGCCCGTAGAGGACGTCGTCCCGGGTCGGGTCGCCGATCACGGCGGCGCGCACGGCGGTGTCGAAGCGGCGCAGGAACTCGTCGTGAACGCTCTCGTGCACCACGACCGTGCCCAGTGAGGTGCAGCGCTGCCCGGCTGTGCCGAACCCGGAGAACAGGGCGCCCTCCACGGCGAGGTCGAGGTCGGCGTCCGGCATCACCACCAGCGGGTTCTTCCCGCCCAGCTCCAGGCACGGGTTCTGCAGGTGCCGCCCGGCGAGCTCGCCGATCCGCACGCCCACCGCCGACGAGCCGGTGAACCCGATCTTGTCGACCAGCCCGGCGTCGAGCGCCGTCTCGAGCCCGTCGAACGTGGCGGGCCCGTCGGTCAGCACCGTGTTCAGCACGCCGTCGGGGAGCCCGCCGCGCACGAACAGCTCGGTGAACGCCTCCGCGATGGCCGGGGTGTACTCGGCGGGCTTCCACACCACGGCGTTGCCGCAGAGCAGCGCGGGCACGAGATACCAGGACGGCACCGCCACCGGGAAGTTGCCCGCCGTCACGATCGCCGCGACGCCGACGGGCACGCGGAACGTGAAGAGCTGCTTGTCGGGCATCTCGCTGGGGACGGTCTGCCCGTAGAGCCGTCGGCCCTCCCCGGCGAAGAACGTGCAGGTGTCGACCACCTCCTGCACCTCGCCCCTGGCCTCGGCCAGCGGTTTGCCGATCTCCCGGGTGACGAGGGCGGCCAGCGCCTCGGCGTTGGCCTCGACGAGCCGGCCGATCTGCTCGACCACCCGCCCCCGCACGGGGGCCGGGGTGGCGGCCCAGGCGCGCTGGGCCGCGCGGGCGGCCCGGCACGCCTCGACGAACGTCCCGGCGTCGCCGAGCAGCGCCTCGGCCACCGTGTCGCCGCGCGCCGGGTCCACCGACGCGAGGCGCCCGCCCGGGGCCTCGTCGCGCCACTTGCCCTCGACGAACGAACCGATGCTGCGCGGCCCGGTCATGCCGCCACCGCCCGGCTGATCGCGCCGACGGCCAGCGCGAGCTCGTCCTCGCCGATCGTCAGGGCGGGCCGCAACCGGATCGACCGCTCGCCCCCGCCGAGCACCAGCACCTTCTCGTCACGGTGCAGCTTCTGCAGCGCGGCGGCCCGGGCCTGCGGGGAGGGCAGGTCGAAGGCGACGAACAGCCCGCGGCCGCGCACGTTGTCAATCCCGTCGACGGCACGCAGATCATCCAGCAGCCGCTTGCCGAGCACCGCGGCCCGGTCCACCAGCCCCTCGGCCTCGATCACCTCGAGGTAGCGCCGCGAGCGGACCATGTCGGTGAGCCCGCCGCCCCACGTCGAGTTGATCCGCGACGACACCCGGAACACGTTGCCGGGCACCTCGTCCACCCGGCCGCCCGCCATGATCCCGCAGACCTGCAGCTTCTTGCCGAACGCCACGATGTCGGGCTGGACGTCGAGCTGCTGGTAGGCCCAGGCCGTGCCGGTCATCCCGCAGCCGGTCTGCACCTCGTCCAGCACGAACAGGGCGTCGAACTCCCGGCACAACGCCTGCATCGCCTGCAGGAACTGCGGGCGCAGGTGGTTGTCGCCGCCCTCGCCCTGGATCGGCTCGGCGATGAAGCACGCGATGTCGTGCGGGTTCGCCTCGAACGCGGCCCTGGCCTGCGCCAGCGCGCGGTCCTCGGCCGCCTGCACCTGCGCGACGTCCATCGGGAACCGGATCGCCGGCACGTCGATCCGCGGCCAGTCGAATGTCGGGAAGCGGGCGGTCTTCACCGGGTCGGTGTTGGTGAGCGAGAGCGTGTAGCCGCTGCGGCCGTGGAAGGCCTTGCGCAGGTGCAGCACCTTCGTGCCGAGCGTCTCGGGGCGCCCGTGCAGGGCGTTGTGCTGCTGCTTCCAGTCGAACGCGGTCTTCAACGCGTTCTCCACGGCGAGTGCCCCGCCCTCGACCAGGAACAGGTGCGGCAGCGCGGGGTCACCGAGCACGCGGCTGAACGTCTCCACGAACGACGCCATGTGCGTGGTGTAAATGTCCGAGTTCGAGGGCTTGTTGACCGCCACCTGGGTGAGCTCGGCCAGGAACGCCGGGTCTCCGGTGAGCGCCGGGTGGTTCATGCCCAGCGGCGCCGAGGCGAAGAAGCTGAACAGGTCGAGGTGGCGCGTCCCGTCCCGCGCGTCGACGATCCAGGAACCCCGGCTCTCCCGGGTGTCCAGGACGAGGTCGAAGCCGTCCACCAGGAGGTGGCGACGCAGGGTGTCGTGCACGTGCTCGGGAGTGACGGTCTCGGGCATGCGTCCAGTGTCTTGACGCGATCCTGACGGCGCAGCCAGCCGAGCGTCGGTATTGCCCGGCGAAGTGCCACCATGTCGGCCGTGACGCCGACGGATCGTCAGATCGACGACCTGGACCGCCGACTGCTGATGCTGCTGGCCGCTGACGGGCGCGCCCCGATGGCGGAGCTGGGGCGCAGCATCGGGCTGTCCCGCACGGCCGTGCTCGCCCGCGTGCAACGCCTCGAGCGCGCCGGGGTGATCCGCGGCTACCGCGCGGACGTGGTGCTGCCGGGGGACGCCGCCGCACACCGGGCCCGCGTCGGGCTCGTGATCCGGACGCCCGACGTCGCCGGGTACGTGCAGCGGCTCCGCGAGCTGCCCGGAGTGTCCGAGATCGAGACGGTGACCGGGGAGTTCGACCTCATCGTGCTGGTGTCGGCGCCCGGCGCGGGAGAGCTCGACGCGGTGCTGGACCGGATCTCGGGCTGGCGCGAGACCGTGCGCACCACCACGTGGGTGGTGCTCACCCGGTACTCCTGACCGTTTCGGGGTAGTCCCAGGGCCACAGCCCCGAACCCAGGAGCAGCCATGACCGTGGCCTCGACCCTCCGCAGGCTCCCGCTCCGGACGTCTGCGGGAGCGTTCATCCTCGACTCCGGACTGCAGAAATGGAGAGCCGACGAGCAGACCGCGGGCGCACTGCATGGCATGGCCGGCGGCAGCTACCCGATGGTCAAGAAGGTCGACCCGCCGCTGTTCCTCCGCGGGCTCGCCCTGACCGAGATCAGTGTGGGCGCCGCACTCCTGCTGCCCGTGGTGCCCACGCTACTGGCCGGGGCGGCCCTGACCGCGTTCTCCGCCGGCCTGGTGGGGCTGTACCTGCGCACCCCCGGACTGCGCGAGGAAGGCAGCGTGCGCCCCACCCAGCAGGGCCTGGCGATCGCCAAGGACGTCTGGCTGCTGGGCATCGGCACCGGGCTCGTGCTGGACGCCCTCACGTCCCGCCGGCAACGCCCGGCCGCCGGCTGAAGTCCATCACCCAGTTGACCTTCCAGGACTGCCCGCCGTCGTAGGAGAAGGACTGCTGCCACCGGGGGGAGGCCCCGGCGAGCCACTCGAAGCGCACCGTGACCGCGTGGCCGCCGACGACGTCGTCGGCGAGGAACACGCCCTGGTCGCCCACGAACGACCCCACCATCGGCGGGTCGAGGTGCCCCGGCCTGCGGCTGGAGCTCCACCAGATGCTCCAGGTGGCCGCCACCGGATCGAACAGCCGCAGGGTGAAGCCCTCGAACGGGTCGCCGTCGGGTGGGTCCGGGACGTCCATGCGGTCGACGTGCCCGACGCCGCGCAGCACCGGGAACACCTCGCTGCTGGCCTCGAACTCCACCCACTCCTCGCAGCGCGGATCGGTGTTGTCGCGGAGCTTCGTGTTGTGCACCCGCCATGAGCCGTGGATGAAGTCGAACGCGTGCGCGCCGTGGTCCGTCACGTGGATCACCCTCCCAGTGACCCCCGACACTCTGTGCGGGGGCGTCCGCACCGGACGCGACCGGCGGGTGTCGGTCACCGGACAGGGGCGTCGTTCCGGATACCGTGGGGACATGGCAGGACGGACCACCGCAGGCGGCGGCAGGAGCACCGCGGCGTCGTCGTCCCGGGCTGCGTCGTCGTCCCGGGCGGCGGGCGGCCGCAAACCCACTGCCCGCAAGGCCGCCGTGCGTGAGCCGGCCCGCTCCACGGCGCGCCGTCCGTCCGGTTCCGGCCGGCGCCCGGCCCCCCGGAAGCCGCCGCCCCGCCGCGGTCCCGACCTGCTCGACCGCGGTCTCGACGCCGTCGGCAGGGGCATCGCCCGGCTCGGCCGTTCGGCAGGCCGCACGATCGGGCGCACCCGCGAGCTCGACCCCGCCCACCGCCGCGACGGGCTCGGCGTCGTCCTCCTCGTGCTGGCCGTGGTGAGCGCCGCGGGCATCTGGTGGGGGGCCGGTGGCCCGGTCGGCCGCGGGCTGTCCGCCGCCGTCGGGTACGTCATCGGGCTCGGATCCACGGTGCTGCCCGTGCTGCTGGCGCTGGCCGGCATCGCGTTGATGGCCACGCGGCCGCACCCGGAGGCACGGCCACGGGTCGCCGTCGGTTCCCTGCTGCTGACCCTCGGCGTGCTCGGGCTCGTACACCTCGCCGCGGGGCGCCCCGACGCGCCGGGGCTCTGGGTCGACGGCGGGGGAGCGCTGGGCTACCTGGCCGCCACGCCGCTCGCCACCGGCCTGACGGCGTGGGTCGCGGTGCCCGTGCTCGTGCTGCTGTCCGGGTACGCGCTGCTGGTGCTCACCGGCACCCCCGTGCGGGAGGTGCCCGAGCGCCTCCGCCGGGTGGGTGGCCAGGTTCCCGACGAGGCCCTCACCGACTCCGACGAGCTGGACGCCGCCGACCCCGTCGTCGAGACGCCCCCCGTCGCACTGCGGCGCCCCTCCCGGCGGCGCCAGGCGTCGCGGGTCGAGGACGCGGCCCCCGACGACTCCGTCGCGAGAGTCGAGTTCGCCGAGGCTCCCGAGGAGGCGCCTGCTCCGCGCCCGAAGCGCAGGCCACCGGCCACCGTGCCGGCCACGCCCCCGGCCGAGCCCGAGCCCGACGGCCCCGTCGGCGAGCAGCTGCGCCTCACCGTCTCCCCGAGCGAGGGGGAGGGCACCTACGTCCTGCCGCCCAGCGACCTGCTGCCCACCGGGCCGGTCGCCAAGACCCGCAGCAGCGCGAACGACGCGATGATCGAGTCGATCACCGGCGTGCTCGACCAGTTCTCGGTGGACGCGCAGGTCACCGGCTTCACCCGCGGCCCGACGGTCACCCGCTACGAGATCGAGCTCGGCCCGGCGGTCAAGGTCGAGAAGATCACCCAGCTCACCAAGAACATCTCCTACGCGGTCGCCACCGACAACGTGCGGATCCTGGCGCCGATCCCCGGCAAGTCCGCCGTCGGCATCGAGGTGCCCAACACCGACCGGGAGATGGTCCGCCTCGGTGACGTGCTGCGCAGCGGCAACGCGCGCGCCGAACAGCACCCGCTGGTCATCGGCCTGGGCAAGGACATCGAGGGCCACTTCCTCACGGCCAACCTGGCGAAGATGCCGCACCTGCTGGTGGCCGGCTCCACCGGCTCCGGAAAGTCGAGCTTCGTCAACTCGATGCTCGTGTCGCTGCTCTCGCGGGCCACGCCGGACGAGGTCCGGATGATCCTCATCGACCCCAAGATGGTCGAGCTCACCCCCTACGAGGGCATCCCGCACCTGATCACGCCCATCATCACCCAGCCGAAGAAGGCGGCCTCAGCGCTCGCCTGGCTGGTGGAGGAGATGGAGCAGCGCTACCAGGACATGCAGGCCAACAAGGTCCGCCACGTCGACGACTTCAACCGCAAGGTGCGCTCCGGCGAGATCACCGCGCCGCTGGGCAGCGAGCGGGAGTACCGGCCCTACCCGTACATCCTCTGCATCGTCGACGAGCTGGCCGACCTCATGATGACCGCGCCACGCGACGTCGAGGACGCGGTCGTGCGCATCACGCAGAAGGCCAGGGCCGCGGGCATCCACCTGGTGCTCGCCACGCAGCGGCCCTCGGTGGACGTCGTCACGGGCCTGATCAAGACCAACGTGCCGTCGCGGCTGGCGTTCGCCACCTCGTCGCTCACCGACTCGCGCGTCATCCTCGACCAGCCGGGCGCCGAGAAGCTCATCGGCATGGGCGACGGCCTCTACCTGCCGATGGGAGCCGGGAAACCCACCCGCATGCAGGGCGCGTTCGTCGGCGACGAGGAGATCTCCTCGGTCGTCACGTTCGTCAAGGAGCAGGCCGAGCCGACCTACACCGAAGGGGTCACCGTCCAGAAGGCGGGTGAGGCCAAGGAGGTCGACCCCGACATCGGCGACGACCTCGACCTCCTGGTGCAGGCCGCCGAGCTGGTGGTCACGTCCCAGTTCGGGTCCACCTCGATGCTGCAGCGCAAGCTCCGGGTGGGGTTCGCGAAGGCGGGGCGGCTCATGGACCTGCTCGAGTCGCGAGGTGTGGTCGGGCCGTCCGAGGGGTCGAAGGCCCGGGACGTGCTGATCAAGCCCGACGAGCTCGAGAGCGTGCTCTGGCTGATGCGCGGCGGTGGCGGTCCGGAGCCCGACGACTCCGAGGACTGACGGCTCACCGGTCCGTCCGCTCACCGTAGGAGACGGCGCCATCCGCCGAATCGATCGGCATGTCCCGATCGGGTGAGCAGGGGAGGGGCCGGTCGTTGCGTCATCACAGAGCGTGCCAGAGTGTGCCCGATCGGTCGATTCCGGCTGATCGGCAGCACGTCGGGAAGGTATCCGGGGCATGTTCTGGACCGGTCGTCGCCGGAGAGAAAAGAAGCAGGTCACCGGGGGTCGGCAGGCTCTCATGCCGATACCGCTCACCGGCGGCCTGGTGAGCGGCGAGGTGCGCGACAGCGAGGGGAAACCCCTCCCGGGAGCTGATGTCTCGATCTTCGACCGGAGCAACAAGCGGGTCGCGTGGTCGGAGACCGACGTCTACGGGTTCTTCGCGGCGGCCGTGATGCCCGGCTCCTACCGGATCCGGGCCGAGGCGGGCGGCTACCAGAGCTTCCACGAACGCACCGAGGTCGAGTGGGGCACCCACAACGCACTCGGCAAGCTCACCCTCGTGCCCGACGAGACACTCACCGTTCCCACCTCCGGGCTGTACGAGATCGACCCCGAGCACTCGGCCATCCGGTTCATCGCCCGCCACATCGCGATGTCGAGGGTGTACGGCCAGTTCATGGAGTTCGCCGGACAGATCTACATCGCCCCGCGCTTCGAGGACTCCCAGGTGGAGGTGCTGATCGACGCCGCGAGCGTCTTCACCAACGCCGAGAAGCGGGACGCGCACCTGCGTTCGGCCGACTTCCTCGACGTCGCCCGCTTCCCCAAGCTGCACTTCACCAGCCACCGCTTCTCCCGCCCCGGCGGCAACCGCTGGCTGATCGACGGAGAGCTCACCCTCCACGGGATGACCAGCGACGTTCAGCTCGATGCCACCTACCTCGGCATGCAGGAATGGAACGGGATGCGCGCGGGCTGCACCGCCACCACCGAGCTGCACCGGGAGCATTTCACCGTCAACTGGCAGCAGATCCTGGCCCGCGGGGTGCCGGTCGTGGGCTCGACGATCCAGATCAGCCTCGACATCCAGGGCATCCTGCAGCAGCGCTGACCAGCGCTGACCAGCGCTGACCAGCGCTGACCAGCGCTGACCCTCCCGCGAGTCGCCCGGATCCCGCGCGCGAGTCGCCCGTCCCGGTTCCGCGAGTCGCCCGGTACGGGCGCGCGAGTCGCCCGAATCGCGTGCGCGAGTCGCCCGGATTCCGTCGGTGAGTTGCCGCCCGTGGCGGTCCCGCGCGTCACCCGGGCCGTACAGGCTGATCGCGGGTCCCTGCTCCGCGACTCCCGCACCGGCTCGGGCGACTCGCGCGCGGAAACGGGGCGACTCGCGGACCTGGATCGGGCGACTCGCGGGGCCGGGGGGCTGTCAGGCGTGCCGGCGTTCGGCGAGCCAGGCCGTGGCGGTGGTGCCCGCGAGCTCGCGGAAGTCGCGGGACAGGTGGGCCTGGTCGACGTAGCCGGTGTCGCCCGCGGCCCGGGCGAGAGCGGGCCGGCGGGGACCCAGCAGCAGGTCGCAGGCCCTCTCGAACCGCATCACCCGGGCCGCCGCCTTGGGGGCGAGGCCGGTCTCCTGGCGGAACTTCTCCGCCAGGTACCGGCGGCTCCAGCCGACCTCGCGCGCCAGGTCGGCGATGCGCAGGTTGCCGCCCGTCTCCTCCAGCCGGTCCCAGGCGTAGCCGACCTCAGGGAGCACGCCGGGTGCACCGCGCCCCCGGCCGGCGAGCGCCGCGAACTCGGCGTCGAGAAGCGCGAAGCGCTCCGGCCACCCGGGTGCGGCGGCGAGCCGGGCGAGCAGCGTGCCGGCGCGTCGTCCGAGCAGCGCCTCGAGATCCACGACGTCACCGGCGAGCTCCCCGGCGGGCACCCCGAGCAGCGCGCGGGCTCCCCGCCAGGTGAGCCGCAGCTGCAGGCCGGTCTGCGGGTCGCCCTGGGCGATCCGGGCCGGCCGGGTGTGCAGGCCGGCGACCATCGCGGCGAACTCGCCGGGCGGCTTGCCCGGGTCGGCGTTGGCGAGCATCTCGACCTTCCCGTCGAGACACAGGACGAAGGTGAGATGCGGCGACGGCACCCCCAGGTGGACCGACCGCGGTGCGGCGTCCATCCGGTAGCCGGTGTACGCGCTGACGTACGGGCGGAGCGCAGCGGCCGGCCTGCGCCCGTGCATCTGCCACGCGGCCGGGACGGGGACGAGCTCCGGGTCGCTGACCGGTACGGCCATTCCCGCAGGCTACCGGCCCCGTCCGACAACGGCGGCCGGAAACCGTCAGGGGCCTGCGGGCAGCTGCAGGAGCATCCGCACGTTGCCCAGTGTGTTGGGCTTCACGTGCGCGAGGTCGAGGAACTCGGCCACGCCGGCGTCGTAGGAGCGCAGCATCGCCGCGAAGACGTCCGGCTCGACGGGGGTGCCGTCGATCTCGGCGAACCCGTGGTGAGCGAAGAACTGCTTCTCGAACGTCAGCACGAACAGCCGACGCAGGCCCAGCTCGCGCGCGTTGGCGATGAGCGCGCTGACGATGGCGTGCCCCACCCCACGGCCCACGACGTGGGGATGCACCGCCACCGTGCGGATCTCGCCGAGGTCCTCCCACAGGACGTGCAGGGCGCCGCAGCCGACGACCTCGCCGTCGAGCTCGGCGACCACGAACTCCTGCACCGACTCGTACAGGGTGACGGTTTCCTTGGCGAGCAGCAGACGTCCCGCGTAGGAGTCCACGAGCTGCTTGATCGTCGTCACGTCGGCGGTTCTGGCCCGCCGTACGGCCATCGTTGCCACGACGGGTCAGACTAGATCATCGATGGCGGATACCCTGGTGCCCGTGCCAGAAACCCGCAGCGTCGAGGCCCGCTCCGCTGACGCTCCGCGGCGAGACGACGAGCGCTCCCCGGTCGCTCCACGCCGTGCCGCCCTGCTGACCCTGGGCTGTGCCCGCAACGAGGTCGACTCCGAGGAGCTCGCCGGCCGGCTGGAGGGCTCCGGCTGGGAGCTGGTCACCGCCGACGGCGACGACTCACCGGACGTGATCGTCGTCAACACCTGCGGTTTCGTGGAGCAGGCGAAGAAGGACTCGATCGACACCCTCCTGGCCGCCTCGGACGCCGCGAAGGCGAGCGGCGCGAAGGTCGTGGCGGTCGGGTGCCTGGCCGAGCGGTACGGCGCCGAGCTGGCCGAGAGCCTGCCCGAGGCCGACGCCGTGCTCGGCTTCGACGCCTATCCCGACCTCGCCGAGCGCCTCTCCGACGTCATCGGCGGCCACGCGCCCGCCCCGCACGTGCCGGTCGACCGGCGCACGCTGCTGCCGATCTCGCCGGTCGAGCGCCCGGCGGCCGCGGTCGACGTCGCCGTGCCCGGGCACGCCTGGCTGCCCAACCTCGCGCGCACGCGCCTGTCCGACGGCCCGGTCGCGCCGGTGAAGCTGGCGTCCGGCTGCGACCGCCGCTGCGCGTTCTGCGCGATCCCGTCGTTCCGCGGCTCGTTCGTCTCCCGCCCGCCGGACGACGTGGTGGCGGAGGCCGCGTGGCTCGGGATGCAGGGGGTGCGCGAGCTCGTCCTCGTCAGCGAGAACTCCACGTCCTACGGCAAGGACCTGCCCGGCGGCACGCGCGCGCTGGTGCAGCTCCTGCCGCGGCTGGCCCACGTGCCGGGCGTCGACCGCGTCCGCCTCAGCTACCTGCAGCCCGCCGAGGTCCGTCCCGACCTGCTGCGGGTCATCGCGACCACGCCGGGCGTCGCGCCCTACTTCGACCTGTCGTTCCAGCACGCGAGCCCGGCGGTGCTGCGGCGGATGCGCCGGTTCGGGTCGCGGGAGGACTTCCTCGACCTCTGCGCCCGTATCCGCGCCCTCGCTCCCGAGGCCGGGATCCGCAGCAACGTGATCGTCGGCTTCCCCGGCGAGACGGAGGACGACCTCGCGGAGCTGGAGGCGTTCCTCGTCGGGGCCAGGCTCGATGCGGTCGGGGTGTTCGGCTACTCCGACGAGGACGGCACGGAGGCGGAGACCTACGACGGCAAGCTGCCTCCCGAGGAGGTCCTCGCGCGCGTCTCCCGGATCAGCGCGCTGGTCGACGAGCTCATGGCCCAGCGTGCGGAGGACCGCGTCGGCACGGAGGTCGAGGTGCTCGTCGAGGCGGAGGAGGACGAGGACTTCGAGTGCACCGGCCGCGCGGCGCACCAGGCACCCGAGGTCGACGGCGAGTGCGTCTTCGAGCGCGGGTCCGGGCTGGCGGTCGGCGACCTGGTGCGCGCGGTCGTCGTCGGCACGGAGGGCACCGACCTCGTCGTGTCCCCCCGCGAGCTGCTGCCCCGCAGCGACCTGCAAGGCACCGCTGTGGGCGCCGCCGCGCGGGAGTCCGGGTGAGTTCTGCACCCGCGGGCCCGCCGCCGCTGCTGAACATCGCCAACGTGCTGACCGGCATCCGGCTGGCGCTGGTGCCGGTGTTCGTCGTCGTGCTGCTCGTCGACGACGGCACGAGCACGGAATGGCGGCTCGCGGCGTTCGGTGTGTTCGCGCTCGCCGCGATCACCGACCGGTACGACGGTGAGCTGGCGCGGCGCCGGGGCCTCGTCACCGCGTTCGGCACGATCGCCGACCCGATCGCCGACAAGGCGCTCACGGGGGCGGCCCTGATCGGGCTGTCGGTGATCGGGCTGGTGCCGTGGGTGGTCACCATCGTGATCATGGCCAGGGAGATCGGTGTGACGGTGCTGCGGTTCTGGGTGCTGCGCCACGGCATCATCCCGGCCAGTCGCGGCGGCAAGGCCAAGACGCTGGCGCAGGCGCTGGCGATCGGGCTGTACCTGCTCCCGCTCGAGCTGCTGGGAGCGGCCGACGTCGTCGACAAGCTGAGATGGTCGGTGCTCGCGGTGGCCATCCTGCTGACCGTCGTCACCGGGCTCGACTACGTGCTGCGGGCGATGCGGCTGCGCTCCGCGGCCGCCGCGGCGCTCCCCGAGCGCTGACCCGCGCGTCGTGTTCGCCGTGGGCGGACGCGACCGGCCGCCGCGTCCGGCGACGCCGCGGGTCTGGAATCGGTACGGTGATCTCACCGGCGCGGTGTCCACCTTGGCCGGCGGACGACGAGGAGGGTCGCATGGCGGTGCTGATGCGGGAGGCGATCGGCGGCAGTCTGCGGCGTGCTCGTACGGCGCGCAGGCGGACCCTCCGGGACGTCTCGCGCCGGGCGCGGGTGAGCCTCGGTTACCTGTCCGAGGTGGAGCGCGGCCGCAAGGAACCCTCCAGCGAGCTCCTCGCCGCCATCTGCGACGCACTCGACATCGCGCTGCACGACCTGCTCACCGAGGCCGCAGAGGCCATGGCCGCCGACGCGCTGGCCGCCGACGCCGTGCCGCTGCGCCGCCCCGTCGGCCTGCGCCACATGGACCTCCGGATCGCCGGTGCCACGGACGACCCGTCCGCGATGCCGCTGGCGCCGATCACGCCGGTCGCCCCGCGTCATCCCGTTCCGCAGCCCGCCCCGCAGCCCGTGGCGCTGAAGCCGGTCGACGCGGTGTGCGCCGCCGCCTGACCCAGCCGCCGCCTCCTCCACCGCCCACGTCATCGGCACCCGTCACTCCGGCGGGTGCCGACACGTATCTGCACGTCGTCGTCACCGTGCGGAGCGTCCGAGCGGTAGCCTGACCTCCGGGTCGCCCCGACGGCGACCTCCGGATGATCCCCGATATCGTCGGCGAGCGGTGGAAGCCGGGCCGGTCCGATGCCACGATGGGAACCGGCGCACCGGCGGACATGCCGGACGGCCCGGACAACGACATGCAGCGACGAGCGGCGTCGCACTCGGAGGGCGGAGCAGATGGCCAACGGTTTCACGAAGGCCTGGAAGTACCTGATGGCGCTGTTCTCGTCCAAGGTCGACGAGTACGCCGACCCCAAGGTGCAGATCCAGCAGGCCATCGAGGACGCTCAGCGGCAGCATCAGGCGCTGTCCCAGCAGGCGGCCGCGGTGATCGGCAACCAGCGTCAGCTGGAGATGAAGCTCAACCGGCAG
This sequence comes from Pseudonocardia xinjiangensis, assembly GCF_012911925.1. GTDB lineage: Bacteria > Actinomycetota > Actinomycetes > Mycobacteriales > Pseudonocardiaceae > Pseudonocardia > Pseudonocardia xinjiangensis. The sequence continues at coordinate 830 of NZ_JAAXKY010000133.1, read as the reverse complement.
CTCGGAGAGATCGAGAAGCTGCAGGCGTCGGCCCGGCAGGCACTCGTGCTCGCCGACCAGGCCCGTGCCTCGGGCGACGAGACGAAGGCGCAGCAGTACGAGCAGTCGGCGCAGGCCTTCGCCACCCAGCTGGTCACGGCCGAGCAGTCCGTCGAGGACCTCAAGACGCTGCACGACCAGTCGATCCAGGCTGCCGGCCAGGCCAAGACGGCCGTCGAACGCAACTCGATGATGCTGCAGCAGAAGATCGCCGAGCGCACTAAGCTGCTGAGCCAGCTCGAGCAGGCGAAGATGCAGGAGCAGGCCGCGGCGTCGCTGCGGTCGATGACCGAGCTCGCGGCGCCGGGCAACACCCCGTCGCTGGAGGAGGTCCGCGACAAGATCGAGCGGCGCTACGCCAACGCCATCGGTTCCGCGGAGCTCGCGCAGAACTCGGTGCAGGGCCGCATGCTGGAGGTGCAGCAGTCCACGGTCGACATGGCAGGGGCGAGCCGTCTCGAGCAGATCCGCGCGTCCCTGCACGGTGCGCCGGTGGCGGGTGAGGTCACGGGCGGCGACACGGCCGCCATCCCGGCCTCGCCGCAGACCAACAAGCAGCAGCAGCCCGGCACCGCCTGACGGACACGCACAACCACCGACGCCGCCCGTCCCCCGCAGGGGACGGGCGGCGTCGTCGTTGCCGGATCCGAACCGTGGACGGGGCGACTCGGGCGCGGAATCCGGGCGACTCGCGGGCAGGATTCGGGCGACTCGCGGGCAGGGGGGTCAGCGGCGGCGCACACCGCGTCGACCGGCTTCAGCGCCACGGGCTGCGGGGCGGGCTGCGGAAC
>NZ_JAAXKY010000132.1 GCF_012911925.1 Pseudonocardia xinjiangensis | reverse complement strand
CCACGAATCCGCCCGCGAGTCGCCCGGTCCGAGCGCGCGAGTCGCCCGATATCCGCCCGCGAGTCGCCCGTCCTCGGTGCGCGGTGGGTCGGGGCGTGCCGTCTCACTGGGCGGCGGAGGCCGCCGTCGGTCCACCCGGCCCGCGAAGGGGCTTGGCGAAGAACCGGCTGTTCGGGGAGTCGCGGTAGTGCCCGAACGACGGCACCGGCTCGTACCCCGCGCTGGGGTAGAGGGCCATCGCCTCGGGCTGCGCGGTGCCGCTCTCCAGCACCGCGCGGCGCCGCCCGGCCGCGGCGGCCGTGCGCTCCAGCTCGGCGAGCACGGCACGGGCGTACCCCCGCCCCCGATGCTCCGTGGCGACGAACATCCGCTTGATCTCGGCGTCGCCCGCACGCAGTGCCGGGTCGTCCCGGTCGTCACGGGCGCGCCAGCCACCGCAGGCGACCGGCTCCCCGGCCACGTAACCGACCACGAACCAGCCGTCCGGGGCGTCGAACTCCCGGGGATCGAGCGGGGTGGAATCCTCGTCGCCGTACCGCACTCGGTACTCCTGCTGCAGCCCGGCAACCAGCGAGAGGGCGTCGGGGTGGTCGATGGGCAGGTGGCGCAGCCGGAGCACGGCCAGAGGTTACGTCGCGCCCCCGCGACCTAGACGGGGCCGGGCTGCGGCACGGGCTGCCGTCCCCTGCGCGCCACCACGGCAAGGCTGAGCAGCGCGAGCGCGGCGGGCCCGAGCAGCAGCACGGGGTAGCCGGCCAGCGGGGTCAGGGCCGCCAGCACCACCGGGATCAGGAACCCCACGTAGGTGAGCGTGTAGTAGACGGCGGTGAGTCCGCCGAGGTGCTCGGGGGCGGCCATGCGCTGCACCTCGAGCAGGCCCGCCACCAGGCACAGGCCGTAGGCCGCTCCCAGTACCGCCGCAGCCGGGACGGCGAGCCACGGGGAGTTGAGCGCCACGGCGCCCGCGGCGACCAGGATGCCGACGACCGTCGCGGCGAGCCCCGCCCTGGCGGCGAGCACGGGGGAACGCCGGTCGAGCCGGCGCGCCCACGGCTGCACCGCCACCCCGGTCGCCAGGGTGAGGGAGGTGAGCACGGTGGCGTAGATCAGGCCGAGTCCCGCGACCTCGTGTTCCAGCGCGGCAGGCTGCACGGCGAAGGAGATGGCCGGGCCGCCGAACACCCACGGCGCCATGGGCGCCACGACCCGTCGGAACCGGGCGGGCAAGGGCACCCGGAGCGACCCGCGGAGGCCGTGCCGCCGCATTGCGGCCACGACGCGCGTCTCGGGGACGCGCAGCAGCGCGCCGATCACCACCACCGTGATCACGGTGTGGACCACGTACGGCAGCTCCATCGGCAGCGGCGCCCACTGGGCCAGCACCCCGGCCACGAGCGGCCCCCCGCCGAAGCCCGCCGAGAGGGCCAGCGCCGCCCGGCGCGCACCCGCCCCGGCGTCGGCGGCCGGGTCCCACGGCGCCTGCGAGAGCTCCTTCACCCACGACGTGCCGACGGCCATGGCCACGCCGGTGACCACCCCGAACAGGAACCGTCCGACGTAGAGCGCTCCCTCCGACACCACGGGCACGCCGCCGAGGGCGAGCACGGCGCTCGCCGGCACCGACACGACCAGCGCGGGCAGCAGGAGCTTGCGGCGTCCCCACATGTCCGAGGCGGGACCGCCGAGCAGCAGCCCGGGGGCGAGCCCCGCGGCGTAGACGGCGAAGAACGCCGCGACCGTGACGGCCGAGTAGTGGCCCTGTTCGCGGTACAGCACCATCAACGGGCTGAACTGGTTGGCCCCGTAGCCGATCACGAACAGCGCAGCCGCCACCCGCACCCATGCCCGCAGCACGCTGCGTCCCTTCGGTCGTGCTCGTGCGCGGGTGGGAGTACTCCCGTACTCCTACCCGTGCCGGGACGCGGATCAGCCGGCCTTGGCCTTCTGCCGCCAGGTGGTGAGCGCCCGCTCGGTGTAGCCGTTGGGCTCCGAGCGGCCGGTGAACACGAGGTCGAGGGCCGCCTGGAACGACGGGCTGTTGTCCAGGTCCTTGGCCATCGGTTCGTAGCCGGGCTCGTTGGCGTTCTGCTCGTCGACCAGTGCGGCCATGCGGGCGAACGTCTCGCGCACCTGCGCCTCGTCGGTCAGGCCGTGGTGCAGCCAGTTGGCGATGAGCTGGCTGGAGATCCGCAGCGTGGCCCGGTCCTCCATGAGCCCGACTCCCTCGAGGTCGGGCACGGTCGAGCAGCCGATGCCCAGCCCCACCCAGCGCACGACGTAGCCGAGGATGGACTGGGCGTTGGTCTCCAGCTCGTGACGCTTCTCCTCGTCGGTGAGCTCGCCGGTCAGCAGCGGCACCTTCAGGAGCTCGCGCCGGTCGGTCTCCCGCCCGGCGAGCTCGCGCTGGCGGGCGGCGACGTCGGTGCGCAGGTAGTGCAGCGCGTGCAGCGTGGCGGCCGTCGGCGACGGCACCCACGCGGTGTTCGCGCCGGCCTCCGGCTGCGCGCCCTTCGTGTCGAGCATCTCCCGCATCGCGGCCGGCTTGGCCCACATGCCCTTGCCGACCTGGGCCTGGCCCCGGAACCCCGCGCGCAGCGCGACGTCGACGTTGCGGTCCTCGTAGGCGATCAGCCACGGGGTGCTCTTCATGTCGTTCTTGCGCACCACCGGGCCGGCCTCGAAGTCGGTGTGGATCTCGTCGCCGGTGCGGTCGAGGAACCCGGTGTTCACGAAGATCGTGCGGTCAGGTGCCTGCGCGATGCAGGCTTCGAGGTTGAGCGACGCGCGCTTCTCCTCGTCCATGATCCCGATCTTGAGGGTGGCCGGCTCCAGGCCGAGCGCCTCCTCGATCGCGGCGAACAGCTCCACCGTGAGCGCCACCTCGTCGGGCCCGTGCTGCTTCGGCTTCACGATGTAGACGCTCCCGGCGCGGGAGTTGGAGAACCGCCCGAGCCCGCGCAGGTCGTGCAGCGCCGCCGTGGCGGAGACCAGCGCGTCGAGCACGCCCTCGCCGATCGGGTCGCCGCCGGCGGTGCGGACGGCGTCGGTGCGCATGTGGTGCCCGACGTTGCGCACGAGCAGCAGCGAACGGCCAGGCACTGCGAGCTCGGAGCCATCGGGAGCGGTGTAGTGGCGGTCGCCGTTGACCTTGCGCTCGACGGTCTGGCCGCCCTTCTCGAACGTCGCGGTCAGCGCGCCGGTCATCAGGCCGAGCCAGGTGCGGTACGCGGCGGCCTTGTCCGGGCCGTCGACGGTGGCCACCGAGTCCTCGAAGTCGACGATCGTGGTGACGGCCGACTCGAGCGCGACGTCGGCCACATCGGCGTGGTGCTGGCGGCCGACGCGGTGCTCGGCGTCGATCGTGAGCTCGACGTGCAATCCGTTGCGCTGCAGCAGGACCGCATGCACGGCGTCCGGGTGCCCGTCGTCGTCCCTCCCGCCGTCGGAGCCGGCCCGGTGCCCGGCGAACTGGCCGGGATCGGCGAGGCCGACGTCGCCGTCCTTCGTCTCGACGACGAGCGCGCCGTCGCGCACCCGGTACGCGGTGGCGTCGGCGTGGCTGCCGGTGGCCAGCGGGAAGAGCTCGTCGAGCAGCGTGTCGGCCTCGGCGATCACCTGGGCGCCCCGGCGCTCGTCGTAGCCGGGCTCGAGCTCGTGGTCCAGCGGGAGGACGTCGGTGCCGTAGAGGGCGTCGAAGAGCGAGCCCCACCGGGCGTTGGCGGCGTTCAGCGCGTACCGCGGCACGGTGGAGGGGACCACCAGCTGCGGGCCGGCGATCTCGGCGATCTCGGCGTCGACCCGGGACACCTGCACCTGCGGCGACTCCGACGGGACCAGGTAGCCGATCTCGGTGAGGAACGTCTCCAGGGCCTCGACGTCGCCCGCACCGTGCTCCCGGTGCCAGCCGTCGATCTGCTCCTGCAGCTCGTCACGCCGAGCGAGCAGCTCCTCGGTCCGGCCGGCGAACCGCTCGTGGAGTGCCGCGCAGGTGGACCAGAACCACTCGGGCTCGAGGTCCAGGCCGGGCAGCAGCTCGTCGGCCACGAACGCCCGCAGCGCGGGGTCCACCTGCAGATCCGTCACGTCTCCACCATCCGCTCGTCGTCGGGCCCGGGGTCACGACAGGCATACCCCGGCTCGCCCCGTCCTGGAACATTCTTCTACCAGACGGACTGCGGATTCCGCATTGCGGAAGTATCAGGGAGACACCACTGCGGCCGGGGGAACGGGAGCGGCAGCAGCGGGACCGACCGCGCCGGTCAGTGCGAGCAGCAGTGCCAGTGCCGCGGCAACGACGAGACCCAGCTGCAACTGCCGACGTGGACCCAACGCTTCCAGCCTCCTGAGGCCTAGACACCGCTCGAATGACGGACGGTCTTGCCAGGATGACGACGCCGCGCGGTGATCGCGTGCGCACCCCGCGCAGAACCGGGTCGTACCGTACGCGGCCACCCAGATCACCCGAACGGCCCCTACCCCCGGCGCCGTGAGCAGGGAGATCCCGGTCGCAAGACCGACGATCTTCCCCAGGTCGTCGTAGTCTCGTCCGGGCATCGACGCATGTGACCGAAAGGGCGACCAGTGGCTCTGGACGGCGGAGTGCGGCAGGCGTTCGAGCGGGTGCTCGACCCGGCCGACGTGATCAGCAATCCGGTGAAGTGCCGGGCATACGAGTGCGACGGCCTCACCGGCTACCGGGTGGTGCCCGAACTGGTGCTGCTGCCCCGTGATGCGGCCCAGGTGGCTGCGGCGGTGCGGGTCTGCGCGGAGCACCGGGTGCCCTTCGTCGCCCGAGGCGCGGGCACCGGGCTCTCAGGCGGCGCGCTCCCGGTCGCCGACGGCGTGGTGATCAGCCTCGCCCGGCTCAAGCGGGTGCTCGAGGTCGACCCGGTGAACCGGCGCGCCGTCGTCGAGCCGGGCGTCACCAACCTGGAGATCACCGCGGCCGCCGCGCCGCACGGGCTGTACTACGCCCCCGACCCGTCCAGCCAGCAGGTCTGCACGATCGGCGGCAACGTCGCGGAGAACTCCGGCGGCGCCCACTGTCTGAAGTACGGGTTCACCACCAACCACGTGCTGTCCTTCGAGGTCGTGCTCCCCGACGGCTCGGTCGTCACGCTGGGCACCGACACCGGCGAGCAGGCCGGGCCCGACCTGCGCGGGGTGTTCCTCGGCTCGGAGGGCACGCTCGGGATCACCACGAAGATCGTGGTACGGCTGCTGCGCACACCGGAGTCGGTGCGCACGCTGCTCGCCGACTTCCCGTCCGTCGCCGCCGCGGGCGACGTCGTCTCCGACATCGTGGCCGCGGGGATCGTGCCCGCCGCCGTCGAGATGATGGACACGCTCGCCATCGAGGCAGCGGAGGAGGCCGTCCACGCCGGATACACGGTCGGCGTGCCCGCCGCGCTCGTCGTCGAGCTGGACGGCCCGGTCGAGGAGTGCGACGTCCAGTTCGAGCAGGTCAAGGAGATCTGCGACCGCCACGGCTGCACCCGGCTGCACATCGCGGGCTCTCCGGAGGAGCGGGCCGCGATCTGGCGCGGGCGCAAGGCGGCGTTCGCCGCCGTCGGCCGGATCTCCCCCGACTACTTCGTCCAGGACGGGGTGGTGCCGCGCACGCGGCTCGCCGAGGTTCTCGGCCGGATCGCCGATATGGGCGCCGACGCCGGGATCCGGGTGGCCAACGTGTTCCACGCCGGTGACGGCAACCTGCACCCGCTGGTGCTCTACAGCGCCGCCGCCGGGGAGACCGAGCGCGCCGAGAAGCTGTCGGGGCAGATCGCCGAGCTGTGCGTGGAGCTGGGCGGCTCGCTGTCGGGCGAGCATGGCATCGGCACCGACAAGGCGTGCTCGATGCCGAAGATGTTCTCCCGCGACGACCTCGCCGTCATGGCGCGGGTGCGTTCGGCCTTCGACCCGCAGGGCATCTGCAACCCGGGCAAGGTGCTGCCCACGCCCCGGCTGTGCGGGGAACGCCCCGGGAAGTACAAGCCGCACCCGCTGGAGGAGGCGGGCGTGATCGAGCGCCTGTGACCGCGCAACCACCACCACCAGCCACCACCCACGAGGAGGGACCGTGACGACGTCGACGACGCTGCGGCCGGATGACCTGCGGTCCGTCCGCGATGCACTGCTGGACACGGCAGGCACCGTGTCGATCACCGGCAGCGGCACGGCCGCGGACTGGGCCGGCCCGCTCGGCCCCGTGGACGCGGTCCTCGACACCACCGCGCTGACCGGTGTGCTCACCCACAACCCCGGGGACATGACGGTGTCCGTGCTCGCGGGCACCCCGTTGCGCACGCTCGCCGAGGAGCTGGCGTCCCACGGCCAGCACGTGTCGTTCGACGCCGCGCGCGTCGCCGACGGGGCCACGGTCGGCGGTCTGGTCGCCACGGCCGACGCCGGCCCGGCCGCGCTGGTCTTCGGCTCGCTGCGCGACCTGGTGATCGGGGTCACCATGGTGCTCGCCGACGGCACGGTGTCCCGCAGCGGCGGGCACGTGATCAAGAACGTGGCCGGGTACGACCTGGCGAAGCTGCTGCACGGTTCCTACGGCACGCTCGGCGTGCTCGTCGAGGTGGTGCTGCGGCTGCACCCCGTCCCGAAGCGCTCGGCCACGCTGGTGGTCGACTGCTCGCTCGACGAGGCGCGCGAGCACGCGGCGAGCCTGCTCGGCGGACAGTACGAACCCGCGGCGCTGGAGTGGATCTCCGACGACGGCCACGGGCAGCTGATCGTGCGCATCGACGGCACCGCGGACGCGGTGTCGGGCAGGCTGCAGCGGCTGCGCGAGGTGCTCGGGTCCGGCGCCAGGGACGCCTCGGACACCGGACCGGACGCAGGGCCGGACTCGGGGGCGGACTCGGGGGCCGACCCGTGGGCGCGGCACGCCGCGCTGGTGCGGGGCGCGCCCGGGCTCGCGGTCCTGCGGATCGGGGCCAAGCCGAGCCTGCTGCCCGGGCTGATCACCGACCTGCGGGCCGACACCGTCACCGCGGGCCTCGGCACCGGCGTCGCCACCGTCGCACTGGATCCGGAGGCCGTCGCCGACGCCCACGCTCTCGTCCACGCGGCGGGAGGCACGTCCGTGCTGCGGACCCGCCCGCCCGGGTCGGACGTCCCGGCGTGGGGACCCCCGCCGTCCGCGCTCGCCGTACTGAAGGCCGTGAAGAACGAGTTCGACCCGTTGGGACGGTTCGGCCCCGGCCGCTTCGCCCCGTGGCTCGTGACCCCACACGATGCGGAAGGTTCCCGATGACGACCCCCGCCGGCTCCGCCGACACCAATCTCCCGCAGACCGGGCCGTCCGCCTACGACGACCGCCGCCCGCCGGAGCGCGAACTGCTCGACGACTGCGTGCACTGCGGCTTCTGCCTGCCCACCTGCCCCACCTACCAGCTCTGGGGCGAGGAGATGGACTCTCCGCGCGGCCGGATCTACCTGATGGACCTCGCGCAGAAGGGCGAGATCGGGCTGGAGGGGCCGTTCACCGAGCACATCGACCAGTGCCTCGGCTGCATGGCGTGCGTGACCGCCTGCCCCTCGGGCGTGCAGTACGACCGGCTCCTGGAGTCGGTGCGACCGCAGATCGAGCGCAACGTCGAGCGGACGCCGTCGGACCGGCTGTTCCGCAACGCGATCTTCGCGTTGTTCCCGTACAAGCGGCGCCTGCGCGCAGCAGCCCTGCCCGGGGCGTTCTACCAGCGGCTGCGGCGGGTGCCGGCCGTCGCGAAGCTCGCGGAGAAGCTCCCCGGCAGGCTCGCCGCGATGGAGTCGCTGCTGCCGCCGGTGTCGGTGCGCGAGGCGTTCGCCCGGCTGCCCACCTACACCCCTGCCGTCGGCGAGCGGCGGGCGCGGGTCGCGCTGCTCTCGGGCTGCGTGCAGGACGTGTTCTTCCACCGCGTCAACGAGGCCACCGTCCGCGTGCTCGCGGCCGAGGGCTGTGACGTGCTGGTCCCCGCCGAGCAGCAGTGCTGCGGCGCGCTGGAGCTGCACTCCGGCCGGGAGGAGAGCGCGCTCGTCCGGGCCAGGCGGGAGATCGCGGTCTTCGAGAAGCTCGACGTGGACCACGTGGTCACCAACGTCGCGGGCTGCGGTTCGTCGATGAAGGAGTACGGCCACCTGCTCTCCGACGACCCGGAGTGGGCCGAGCGGGCCGCGGCGTTCAGCGCCCGCGTGCGCGACGTGCACGAGGTGCTCGCCGACCTCGGGCCACGGGCGCCGCGCCACCCGTTCCGCGGCCGGGTGGCCTACCACGACGCCTGCCACCTCGGGCACGCCCAGAAGGTGCGCGCCCAGCCGCGTGCGGTGCTGCGGTCGATCCCGGACCTGCAGCTGGTGGACCTGCCGGAGGCCGAGCTGTGCTGCGGCTCCGCCGGGATCTACAACATGGTGATGCCGGACGCCGCGGCCGAGCTCGGGGCCCGCAAGGCGGCCAACGTCCGGTCCGTGGCACCCGACGTGATCGTCACCGCGAACCCCGGCTGCCTGCTGCAGATCGGCAAGCACCTCGGGACCACCGACGGCGCGGCGGACGGCGGCCCGATCCCGCTGCTGCACCCGATGCAGCTGCTGGACGCGTCGATCCGAGGGGTCCCGGTGCCGCGCAGCTGACCGTCCTGCCGGATTCGTCGGGGTGGGGCCCTACGGTCTGCGCCATGGGCATCGACTGGACCACGCAGCTCGTCGACCAGCTCGAGTGGCACTGGCAGGGCCTCGTGCGTCCCAAGCTCGACGGTCTCACCGACGAGGAGTACTTCTGGGAGCCCGCTGCGGGGTCCCAGGAGAGCTCGTCGTCGTGGAGCGTGCGCCCGCGGGGCACCTCCGGCGCGCCGGTGCAGGCCGGGAGCGGGGAGTTCACCATCGACTTCGCGTTCCCCCCGCCCGAGCCGCCCCCGTTCACCACCATCGCGTGGCGGCTGGGGCACATCATCGTCGGGGTGTTCGGGGCGCGCGCCGCGTCCCACTTCGGTGGCCCGGCGGTCGGCTACGACGACTTCGCCTACGCGGGCACCGCCGAGGAGGCGCTGCGCCAGCTCGACGAGACGCACGACGCGTGGGTCACGGGTGTGCGCGGGCTGGACGCCGACGGGCTCGCCCGGGCCGTCGGGCCGGCGGAGGGTCCGTTCGCCGAGCACCCGATGGCCGCGCTCGTGCTGCACATCCACCGCGAGGCGATCCACCACGGGGCGGAGATCCTGCTGCTGCGCGACCTTTTCCGGGCCAAAAGGATGTAACGGACAGTTAGACCAACGCGGTTACGCCGAATGGGCTAGCTCACCGTGCCGGACCAGGAACGACACCCCACACTGCGCGACCATGTGGGCCACCGTTGATCTGCTGATTCCCTCCGCTGTACCCCGACCACCGGACGCCGTGCTGGCCTTCTACCAACAAGATCCCGAGGCCGTCGGCGGTTCGCTCGGGCTCTCCGCGCTCGTCTCCGTGGTGCCGCTGGCCGTCGTGCTGGTGCTGCTGGGTGTGCTGCGGGTCAAGGCACAGTGGGCTGCGTTGGCCGGCCTGGCCGCGGCGCTGGTGGTGGCGATCATCGGCTTCGCGATGCCGGTGGGCATGGCCCTGTCGGCCGCCGCACACGGGGCCGTGTACGGGCTCTTCCCCATCCTGTGGATCGTGGTCAACGCCCTCTGGGTGTTCAACATGACCGTGGCCACCGGGCACTTCGACGTGCTGCGTCGCAGCTTCGGGGCGTTGTCGATCGACCAGCGCACGCAGGCGATCCTGGTGGCGTTCTGCTTCGGCGGGCTGCTGGAGGCCCTCGCCGGGTTCGGGGCGCCGGTCGCGATCACGTCGGTGATGCTCGTGGCGCTCGGGTTCAAGCCGCTCAAGGCCGCCGTGGTCGCGCTGGTGGCCAACACCGCTCCCGTCGCGTTCGGGGCGATGGGCGTGCCGGTGATCACGCTCGCCCGCGTCACCGGCCTGCCGCTGGACCAGGTGGCGTCCATGGTCGGACGGCAGACGCCGCTGCTCGCGCTGTTCGTCCCGCTGGTGCTGGTGTTCATCGTCGACGGCAGGCGCGGCGTGCGGGAGGCCTGGGTGCCTGCCGTGGCGTGTGGCGTGGTGTTCGCCATCGGACAGTTCCTGACGTCGAACTTCTTCTCCGTCGAGCTCACCGACATCGTCGCGTCGTTGCTGGGTGCGATCGTCGTGTTCGCGCTGGCGCGGATCCGCCCGCAGGCGGTGTGGGCGGCCCGGCAGTCGACGCTGGCCGCGGCGGGCGGTCCGGGCACGTCGGCGAAGCCCGACTCCCCCACCGAGGTGCGCAAGGCCTACGCGCCCTACGTGATCATCGTGGTGGTCTTCGCGCTGGCCCAGCTCCCCGGGCTCAAGCCGCTGATCGACTCGTTGAAGATCGCGTTCACGTGGCCGTTCCTCGACGTGGTCGGTATCGACGGCAAGCCGCACAGCACCACGATGTTCTCGCTGACCTGGCTGTCCTCGGCCGGCACCCTGATGGTGATCGCCGGGGTCATCGTGGCCGCGGTCCTGGGGGTGGGGGCCCGGCGTGCGCTCGCCACCTGGGGACGCACCGTGGTCGACCTGAAGTGGGCGATTCTCACGGTGGCCTCGGTGCTGGCGCTGGCCTACGTCATGAACGCCTCGGCGCAGACCACCTCGATCGGTCTGTTCGTGGCCGGTGCCGGTGGAGCGCTGGTGTTCCTGTCGCCGGTGCTCGGCTGGCTCGGCGTGGCCGTGACGGGGTCCGACACCTCGGCCAACGCGCTGTTCGGGGCCCTGCAGGTCACCGCGGCCCAGGGCGCCGGACTGCCTCCCGAGCTGCTGGCCGGGGCCAACTCCTCGGGAGGCGTGCTCGGCAAGATGCTCTCGCCGCAGAACCTCACGATCGCCGCGGCCGCCGTGAAGCTCGAGGGCCAGGAAGGCGTGCTGCTGCGCAAGGTGATCGGCTGGAGCCTCGGGATGCTCGTGGTGCTGTCGGTGCTCATCGCGCTGCAGGCCACCCCGGTGCTGGGCTGGATGCTGCCGTAGCCGCCGCTACGCGCTCTTGAGCTGAGCGCGTTCGATGACGGTTCCGACGTCGAGGCCGGCCGGGAGGGTGCCGAGCACCTGACCCCGGTCGGCGTCGAGGCGGGAGGCACAGAAGCCGTCGGCGACCGCGGGGTGCCCGTGCCGGATGAGCAGCGACGCCTGCACCGCGAGTGCCATCTGCTCGACCAGGCGCCGGGCCCCGAACTGGACGCCCGGGTCCCGCGGGTCGGCCGCCGCCACCGCAGCCAGGTCGGTGCGCAGGCGGGCGACGGCCGAGTCGTAGCGGCGGTCGGCGCCCACCGCGTCGTCGAGCTCACCGAGGAACGCCACTGCCGCCTCCGGCTCCCGGCGCAGCACCCTCAGCACGTCGAGCGCGGCGACGTTGCCCGAGCCCTCCCACACGGAGTTGAGCGGCGCCTCGCGGTACAGGCGCGGCATGCCGGAGTCCTCGACGTACCCGTTGCCGCCGAGGCACTCGAGCGCCTCGGCGGCGTGGATGGACGTCCGCTTGCAGATCCAGTACTTGCCGACGGCGCCGGCCAGCCGCCGGAACGCCGCTTCGGTGCGGTCCCCACGGACGGCGCGGTCGGTGGCGCCCGCGAGGCGCATCGCCAGCGCGACGGCGGCCTCGCTCTCCAGTGCCAGATCGGCCAGCACGTTGCGCATCAGCGGCTGGTCGCGCAGGTAGGCGCCGAACGCCTGGCGGTGCGTGGCGTGGTGGACGGCCGCCACCGTGGCCGCCCGCATCCCGGCAGCGCTCCAGATGGTGACGGCCAGGCGCGAGAGGTTAACCATCTCCATGATCACCCGCAGGCCGTCGCCCTCCTCGGCGATCAGCCACGCCGCGGCGTCGTCGTACTCGAGCTCGGCCGAGGCGTTCGACCGGTTCCCGAGCTTGTCCTTGAGCCGCTGCAGATGCATCCGGTTGTGGGTGCCGTCGGGCAGGACCCGGGGCAGCAGGAAGCAGGACAGGCCGCCGGGCGCCTGGGCGAGCACCAGGAACACGTCGCACATGGGCGCCGAGGTGAACCACTTGTGGCCGGTCAACCGGTAGCTGCCGTCCGCGGAGCGGACCGCGCGGGTGGTGTTGGCCCGCACGTCCGAGCCGCCCTGCTTCTCGGTCATCGACATCCCGGCGAGCAACCCCGGCTTGCCCAGCGGGGGCCGCGACCCCGGTTCGTACTCCCGGGCGGCCAGCAACGGCTCGTAGGCGGCTGCCAGCTCGGGAGCCTGGCGCAGGCTCGGCACCACCGCGTAGGTCATCCCGATCGGGCACATGTGCCCGGCCTCCACCTGGCTCCAGGCATAGGTGGCGGCGGCGTGCGCGACGTGCGCGCCGGGCCGGTCGTCCCGCCACGGTGCGGCGGTCAGGCCCAGCCGGACCGCGGTGCCGATGAGCTCGTGCCACGCCGGGTGGAACTCGACCTCGTCGATCCGGTGTCCGACACGGTCGTGGGTGCGCAGCACGGGCGAGTGCCCGTCGGCCAGCCGGGCCCACTCGCGGGCCTGCTCGCTGCCGGCCAGCAGGCCCGCCGCGTGCACGTCGGCCTCCGCCCAGCCCGCACCCTCCCGGTGCAGCGCCTCGAGCAGCGCGGGATCGGCCGCGGTGTCGACGTCGCCCAGCGGGGGAACCTGGTTGAACACATCGTGTGTAGCGGACATTCGGCATCTCCTGAGTCAGGACGGCGGTGAGGCGGCAGCCAGCACCGACCGGACGACCTGCGCCCACCGGTCGATCAGCGGCTCGTCCTCCTTGACGCGCTCGTGCAGCGCGGCGCTGATCGTCAGGCCGCGCATCAGCTGGACGGTCAGCTCCACCACGAGGGGGTAGGAGGGGGCGGCGACGATCTCCGGGCCGAACACCCCGTCGATCACGGCGTAGAGCTCCTTGCGGGCTCCGCGTTCGGCGGCCCGCAGGGCCTCCCGCAGGCGGTGGTCGGTGCGCGCGGCGCCCCACAGCTCGAGCTCCGCGCCGAAGGACGGGCGCCTGCTCGCGCGGCGGAGCACCCACATGCCGCGGGTGACCGGATCGGCCCCGGCCGGGGCCGCCGCCAGCTCCGCCCACATGGCTTCGAGGTTGACCTGCACCAGCCGGTGGACCGCCGCGGTGAAGAGCTGCTCCCTCGTCGGGAAGTGGTGCAGGAGCGCGCCCCGGCTCAGGCCGGCCCGACGCTGCACCTCCACCGTGGTCGTGGCGGCGAAACCCTCCTCGATGAGCGACTCGACCGCCACGTCGACGATCCGACGGTAGGTGGCGGCGCGCTGGTCGTCCCGAGACGTCATGAGCGTTTGCCACCTTTCACCGTCAGTGCTGACTGTGAAAAACTAGCACCGGACGGCCGGAGATGTGCCGGGAACGTGCCGACGATCACCCGGAGCGGGCTGCCTCAGCGGGCGAAGTGGTCCCAGCCGCCGGGGCCGCCGTCGTAGAGCCTGCCGTCCACCAGCACCGCGGGCTCGCCCCGCCGGACCGCACCGATGGTGGTCCAGCCGTCGGGGACCTCCGGACCGGGGAACGTGGCCGCGAGCGCGTGGTCCTCACCCCCGGTGAGCAGCCAGTGCAGCGGGTCGACACCGAGCGCGGCACCGACGTCGACCAGCCGGGCGGGCATGTCGAAGGCGCGGCTGCGCACATCGAGCAGCACCCCGGACGCCCGCGCGACGTGCCCGAGGTCGGCGATCAGGCCGTCCGAGATGTCGATCATGGAGGTGGCGCCGGCCAGCGCCGCCTGCGGTCCGGCCGCATACGGCGGCTCGGGCACCCGGTGCGCGCCCACCACGGCCGCGGGCGACCGGAACCCGCGCGCCAGCACGGCGAGGCCCGCCGCCGACCAGCCGACCCGCCCGCACAGCGCCAGCACCTCACCCGGACGCGCTCCCGCGCGCGTCACCGGCTCCCGGCCCTCCAGCGATCCGAGCGCTGTGACGGAGAGCACCAGCGTCGGAGACGACGCCACGTCACCGCCGACCACCCCGACGCCTGCGAGCTCGGCCTCCGCCCACAACCCGTCGACCAGGCCCGTCAGCGTCTCGACGGCCGTGTCCTTGCGGCACGCGAGCCCGACGAGCAGCGCCGTCGGCACCGCGCCCATCGCCGCGACGTCCGCCAGGTTCGCCGCCGCGGCCTTGCGTCCGACCTGGTCGGGAGCCGACCAGTCGAGCCGGAAGTGCACGCCCTCGACCAGGACGTCGGTGCACGCGACCACCCGCCCGTCGGGTGCGGCCACCACCGCCGCGTCGTCGCCCGGCCCGAGCAGCGTGCCCGCGGGCTGCACGCGTCCGGTGGTCATCCGGCTGATCAGACCGAACTCGCCGATGCCCGCGAGTGTGTTCTCCGCCTCGGCGTCGCCGATGGGGGGCGGGAACGATGTCGGCACAGTGGCCACCTCCGGTACGTTCGGCTTCCGACTTTCCTACCCCGGAGAGCTCGACCGATGTGGAAGGGGCACGCCGTGGTGCAGGCTTACATCCTGGTGCAGACGGAGGTCGGCAAGGCCGCAGCCGTGGCTGCGGAGATCTCCGGCATCACCGGCGTGGTCTCCGCGGAGGACGTGACGGGCCCCTACGACGTCATCGTCCGCGCGGAAGCCGAGGACGTCGACCTACTTGGTCAACTCGTAGTTGCCCAGGTCCAGGGCGTCGGAGGCATCACGCGGACCCTCACCTGTCCGGTGGTCCACCTCTCCTCCTGACCATGCCTCCGTCAGTTCGCTCCCGGCCCTCCACCCCGGTCGTCATCGCGATCGCGTTGCCGCTGCTGCTCGCCGTGGTGGTGGCCGCGATATCCATCACAGCGCGGGTCCGCGGGCTCGGCGAGCCCGCGCCGCCCCCGCCGGCGACCGGCCCGCTGGCGGTCGTCCCCGTGGACGCCCCGGACGCCACCGGCCCGGACTGCGGCAAGGTTCTCGCCGCGCTCCCCGCCGAGCTGGGCGACCCGGGTGACGCCCTGCCGACGCGTCCGCTGGCCGAGCCCGCGCCGCCCGGGGTGCGGGCCTGGGTGGCCGCCCCTCAGCCGGTCGTGCTCCGCTGCGGGCTTCCGCGGCCCGTCGAGCTGACCCCCACCTCGGCCCTCCTGGAGATCAACGGGGTGCAGTGGCTCCAGCTCTCCGACGATGCGCCCAACCCGCAGGTGGTCAGCTACGTCACCGTGGACCGCCCGGTGTACGTGGTGGTCACCGAGCCGGTCGACTCCGGCAGCGGACCGCTGCAGCAGGTGTCCGACGTGGTCCGGGGAGCCCTGCCGGCGGTACCTGTCAAAGTGCGCTAGCCGGAGCTGTTAGCCGCGTCTAACATCAGTCGTCATGGTGACTATGTCGCGCGCCACCGAGGACTACCTGAAGACGATCTTCAACCTCGCCCACCGCGCGGAACCGGTCACCGCCAGCCTGCTGGCCCACGAGCTGGGCGTGTCCTCCCCGTCGGTCTCCGCCATGGTCAAACGGCTGGAGGACGGCGAGCTCCTCACGCGACCGGACCACCGGTTGCTGCAGCTCACCCCCACCGGGGAACGCGCCGCGCTGCGCGTGGTGCGCCGCCACCGGCTGCTGGAGACCTTCCTCGCGCGCATGCTCGACGTGCCGTGGGACGAGGTGCACGCCGAGGCCGAACTGCTGGAGCACGCGCTGTCCGAGCGGCTCGAGGAGCGCATCGACGCCGCGCTGGGCCATCCCACCCACGACCCGCACGGCGACCCCATCCCGCCGCGCGACGGGCCGCACGAGGAGGACTGGGGCGAGGCGCTGGCCGCCGTGCCGCCCGGCCGCCGGTTCCGCGTGGAGCGCGTCTCGGACCGCGACAGCGCGGCGCTGCGCTACCTCGGCGACCTCGGGGTGCTCCCCGGCGTCGTGGTCACGGTCGAGGAGCAGGCCCCCTTCGGCGGTCCGCGCTGGGTGCGGGTCGGCGACGAGCGCCACCCCCTCGGCGAGCCGCTCACGCACCTGGTGCACGGCCACGTCGTCGGCGGGGACGCCTCGTGACGGCCACGAAGGGCGCCGCGCCCACCGTCGACGAGCTCAGGGCCCGGGGCGGCCTGCGGGGCAGGCTCGCGTTCTTCGGTCCGGCCATCGTCGCCGCGATCGCCTACGTCGACCCCGGCAACTTCGCCACCAACTTCTCGGCCGGCGCCGAGTTCGGTTACCTGCTGCTGTGGGTGATCGTCGGCGCGAACCTGCTGGCGATGCTCATCCAGACGCTCTCCGCCAAGCTCGGGCTGGCCACCGGGCGCAACCTGCCGGAGATGTGCCGGGAACGGTTCCCCCGCCCGGTCACCCGCGTGATGTGGGTGCAGGCCGAGCTCGTGGCCATCGCCACCGACCTCGCCGAGGTGATCGGCGGGGCGATCGCGCTGCACCTGCTGTTCGGCATCCCGCTGCTCACCGGCGGGGTGATCACCGGGAT
Organism: Pseudonocardia xinjiangensis; assembly: GCF_012911925.1. Lineage (GTDB taxonomy): Bacteria > Actinomycetota > Actinomycetes > Mycobacteriales > Pseudonocardiaceae > Pseudonocardia > Pseudonocardia xinjiangensis. Next base: position 5,195 of record NZ_JAAXKY010000132.1, on the reverse strand, counting down.
CGTCGCGTTCGCTCTGCTGGCCCTGCAGGGCAAGGGCTACCGCCCGTTCGAGCTGGCCATCGCCGGGTTGTTCGCCGTGATCCTGCTCGGGTTCCTCAGCACCGTGCTGCGCATCGGCATCGACACGGGCGACGCCGTCGCCGGGCTCGTCCCCCGCTTCGAGGGCACCGACAGCCTCCTGCTGGCCACCGGCATCCTCGGCGCCACCGTGATGCCCCACGTCATCTACCTGCACTCCGCGCTCACGAACACCCGCATCCCCGCCACCTCCGTGAGCGACCGCCGGTTCCTGCTGCGCTACCAGCAGCTCGACGTCCTCGTCGGGATGGGGCTGGCCGGGCTGATCAACGCGTCCATGCTGCTGATCTCCGCGGCGCTGTTCTTCGGCTCCGACGTGCCCGCCACCGACACCCTGGAAGGCGTCCACGCCGGCCTGGCCCGGGTGCTCGACCAGCCGGCGGCGTTCGCGTTCGCGCTGGCCCTGCTCGCGTCGGGCTTCGCGTCGTCCGGGGTCGGCACCTACGCGGGGCAGGTGGTGATGCAGGGGTTCATCCGCCGCCGGATCCCGCTGCTGCTGCGCAGGCTCCTCACCATCACCCCGGCGCTCGTCGTGCTGGGTGTCGGCTGGGACCCCACCCGGGCGCTCGTGCTCTCCCAGGTGGTGCTGTCGTTCGGCATCCCGTTCGCGCTGGTACCGCTGGTGCTGCTCACCCGCCGCCGGGACGTGATGGCCGAGCTGGTCAACCGGCGGATCACCACCGTGGTGGCCGGCCTGGCCGCGACGGTGATCATCGGGCTCAACGCCTTCCTGATCTACCGGACGGTGACCGGGGGCTGAGGGGTCAGCGCAGGCCGGTGCCTCGGGCGACGGCCGTCTCCACGAGGGTGGTGAGCAGCGTCGGGTAGTCGATCCCCGTCACCGACCAGGCGCGCGGGAACATCGAGATCGGGGTGAAGCCGGGTATCGTGTTGACCTCGTTGACGGTCAGCTCCCCGCTCGGGCCCACGAAGAAGTCGACGCGGGCCAGACCCTGGCCGTCGAGCGCCCGGAACGCGGCCACCGCCATCTCGCGGAGCCGTTCGGACTCCGCGTCGCCCAGCTTGGCGGGGATGTCGAACTCGCAGACGTCGTCGAGGTACTTGGCCTCGAAGTCGTAGAACTCCGGCGCGCTGCCGTCGGCGCCCGTGCCCACGATGCGGATCTCGGCGGGCACGCTCGCCCGGACCGTCCCGTCCGGGAACTCCAGGACGGCGACCTCCACCTCGCGGCCCACCACCGCGGCCTCCACCAGCACCTTCGGGTCGTGCTCGCGCGCCAGCGCGATCGCGTCGTCGAGTGCGGCCCAGTCGGTGACGCGGGTGATGCCCACGGACGACCCCGCCCGCGCGGGCTTCACGAACACCGGGAGCCCCAGCCGGTCGCGCTGCTCGGGGGTGAGCGTGGCGGTGCCCGGACGGAGCACCACGAGGTCGCCGACGGGCAGACCGTCGGCCGCCAGCAGCTTCTTGGCGAACTCCTTGTCCATCGCGGCCGCGCTCGCGAGCACCCCGGCTCCGACGTAAGGGACGCCCGCCATCTCCAGCAGCCCCTGGATGGTGCCGTCCTCCCCGAACGGCCCGTGCAGCACCGGGAACACCACGTCGACGCCGGAGAAGACCTCCCCCGCCCGGTCGGGGTCGAGGACCACGAGCCCGCCGCGCGTCGGGTCGCCGGGCAGGGCCAGCGCCGTGCGGGACTCGTCGACCGAGGGCAGCGCGCGGCCGGACAACGCCAGCTCACGTGGGTCGTCGGTGCCGAGCACCCAGGCTCCGGTGGTGGTGATGCCCACCGGCACGACCTCGAAGCGCTCCCGGTCGAGGTGGGAGAGCACCGACCCAGCGGAGATGCAGGAGATCGCGTGCTCGCTGCTGCGGCCACCGAACACCACGGCCACCCGCACCTTGTCCCGGCTCATGGCGCCCGAGAGTAGGCGGAGTGGCTCCACCGGGCAGACGGGGGCTCCCGCGAGCCGGGCGGCAGGTTCACCCGCCGTCCGGGGGTCCCGTGCCGGCGGGCTGCCGGCCCGATCCGCCCCGCCGCGGTCAGGAGCCGAAGCGCTGCTCGAGGTCGCCGATCTCGGGCAGACCGATGAGGTCGGTGAACTCGCCGAACGCCGGCAGCCCCGGCAGCGCCGCCGCCGGGGTGCCGTCCGCCTTGAGCGTCGCCAGCAGGGCTCGGATCCCGGCCGTCGCGGCCAGCAGGGTCCCGATCGGGTACAGCACGAGCGCGAACCCGAGCTCGCCGATCCGCTGCAGCGGCAGCGGCGGGGTCCTGCCGCCCTCGGCCCAGTTGAACACCAGCGGAGCCACGCCCGCGAGCACGCGCGCCACCCGCGCGATGTCGTCCTCGCTGGTCGGAGCCTCGACGAACAGCAGATCGGCCCCCGCCTCGGCGTACGCCCCGGCCCGGGCGATCGCGGCGTCCAGGCCCTCGACGGCCGCGGCGTCGGTGCGGGCGATGAGCACCAGATCGGGGTCGCGACGGGCGGCGACGGCGGCGCGGATCTTCCCGGCCATCTCCCCGGCGGGGATCACCGCCTTGCCGCTCATGTGGCCGCACTTCTTCGGCGTCACCTGGTCCTCGAGGTGGATGCCGGCCACCCCGGCCTGCTCGTAGGCCTGCACCGTGCGCACCACGTTGATCGCGTTGCCGTAGCCGGTGTCGGCGTCCGCGATGACCGGGAGGTCCACCGCGGCGACGATCCGCCGGGCGTTGTCGACCATCTCGGCTCCGGAGAGCAACCCCACGTCGGGCCGTCCGATGAGGGAGGCCGTGGTGCCGAAACCGGTCATGTAGACGACGTCGAACCCGGCCTGCTCCACGAGCCGGGCCGAGAGACCGTCGTACGCGCCCGGCGCGAGCACCGGGCCCGAGCCGTCCTCCAGCAGCTCCCGCAGCCGGGCACGGGGCGCACTCGGCCCCCGCAACAACCTGCTCACCGTCAATCCTTCCGCCGAGTCGTACCCAGACATACCCGCGAGTCGCCCGTTCCGTGCCCGCGAGTCGCCCACGCAGCGTGCCCCCCGGTGCCCCGGAGTTGTCCACAGGTTCGACGAAACGGCCCCGCCGGAGGGAGCCGGTCGCCCACCCTCGTGGGCATGTCGATCCCGAACGCCGCGGACGCCCCGCTCCTGCTCACCGACGCCGACGTGCTGCAGCGCGTCACCGACCTGGTCGGGGCGGCCGCCGCCGTCCGGCAGCTCTGGCTGATGTTCGTCGACGGGGACGGCCGGCAGGCGCCGGTCGTCTTGCCCATCGCCGACATGCCCCGACGCCCGCAGGACGGCCCGCTCGAGGGTCTCTCCCGGATCCTGGCCGGGCTGCGCGGGGAGCTGGACACCGATCTGGGCCCGGGCTCGGTGATCCTCACGTTCGAACGTGTCGGCGTCGACACGGTGCTCCCGGCCGACCGCGAGTGGGCTGCGGCACTGGCGCTCACCTGCGAGCAGGCCGGGATGGCACTGCGCGGCGTGTTCCTCAGCACCAGCGGAGGCGTGCGCAGGCTCGGGTGACGGAGCCCGCGGGGTGCCAGACTGGGCCCATGGCTGGACCCGACGTCGCACCCGACCTCGCCCCCGTCCACCGCATCGTGCCCCGGGAGAGCGGGCTCGCGAGCGTGAGCGTCGTGCGGGCCGATGGCACACCACACTCCTCGCTGGTCAACGCGGGGGTGCTCGACCATCCGATCACGGGACGCCCCGTCGTCGGCTACGTCACCTACGGCCCGGTCAAGCTGCGCAACCTGCGCGCACGACCGGCGACGTCGGTGTTGTGGCGGGCCGGCTGGCAGTGGGCGGGCGTCGACGGCACCAGCGAGCTGATCGGTCCCGACGACCCGGCCGACGGAATCGATGCCGAGGGCTTGCGGCTGCTGCTGCGGGCCGTGTTCGCCGGCGCGGGCGGCACCCATGACGACTGGGACGCCTACGACCGTGTGATGCGCGAGGAGCGCCGGGTGGCGGTGTTGATCGAGCCGCAGCGCGTCTACGGCAACGCCTGACCCGACTCCCGGGCCATTCCCCGGATCCGCTCGGCCTGCTCGAGCTGCAGCGCCCGGCCGCGCTCGAGGAAGTCGGCGATCACCTCGAGCTCGGCCACCGTCCGGCGCTGCAGCTCATGCACGCCCGCGGCACCGACGGGCTCGTAGATCCGCATCGCCTGCTCCCGGGCCGACGGCGTCAGCTCCACGACGGCGCGCCGGCGGTCGTCGGGGTCGGGGTCCCGGGTGAGGTGGCCCCGAGCCACGAGCCGCTGGATCGCCGTGGTGGCTGCGGCCGGGCTCAGCCCGACGGCCTCGGCCACCTGCCCGGCGGTGAGCGGACGCTCCACCACCGCGCCGAGGATGCGCAGGTCGGTGCGGTTGACGCCGAACAGGTCGGCCGCGGCCGCGTCCACGGCGTCGGCCGCGCTGCCGAACTGCTCGGCGGCACGGGCAGCCCGCTCGACAGCAGATTGCTTCGACACTCGAAGGAGTTTACCCTGGCCCCATTACTTCGACGATCGAAGGGATTTCCGTGCAGACACAGCAGCTGCCGTCGTGGCTCCCGGTGGCCAACCGCATCGTGCGGACGTTGCACCGGATCGGGCTGCCACTCGGCACCATCCACCTCCTGACCGTCCCCGGCCGCCGCACGGGACAGTCCCGGACCACGCCCGTCTCGCCGCTCACCGTGGACGGGCACCGGTACGTCGTGGCCGGACTGCCACAGTCCGACTGGGCGCGCAACGCGAGGGCAGCCGGCCGCGGCGAGCTCGTGCGCGGCAGGCGGCGCCGCGGCGTCACGCTGCGGGAGGTGGCCGACCCCGACCTCCGCCGCGCGGTCATGCGCGCCTTCCCCACCGAGGTGCCGCACGGCGTGGACTTCTTCGTCCGCATCGGGCTGGTCGACCGGGCCGACCCCGACCAGTTCGCCGCGGCGGCCGAGCGCGTGGCCGTCTTCGAGGTCCGCGACGCGTCCGCACGCCCCTGACCCGCCACGCCGTGGACCGGGCGACTCGCCGACGCGAAACGGGCGACTCGCCGACGCGAAACGGGCGACTCGCCGACGCGAAACGGGCGACTCGCGGGGCGGGAACGGGCGACTCGCGGGTATGTCTGGGTACGACTCGGCGGAAGGATTGACGGTGAGCAGGTTGTTGCGGGGGCCGAGTGCGC
>NZ_JAAXKY010000131.1 GCF_012911925.1 Pseudonocardia xinjiangensis | reverse complement strand
CGGCGTCACCACCAACGACGACGTGTTCGGACCCGCCTGCGGCCAGCTCCCGCAGGGCGACGCACCCGGTTCGCTCGACAACATGGGCCCGCAGCCGGTGGCCAGCGCCGCCGCCACGAACCCGCTGCTCAGCACCCTGGTCTCCGCCGTGACGGCGGTTCCCGGGCTGGCCGACACCCTCAACTCGCAGCAGGCCATCACCGTCTTCGCCCCCTACAACGGGGCGTTCGACCAGGTGAAGACCACGATGGGCGACCAGGCGTTCAACGGCCTGCTGTCCGACCAGCAGCAGCTCGGCGCCATTCTGTCCTACCACGTCGTGCCGAAGCGCTACGACGCCGCGGGCCTCGTCGAGGCGAACAAGCTCACCGAGCTCGCGGGAGGCGACGTCACCATCGGCGGTACCGCCGACGCCCCGACCGTCATCGACGGCAAGGGCAACACCGCCACGGTCCTGTGCGGGAACATCCCGACGTCCAACGCCACCGTTTTCGTGATCGACAAGGTGCTCATGCCGGTCGGCAGACATTTCTGCGCCACCGCGCACATCTCGTGGCCACCGCACACACGTCATGCCGTGTGTGTGGTGGCCAACCGGTGTGCACGGTGGCGTCAGGCCGAGGCCGGGAACCGGTCGATGTTCGCCTCGACCCACGTTCGCAATGCGTTCAGCGGGCGGCACGCGTCGACCCCGAGCGGGGTGAGTTCATATTCGACGTGCAACGGGACCGCCGGGAAGACCGTCCGGGTGACGAGCCCGTGGTCCTCGAGCCGGCGCAGCACCGCGGTGAGCACCTTGGGACTGATGCCCTGCAACCGGTTCTTGATCGCGCCGAACCGCCGGGGACCGTCCTCCAGGGCACCCAGCGCCAGCGCGCTCCACTTGTCGGCCAGCAGGTCCAGCACGGACCGGCAGGGGCAGTTCGCCGCATAGACGTCCCTCGCACCGCATTCCGTCATGCACCCCATCGTAGTACCCCGGGGGAACTACGTTCCCTTGCGGGTTACTACTGTCCCGGAGGTAGCGTCGGGGCATGACGAACACTGCAACCCGTACCCGCGCCGTGGCCTACCGGAACAGCGGGCCGATCGACGCCCCGGATGCGCTGATCGACATCGAGATCGACATCCCGGCGCCCGGTCCGCACGACCTGCTCGTCGAGGTGCGCGCCGTGTCGGTCAACCCCGCCGACGCCAAGGTGCGCGCCGGCGTCGATCCCGGCGGTGAGCCGAAGATCCTCGGGTTCGACGCCGCGGGCGTCGTGGTCGGCACCGGTGCCGCCGTCACATCCTTCTCGGTCGGCGACGAGGTCTACTACGCGGGCTCCATCGCCCGCCCCGGCAGCAACGCCGGTCTCCAGCTCGTCGACGAGCGGATCACCGGGCACAAGCCGAGAATCCTGGACTTCGCCGAGGCGGCAGCGCTCCCGCTCACCGCGATCACGGCGTGGGAGGCCCTCTTCGACCACCTCCGGCTCGGCCCCGACAGCCAGGGCACCCTGCTCGTCATGGCGGGCGCGGGCGGCGTCGGCTCGATGGCCGTGCAGCTGGCCCGCAAGCTCACCGGGGTCACGGTGATCGGCACCGCGTCCCGGCCGGAGTCGAAGAGGTGGGTGCAGGACATGGGCGCCCACCACGTCGTCAACCACCACCACCTGCGCGAGGAGATCCGGGAGGTCGCCCCCGGCGGCGTCGACGCGATCCTCTCGCCCTTCTCCGCGGGCAACGTCGAGACCTACGCCGAGATCCTCCGCCCGCGCGGCGCGGTCGTCGCGATCGACGAGCCCGAGGGCCTGGATACGCTCCCGCTGAAGTCGAAGAGCCAGGCCTGGCACTGGGAGTTCATGTTCACCCGGCCCCTCCACGAGCCGGAGAGCACCTACCAGCGCGAGCTGCTCGACACGGTCGCCCGGCTCGTCGACGACAGGGTGCTGCGCACCACCATCTCCGAACGGCTCGGCCCGCTGAACGCCGAGACGCTGCGCGCCGCACACCGCCGGATGGAGGCCTCGGGGAGCATCGGCAAGATCGTCCTCACGGTGGGCTGACGCCCCCGGCTTCCGCCGCCGACCGCGGTGCACGGCCGTCGCTGATAGAAAGGGACCCATGCCCGCCCCGCACCAGGCCGCTCAGCCGCTGCGCGGACGGGACGCGGAGCTGGGCACGGTGCTGGCCGCGCTGCGTCACGCGCAGAGCGGCCGGTCGGCGCTGGTGGTGGTGCGCGGCGAGCCCGGGATCGGCAAGAGCGCGCTGCTCGACGCGGCGGCCGACCAGGCCACGGCACTCGGGTTCACCGCCGCCGTGGCGGCCGCGCACGAGACCGACGAGCTGAGCCCGCTGGCGTCGCTCGGTCCGGCTCTGCGCTGCAGCCCGGAGCCGGTGCTCGACTCGCAGGAGTTCCTCGACCTGGCACCGCTCACGGCGCAGCCGCTCTGGCTCGTCGAGCACCTGGCCGTGCTGCTGCAGCGCCGGACCGGGTCGACGCCCCTGCTCATCGCGCTCGACGACGCGCAGTGGGCCGACCCGTTGACGGTGTTCGTGCTGCGCATCCTCATCGGAAGGCTCAAGTCCACACCGATCGCGTTTCTGCTCGGCACCCGTCCGGCCGCCGGGGGCCCGGCCGACCAGGTCGTCGGCGGCCTGGAGCGGAGCCGGTGGGTGCGGTGGATCGATCTGACACCGCTGCGCGACGAGGCCGTCCTCGCCGTGGCCGTCGATCACCTGGGACACGCAGCCGGCCCGGAGCTGGCCCAGCGCCTTCTCGGCACGCGCGGCAACCCGTTCCTGGCGGTTGCCCTGCTCCGCGGCCTGATCGGGCCGGACGACGCCGGTGACCACGGCGACGACCTGCCCGCCGGGCTGCTCGACGGCGTCCGCAGGCGCACGGCAGGCACGTCCGAGCGGTGCCGGGCCCTGCTCCGGGCGGCCGGCGTCCTGGGGGTGCAGTCCCGGCTCGACGATCTCGCGCAGCTGCTGGGCGAGCCGGTCACGCAGCTGACCGGCCCCCTCGAAGAGGCCATCGGGCTCGGGCTGCTGACCGACGACGGTGTCACGATCACCTTCCGGCACGAGCTGTTGCGCCGGGCCGTCTACCAGGACATGCCGCCGTCCGTGCGGGCCGTGATGCACCGGTCCGTGGCCGCGCATCTCATCGCCTCGGGGCGCGGACACGCTGCTGCCGCCCCGCACGTCCTCGCGTCGGCGGTGCCCGGCGACGCCACCGCGGTACGGGTCCTGCAACGCGCGGCGAAGGAGCTGCTCGGGACCATGGCCCTCACTGCGGTGACGATCATCCAGCGCGCGTTCGAGCTCGTGGGCGACGACGATCCCGAGCGGGAGCAGCTGGCCCGCGACGTGGTCGCGATCCTGGTCACCGCGCGGCACCACGACGAGGCGGCGGCGTTCGTGGACCGGGTGCTCCGGGATCCGGCGGTGTCGCCCGGGACGGCCGCGGTCACCCAGCTGAGCCTCGCTCCGCACCTGTGGTCGACCGGACGGCTCGACGAGCTCGCCGGGCGCACCCGCGACGCGCGGTTCACCGGGGCCGCTCCCGCGCTCCGCGCCCGGCTCGCCGCCTACGCGGCGCTCGCCACCGGTTCGGACGGCGGCGAGCTCGCCCCCGATCCGGTCGCCCGGTCGCTGCAGCTGGTCGCCCGCGCCGAGCAGGCCGAACGCGCCGACGAGTACGGGGCGGCACGCGGGTACTACGAACGGGCGAGAGCCGCGGCCGAGGAGGGCGCGGGCGAGGCGGGAAGCCTGCCCGCGAGCCGGCTGGAACTGCGCGAGCTGCTGGTCCGCGGCCGTCTCGACGACATCGACGGCGCGCTGGCGCGGCTGGCCGATCTCGACGCCCACGGCGCCGGCTCCGACTCCTGGCAGGCGCCCCAGGTCTCGCTGGTCCGGGCCGTCCTCGAGCTCGGCGCCGGCCGCCTCGACGCCGCGCAGGCTGCCGCGACCGCCGCTCTGAGGCGGTCGGGCGACCTCGGCGACGCCGCTGTCGACCCTCGGCTGTGGCACGTCCTCACCCTGGTCGCGCTCCATCGCGGCGAGCTGTCCGAGGTGCGGTCGCGGATCGCCGACGCCGAACGGCGAGGGGTCCCCGTGCCGGTCGGGCAGGCGCTGCTCGCCCTCGCGGAGGACGCGCCCCACGCCGCCGCCGGGCTCGTGCGGGAGCTCGCTGCGGGGGCGGTGCCGTGGCCGGAGGAACTCCTCGTCGAGGCGGCGTGCGCGGCCCACCGCTACGGCGACGGCGACACCCTGCATGCCGCCGACGACGTGCTGGGCGCGCTCGCGGCGCGCAACCCCGGCGTCGCGAGCATGGCGGGCGCCGCGGCCCTGACGCACGGGCTGGTCATCGGGAAGCCGGCCGGAGCAGTCGACCTGCTGCGGCAGGCTCCGCGTCCGCTGCTGCTGGCCCGCTCCGAGGAGGAGGTCGGACGGGCGGCACTGGACGGGGGCGACCCGTCCAGTGCCGAGTCGCTGCAGCGCGCCCGGGACGGTTTCGCCGCGTGCGGTGCCACAGCCGCAGTGCTGCGGGTCCAGCGGCTGCTGCAGCCATCCGGAGCGCGCCACCCCCGCAGTTCTGCCGGGTCGCGGCCGCGGGCCGCGACCGGCTGGGAGTCGTTGACGACGATGGAGCGCCGCGTCGCGGAGCTGATCTGCGACGGTCACACGAACCGGTCCGCCGCAGCCGAGCTCCACCTGTCCCCCAGCACGATCAACACGCACCTGCGCGCGGTGTTCACCAAGCTGGGCGTGCACTCACGGGTGCAGCTGGCGAAGCTCGTCCTGTCCCGGCAGGACGAGCCCGGAACGGGACCGGCCCGCCACCCCTCGTGACGGGCCGGTGGGCGCGACGCGGTCCTACGACCGTGCGGCCTTCTCGATCTCGTCGGCGACGACCTTCGGGTTCGAGGCGGTCACGGCGTGCGACCCGGGGACCTCGGTGATCGTGGCGCCCACCCGCTTGGCCATGAAGACCTTCGCGGCGGTGGGGATGGCCTTGTCGTCCGTGGAGATCAGCGCGTACTTGCGGATCGGGCCGGGGAGCGCGGCGGTGACCTTGTCGGTGAACGCGGTGGCCAGGATCGGCCGCTGCTGCGCCGCAGCCACGGCCGCGGTGGCGGCGGGGACGTCGCCCGCGAAGACCTCGCGGAAGCTGTCGGCGTTGACGTACAGCTCCGGACTGGCCGGGCTGTCCACCGCGTGCCACGTGTTCGGGCCGAGCAGGCTGCCCGGGAACTGCGAGCTCAGCTGCCCCGCGCTCTCCCCGGGCTGCGGGATGAAGGCGTTGACGTACACGAGTGCCTTCACGTCGGGGGTCGTGGCGAGCCCGTTGACGAGCATCCCGCCGTAGGAGTGCGACACGAGCACCTTCGGACCCTTGATGGCGTCGACGACGCCCTTGAGCTGGTCGGTGTCCGTGGCGACGCCCCGCAGACCGACGGCGGGGGCGATCACGGGGTAGCCGTCGTGCTGCAGCCGCTGGGTGACCCCGCTCCAGGCCGAAGCGTCCTCGAAGGCGCCGTGCAGCAGGACGATGGTCGGCTTCGGCGTGTCGCGGGCCGGCGCGGCCGCAGCCGCGGTCGACGCCGTGAACAGACCGACGGCGGCGGTCGCCGCCAGCGCCACGGCAATGTTCCTGATCTTCATTACTGCTCCTGGGTCCAGTGGTGATGCAGGAGACAGCAAACCCGGACCGACATACGCGGGATATCGCACGAAGACACGAGATCGGGAACTCCCGGCCGGGCGCCGCGAAGCGCCCAGTCGGAGTACCTAGCCCGTTCGTAGGAGATGTGGCCGCACGGACATGACGCGGAGCACGTCAGCTTGACGCCCCCACCCGCGAGTCGCCCGAATTCCGCTCCCGAGTCGCCCCGGGTTCAGAGGCTCGGCAGGGCCAGACCGGTGGCGGGGATCGCCGACATCACCGCGTCGGGCATCGTGCGGTGGAGGCGTTCGAGCCCGATCTGCGCGCGCCGGACCCGTTCGCGCCCCAGCGCGGTGGTGACCTGGTCCAGGTGTGTGCCGCTCGGGTAGATCACCGGGGTGTTGGCCAGCCCGAACTTCAGGTAGACCGGGGCGGCGACCCGCACGATGTCGGCGATCTCGGCGTGCCGGACGAACCCGCCGAGGTCGTTGGGCGACTCGATGTAGACGTCCAGCGGGATGTCGACGGCCGCGCGGACCGCGGCGAGCTCTCCGAGCGTCATGTCGGTGGGGACGTTGTAGGTGTCGGCGCCCAGCCGCTCCGCGAGCCGGATCGCGGCGGGGTTCGACAGCCCCATCTGCACGCTGATCTTGAACTGGAGGTCGGCCGGGAACTCCCCCGCGGCGCGGAGCGACGCCGCGGTCTCCAGCACCCCGAGGTCGGTGACGAGCACGCTGCGCACGCCCGCGTCCACCGCGCGGGCGATGTCCTCCAGCACGTGCACCAACTGCTCGGTGCCGCGGGCCTGCGCACCGAGCGCCGCCCCGCCCGGTGTGTGGGACGCCGCCGACGCCGCACCCCAGCCGGTGAGCGGCCGGGCGAACAGGCTCAGCTCGACCGGCCGCCGGGCCGCCGTCGCCGCCATCCGCTCCAGCTCGGCGTCGGTGAGGAGCAGCGCCCCGCTGCCCTGGGACACCCGGTGCACGGGCACGCCACGGGCGTCGGCCTCGGCCAGCACCGCGTCGAGCACGTCCGGGCCCTCGGTGCTCGGGATCTCCACCCGGCACTGCGCCCCGTCCGGGAAGCGCTTGGCGCTCTCGGGCACGCCGTGGTCGGACCGGGCGAACCCCCGCGCCACCAGTGCCTCGCGGAAAAGCTGCTCCACTGTTCCTCCGATCGCGTTCGGGACCCGGACAGCCGCCACCGAGCAGCTCGCTCCGGCCACGACCGACCACGGTCATCTTCGTCCCGAGGCGGGACGGCGTCGAGCAGTGGGAGCCGCCCTGGGACGGACTACAGGGCTCCGGCCAGGCGGTAGTACGCCTGGTTCCACCGCAGCTCGCGGGCGAAGCGGCGCGGCGTGGTGTCCGCGTCGATCACCACCAGCTCGGTGCGGGCCAGCTCGGAGAGGTCGTCGAGCTCCTCGACGCCGAGCGCGGTGGACAGGACGGTGTGGTGCGGACCGCCCGCCATGATCCAGGTCTCCGCCGACGTGCGGAGGTCCGGCGCGGGCTCCCAGACCGCCCGCGCGACGGGCAGGTTCGGCAGCGGCTCGTCGGCGGGGACGACCTCGATCTCGTTGGCCACCAGCCGGAACCGGTCGCCCATGTCCGACATGCCGACCACGACCCCGGGGCCGGGGGCGGCGTCGAAGACCATCCGCACCGGGTCCTCGCGGCCGCCGATGCCGAGCGGGTGGATCTCCACCCGCGGCGTGGCGGCGGCGACGGTCGGGCAGACCTCCAGCATGTGCGCACCGAGCACCCGCGGGCGTCCCGGGCCGAGGTGGTAGGTGTAGTCCTCCATGAACGAGGTGCCGCCGGGCAGCCCGGACGCGGCCACCTTCAGCGTGCGCAGCAGCATCGCGGTCTTCCAGTCGCCCTCGCCCGCGAAGCCGTAGCCGTCGGCCATCAGGCGCTGCACGGCGAGCCCGGGGAGCTGGCGCAGCGCGCCGAGATCCTCGAAGTTGGTGGTGAACGCCATCGAGCCGGACGCCGCGAGCAGCTCGCGCAGCCCCAGCTCGATCCGGGCCGCGTAGCGCAGCGACTCGTGCCGGTCGCCGCCCGCACGCAGCTCCGGCACCACGTCGTAGCGGTCCTCGTACTCCGCCACGAGCTTGTCGACGTCGGCGTCGAGACTCGCGTGCACGGCCTCGGCGAGGTCGGTGACGGCGTAGCCGTTGACGGTGACGCCCCAGCGCCACTGGGCCTCGGTGCGGTCCCCTTCGGTGACAGCGACGTCCCGCATCGTGTCGCCGAAGCGGGCCAGCCGCAGCGACCGGACCTCGGCCCAGCCCAGCGCCGCCCGGGCCCACGCCCCGACGCGCCGCTGCACCTCGGGATCCTCGACGTGGCCCGCGACGATCTTGCGGACCACCCCGAGCCGCGCCTGGATGTAGCCGAACTCCCGGTCGCCGTGCGCGGCCTGGTTGAGGTTCATGAAGTCCATGTCGATCGTCGCCCACGGCAGCGACCGGTTGGCCTGGGTGTGCAGGTGCAGCAGCGGCTTGCGCAGCGCGTCGAGCCCGGCGATCCACATCCGGGCCGGGGAGAAGGTGTGCATCCACGCGGTGACCCCGACGCAGCGCGGGTCGGCGTTGGCGTCCAGCGTCATCCGGTGGATGCCGTCGGAGCTGGTCAGCACCGGCTTCCAGACGATCCGCACCGGCGCGGCGCCCGAGGCGTCGAGCGCACGGGCGATCTCCTGCGACTGGGCGGCGACCTGGGCGAGGGTGTCCTCGCCGTACAGGCCCTGGCTCCCGGTCAGGAACCAGATCTCGCGGTCCTCGCTCATCGCCGGGCCCCCGTCTGGCCGTACACGTTCTGGTAGCGATCGAACAACGCGTCCACGTCGTCGGGTGGGATCGGGACGAGCGGCCCGAGCTGACGCGCGATGTGCGTGGAACGCGCCACGTCCTCGCACATCACGGCCGCCTTCACCGCGGCCTTCGCGTCGGGACCGATCGAGAACACCCCGTGGTTCTGCATGAGCACGGCGCGGGAGCGGTGGCCCGCCAACGTCTCGACGATGCCGCGGCCGATCGAGTCGTCGCCGATGCGGGCGAACGGGCCGAGCGGGATCGGCCCGCCGAACTCGTCGGCCATCGCCGTCAACGCGCACGGGATCGGCTCGGCGCGCGCCGACCACGCACTGGCGTACGTCGAGTGCGTGTGCACCACTCCCCCGACCTCGGGCATGTGCCGGTACACGTAGGCGTGCGCCGCGGTGTCGCTGGACGGGGAGAGCTCACCGTCCACCAGCTCACCGTCGAGGTCGCAGACGACGATGGCGTCCGCGGTGAGGTCGTCGTAGGACACCCCGCTGGGCTTGATCACGAACAGGTCGTGCCCGGGCACCCGGGCCGAGACGTTGCCCGCCGTCCACACGACGAGCCCGTAGCGCACCAGCTCGCCGTGCAGCGCCGCGACCTGCTCGCGCAGCTCGTCGACGACTTCCTTCGCGGACTCGGGGATCACCGGCCGTCCTTCCCGCTCGTGTTCTTCGTCCTGATGGCTTCCGCGCGCAGGGCGCGCAGGCGGTGCATCACGTCGTTTCCGCCGCCTGCGCCGCGGCGGCCGAAGTGCTCGTGCAGGCGGACGTACTCCGCGTAGAGGTCGTCGTAGGCGCGCGCCCGAGCGGGGTCGGGCCGGTACACGGCCCGGTTGACCTTGCCCATCGCCGCCGCTGCCGCGTGGACGTCCGGGTGCGCCCCGGCGGCGACCGCGGCGTGGATGGCCGAGCCGAGCGCCGGGCCCTGGTCGGAGCCGATCGTGGAGAGCGGGCGGTCGCACACGTCGGCGTAGATCTGCATGAGCAGGGCGTTCTTCAGCAGGCCGCCCGCCACCACCAGCTCGCCGACCGGCACGCCTGCGTGCTCGAACGCCTCGATGATCGTGCGGGTGCCGAAGGCGGTGGCCTCCAGCAGCGCGCGGTAGGTGTCCTCCGGCCGGGTGGCGAGCGTCTGGCCCACCACCAGCCCGGACAGCTCGTGGTCGACCAGCACCGAGCGGTTTCCGGAGTGCCAGTCGAGCGCGACCAGGCCGTGCTCGCCGACGGCCTGGCCGGCCGCCAGCTCGGTGAGCAGGCCGTGCACGTCGAGGCCGCGCTCGGCCGCCTGCTCGTGGTAGCTCGGCGGCACGCTCGTATCGACGAACCAGCCGAAGATGTCGCCGACCCCGCTCTGCCCGGCCTCGTAGCCCCAGAGCCCGGGCAGGATGCCGCCGTCGACGACGCCGCACATCCCCGGCACCTCGCCGAGCCGGTCGGACACCATCACGTGGCACGTCGAGGTGCCCATGATCGCCACCATCTGGCCGGGCTCGACGGCCTGTGCCGCGGGCACCGTCACGTGCGCGTCGACGTTGCCGACGGCCACCGCGATGCCCTCGGGCAGCCCGGTCCACGCGGCAGCCTGCGCCGTGAGCCCGCCCGCGCGGTCGCCGAGCCGGCCGATCGGGTGCTCCAGCTTCGCCTCGACGAAGTCGGCGAACCCGGGGTTCAGGGCGGCGAGATACTCCCGGCCCGGGTAGCGGCCGTCCTGGTGGATGCCCTTGTAGCCGGCGGTGCAGGCGTTGCGCACGTACGTCCCGCACAGCTGCCAGATGATCCAGTCGGCCGCCTCCACCCAGCGCTGCGTGCGGGCGTAGACCTCCGGGTCCTCCTCCAGCAGCTGCAGCGCCTTCGCGAACTCCCACTCCGAGGAGATCCGGCCGCCGTACCGGGCGAGCCACGCCTCGCCGCGGTCCTCGGCGAGTGCGGTGATCCGGTCGGCCTGGGCCTGCGCGGCGTGGTGCTTCCACAGCTTCGGATACGCGTGCGGGCGGCCGGCCAGCTCCGGCAGCTCGCACAGCGGGGTGCCGTCGGCGAGGGTCGGCAGCACCGTGCACGCCGTGAAGTCGGTGCCGATGCCGACCACGTCACGCGGATCCACCCCGGACGCCGCCACGGCCTTCGGCACGGCGGTGCGGAGCACCTCCACCCAGTCCGCCGGCACCTGCAGCGCCCAGTCGGGCGGAAGCACGGCGCCGGTGGCGGGCAGGGTCCGCTCCACCGACCCGTGCGGGTACGGGTGGACGGCGTCGGCGAGCTCCTCCCCGTCCGCCACCCGGACCACCACGGCCCGGCCGGACAAGGTGCCGAAGTCGATGCCCACGGCCACGGCGCGGCGCGGGTCAACGGCGCGCTCCCCGGGACTGCTCACGAAGCCCACTCCTTCTCACGACGGTGTGAACGCTCACATTGTTAGCGCTAACAAGGTTTGTCAAGGGGTCCTTGCTCCGCTGATCAGGTCTCGTCCACCGGCGTCACCCGGCCGGGGGCACCGTGATCGGGGGCGCTCACTCCGCGGCCCGGTTTGGGGCAGCATGCACGCATGCACGACTCGGCGCCCGCCCCCGTCATGACGGACGTGGCGCGGCTGGCGGGGGTCTCCCACCAGACCGTGTCACGCGTCGTCAACGGGTCCCCGCACGTCAGCACGCCCACCCGGAACAAGGTGCTGGCGGCGATGGAGCAGCTCGGCTACCGGCGCAACGCGGTGGCCAGGGCGCTGGCCACGCGCCGGTCCGGGACGCTCGGCGTGATCACCTTCGACACGGTGCTGCACGGCCCGGTCACCACGCTCTACGGCGTCGAGCAGGCCGCGGGCGCCCTCGGGCTGGGGGTGAGCATCGCGGTCGTCGACCGGGTGAGCTCCGACGCGGTGATGCGCGCGCTGACCCGGCTGGAGGACCAGTCCGTCGAGGGCGTCATCGCGCTGGCCACCCAGGAGGACGCCGTCCGGGCCCTCACCGCCGGCCTGCGGGCCCTGCCCGCGATCTTCGTCGGCGGACTGGCCGGGGCCGCGGCGGCCGGCGCGACCGCCGTGGGCACCGACCAGCTCGACGGGGCGCAGGCGGCCACCCGGCACCTGCTCGAGTTCGGCCACCGCACCGTGCACCACCTGGCCGGCCCGCAGGACTGGCTCGACAGCCGCTGGCGCGTCGAGGGCTGGCGAGCCGCGCTGCACGCGGCGGGGGCCCCCGAACCCCCGCTCGTCGAAGGGGACTGGAGCGCCCGGTCCGGCTACTGCGGGATGCGGGCGATGCTCGCCGCCGACCCCGCCCTCACGGCCGTCTTCGCCGCCAACGACCAGATGGCCCTCGGCGCGCTGCGCGCACTCGACGAGGCCGGCCGCCGCGTTCCCGAGGACGTCAGCGTCGTCGGGTTCGACGACGTGCCCGAGGCCGAGTTCTTCCGGCCACCCCTCACCACGGTCCGCCAGCACTTCGCCGAGGCCGGGCAGCGGGCGGTGCACCTCCTGCTCGACCTGATCCGGCCGCAGGAGTCGCCCGCCGACGCCACCCCGCCACCCCTGGTCCCCACGGAGCTGGTGGTGCGCCGCAGCTCGGGCCCCGCAGCCCGATGATCGCCGCGATCAGTCCGGCAACGTCGAGCCCCGGACCACGAGCCGGGTGGTTAGCTCCAGCGCACCGGAGTGCGGCCGGCCGCCCACGGCGTCGAGCAGCATCCGGGCGGCCCGCCTGCCCAGCTCCTCCAGCTCCAGGTCCACAGTGGTCAGTGGCGGCCGGCAGGCCAGTGCCATCACGTCCCAGTTGTCGAAGCCGGTGACGGCGACGTCCTCCGGGATGCGGCTGCCCAGCTCGCGGAGCCGGTCGCAGACACCGCGCGCGATCTGGTCGCTCCCGCAGGAGATCGCGTCCAGGTCCGGGTGGGCGCGCAGCAGCAGGTCGACCGCCTGGCGGCCCCACCGCTCGCTCCACTCCCCGTACAGCGGGGGCCCGCGGAACGCCGCACCGGCCGTCTCGGTGGCCGCGGTCGCCCGCTCGACGGCGCTGCGGTGCCGCTCCGGGCCGGTGACGTGCGTGATCGCGGACCGTCCGACGTCCGTGAGATGCGTGACGGCGGACGCCGCACCGCCCCTGTCGTCGACGAGGACGGACGCGTCCGCCGGGTCCGTCGAGCCGTTGAACGCGTAGACGACGGGAATGGGGACGGCGATCGGCGGCCGCGGCTCGGTGCGGCGGCCGGTGACGATGATGCCGTCGACGCGACGGGCGAGCAGCGTGCGCAGGTAGTGCTGCTCGCGCAGCGGGTCGTCGCGGGTGTCGCACAGCAACAGCGCCATCTCGCCCGCGCTCAGCGCGTCCTCCGCGCCGAGCATGATCGGGATGCTGAACCGGCCGGAACTGTCGGTGGTGACCAGGCCGACCGTGTAGCTGCGTCCGGACGACAGGGCGCGCGCCCGACCGTCGGGGGTGAAGCCGAGCTGCTCCGCGGCGCGCCGCACGCGCTCGCGGGTCTCCCGGCGCAGCTGCCCGGTGTCGTTGAGCGCCTTGGACGCCGTGCCCGGCGAGACGCCGGCCAGTGCGGCGACGTCGGTGATGCGCACGACGGCGCCGGTCCGGCCGGCTGGACTGCTGGTCAGCGGACGGCCCCTTTCCGTTCGTTCCGTGCCGCGCGCAGCTTACCGAGGCGCCGCGGGAAACCCGGAGTCCAAGGGTTGACCCGATCGAGGAGGGCGCCCTACCTTCGGACGGAAAACGAATTCCTCAGTTTCCGTCCGGCTCGACAGCGCGCACAGGAGCGGCATGACGACGACCTCGCCCCGCACCCTCGGCACCGCACGTGGACCCGCCCACCCCACCGACACGGCCAGTGTGCGGTTGCAGCCGATTGGCCTCGGGGAGTCGAGGATCACCGGCGGATTCTGGGCGCAGCGCCAGCGGGCCAACGGCGCAGCGGCCATCCCGCTCGGCCGCAGGCGGCTCGACGAGGCAGGCAACCTGGAGAACCTGCGGATCGCGGCCGGTGTCTCCGCCGGCGAGGTCGTCGGCCCGATCTTCGCCGACTCCGACGTGTACAAGTGGCTCGAGGCGGCGGCCTGGGAGTACGCCCGCAACCCGTCCAACGAGCTGCTCGCCGTGCAGCGGGAGGTCACCGCGGTCGTCGCGGCCGCCCAGGCCGACGACGGCTACCTCAACTCCGTCGTCCAGGTCCGCCACCGCGACCGGGGCCGCTACGCCGACCTGCCGTGGAGCCACGAGCACTACTGCGCCGGGCACCTCATCCAGGCCGCCGTCGCGCAGGTCCGGTGCACCGGCGACACCGCGCTGCTGGACGTCGCGGTGAAGCTCGCCGACCACCTCGCCGCCACGTTCGGCGAGGACCGCCGCCACGACGTCGACGGCCACCCGGTGATCGAGACCGCACTCGTGGAGCTGTACCGCGAGACGGGCGAGGTCCGTCACCTGGAGCTGGCGCGCTACTTCGTGGAGGCACGCGGCCACGGCCTGATCGCCGCCTACGGGCAGGAGCCCACCTACTTCT
Source organism: Pseudonocardia xinjiangensis (assembly GCF_012911925.1). GTDB lineage: Bacteria > Actinomycetota > Actinomycetes > Mycobacteriales > Pseudonocardiaceae > Pseudonocardia > Pseudonocardia xinjiangensis. The sequence continues at coordinate 7,667 of NZ_JAAXKY010000131.1, read as the reverse complement.
CCGACCGCGTCCCGGTCCGCGAGGCCACCACGGTGGAGGGGCATGCGGTCCGCGCGGTCTACCTCGCGGCGGGGGCCGCCGACGTGGCGGCCGAGCTGGGCGACGGCGAGCTGCTGGGTGCGCTGCGCAGGCAGTTCGACGACATGATCGCCACCAAGACCTACGTCACCGGCGGCCTGGGGTCGCGCTGGGACCGCGAGTCCTTCGGCGACCCGTACGAGCTGCCGACCGACCGCGCCTACGCGGAGACGTGCGCCGCGATCGGCGGGGTGCAGTGGGCGTGGCGCATGCTGCTCGCCACCGGCGACGCCCTCTACGCCGACGCGATCGAGCGCATGCTGTTCAACGGGTTCCTCGGCGGGATCTCGCTGGCCGGCGCCGAGTTCTTCTACGTCAACCCGCTGCAGCTGCGCGGCGGCGCCCACGCCGACGAGAACCGCTCCCCCGCCCACGGCCGCCGCGGCTGGTTCGACTGCGCGTGCTGCCCGCCCAACGTGATGCGCACCCTCGCCAGCCTCGACGGGTACGTCGCCACGCGCGACGCCAGGGGCGTCCAGCTGCACCAGTACGCGCCCGGCACGGTGACCAGCGGCGACATCGAGCTGGTGGTCGAGACCGAGTACCCGTGGGACGGCCTGGTGCGGGTGCGGGTGGTCGCCGCGCCGGGCCGGTTCGCGCTGTCGCTGCGCGTGCCGGGGTGGGCGGGGGGCGCCACCGTCACCGCAGGCGGCACGACCCAGGAGGTCCGGCCCGGCTACGCGCGCCTGGAGCAGGACTGGACCCCGGGCGACGTCGTGGAGCTGCGGCTGCCGATGGACGTGCGCACCACCGTCGCGCACCCCCGGGTCGACGCGGTGCGCGGGTGCGTCGCCGTCGAACGAGGGCCGCTGGTCTACGCGGCGGAGCAGGCCGACCACACCGCACCCGTCGACGACCTGCACATCGACCCGGCCGCCCCCGCGGCGAGCGAGCACCGGCCCGACCTGCTGGGCGGCGTCACCGTCGTCACCACGCGGGGCCGTACCGACGCCGACGGCGAGCTCGACCTGACCCTCGTCCCGTACTACGCGTGGGCCAACCGAGGTGCCGGTCCGATGCGGGTCTGGATTCCCACGATCTGACCCATCCCGCCGTCTGCGACACGACCCACTACCGGTGGGGCCGGCCGCCCGGGAGAAGGTGCCCTCCCTCGTGGAGCAGGAGGGGATCGTCGTCATCGACTACGGAACCATCCATCGCGCGTGGTCGGCACGTCCCCGTTAATGACACCTCGGTACCGGATGATGATCGACCGGCACGATTCGGGCGCGCACCACTTCACAGTGGTGGGTAACGCGCCTACCGTCCCCCAGACGGTTCCGAGAACCCGGCGAGATCGTTCCGAAATGCCAGACGCGGGCGTTCTGATCACGAAACAGCTGCGGCGGCAGAACCGTACAGGAAACGCACGGATCCAGTGAGATCACCATTTCCGGTAACGAGGAGCCCACAATGGACCCGACCTTCTACAGGACCGCAGCCGACGCCGCAGCTGCCCCCGCGGAGGAGCTCGCGTACGTGGTCGCCTTCGACCGTGGCGCCACGACGAGCGACGCGATGACCGTGGTCGGCCTCGACCCGGAGTCGGACGACTACGGCGAGGTGATCGGCTGGACCGACATGCCCGCGGTGGGCGACGAGTTGCACCACTTCGGCTGGAACGCCTGCAGCAGCGCGCTCAAGCACGAGGGCCACGACATGGACGGGCTCGCGCGCCGCTACCTGCTCGTGCCCGGCCTGCGGTCGTCCAGCATCTACGTCCTCGACACCGGTCCTGACCCCCGCAAACCGACACTGGTGAAGACCATCGACGGCAAGGAGCTCGCGGCCAAGGCCGGCTACTCCCGTCCGCACACCCTGCACTGCGGCCCCGACGGGGTGTTCCTCACCTGCCTCGGTGGGCCTCCGGGCAACGACGACGGCCCGGGCGGCATCGCGCTGCTCGACCACGAGACCTTCGACGTCCTGCGCGCCTGGGAGACCGACCGCGGGCCCCAGCATTTCCACTACGACGCGTGGTGGCACCTCAACCAGAACGTGCTGATCTCCAGCGAGTGGGGCAGCCCCTCGATGATCGAGAACGGGGTCGTGCCCGAGCTGCTGCTGGGCCAGAAGTACGGCCACCACCTGCATTTCTGGGACCTGGCCACCGGCCGTCACCAGCAGAGCGTCGATCTGGGCGCCCAGCACCAGATGGTGCTGGAGGTCCGCCCCTCCCACGACCCGGAGGCCACCTGGGGATTCGTCGGGGTGGTGATCTCCACCGACGACCTCTCGGCCTCGGTGTGGCGCTGGCACCGCGACGGCGGGCAGTGGACGATCGAGAAGGTCATCTCCATCCCGGCCGAACCCGCCGACCCCGACCTGTTGCCGCCGGCACTGAAGCCCTTCGGCGCGGTGCCGCCGCTGGTCACCGACATCGATCTCTCCGTCGACGACCACTTCCTCTACGTCTCCTGTTGGGGCACCGGCGAGATGAAGCAGTTCGACGTCAGCGACCCCGCCCGCCCGCGGCAGACCGGGTCGGTGCGGCTCGGTGGCATCGTCGGGCGCACCCCCCACCCCGCTCGGCCGGACCTGCCGCTGGCCGGCGCCCCGCAGATGGTCGAGGTGAGCCGCGACGGGCGCCGCGTCTACTTCACCAACTCCCTCTACGGCGCGTGGGACGACCAGTTCTACCCCGGCGGCGTCGGCGCCTGGATGGCCAAGCTCGACGCCGACCCGGACGGCGGCCTCAGCATCGACGAGAGCTTCTTCCCCCACGGCGACGACTTCCGCGGCCTGCGCGTGCACCAGATCCGGCTGCAGGGCGGCGACGCGTCGTCGGACTCCTACTGCTACCGCTGACCACCCGCTACCCGGTGGACGTCCAGATCCGCAGGGGTCCGATCGGGGTGCAGCCGTGCCGGAGCGCCGCGTCCAGCCCAGGGCCGTGTTCGTAGCCGACCACCGGTAGACCCGGGACGTACCGATCCACGGCGGCCAGGGCTCCCGCCCACGCCCGGTCGATGTCGTCGTCCACGTCGAAGACGTTGGACAGCCCGACGACCTCGGCGCTGCGGTGCGCGACCGCGCCGGAGACGATCCGGGTGCCGAGGTGACCGGCGAGGACGAGCACGGTGGGCTCATCGAGCAGCCCGGCGCGGAACACGCCTCTCGGTCCGGAGTCGCCCGCCCATGCGGCCTCCCACGCCGGCAGCATCTCGGGAGTACGCACGGCGTCCCACCGGACGGCCTGCGGAGCCCCGGCTACCGGACGGTCCCCGGCCCGGCGCACCCATTGAGCCTCGATGAGCACCTCGAAGCCCGCGGAGGTGAGATCCAGGCACGCGAAGCTGTCCTTGACCGACGCGCCCGGGGACGAGGTGTCGATCCGGGCCAGCACCTCGCGGGCGGACGCCGCGGCGGTGAGGGTCACCCCGTCCGGGTACAGGGGCGGCGTCCGGCGCGGGTTCGTCCATGCGTCGGAGCGGAACTCGCCCGCAACCCCGTGCGAGCGGCACACCGCGTCGCACCACTCGGCGTTCTCGCGGGCGGCCTCCCGGACATGCCGTACGCGGTCGGCTGCCGTCGAGGTCATCTGTGCACGGACCACGACCCGGCGGGTTCGACGTGCAGGACCTGGGCGAGCCCGGCGTCGTCGAACGCCCCGACCACGCGGTCGAGCCCTTCGCTGAAGTGCGCCCAGCCCTCGTAGTGGGCGGGCACGACGACGGGCGCACCGAGCACGGCGGCGACCGCCGCCGCCCGCTCGGCGGTCAGCGTGAGCGGCCGCCCGCGTTCCCGCTGCGGCACCCGGGCCGCGCCGATGAACAGCACCGCCACGTCGACGGACCCCACGCGCCGGGCAATCTCTGCCACTGCGGCGACCGACGCGTTGTCGCCGCTGACGTACACCGTAGGGAGCCCGTCGCCCGTCAGGACGAAGCCGGTGACCTCGCAGTTGACGTTCCCGTCCTCGTCGCGGTCACCGTCGGCCGGACCGTGCACGGCGGGCACCGCCTGGACGGTCAGGTCCCCCGCACCGTCGGGGCGGGCGAGGGTGATCGACGCCCAGGGCTCCAGCCCGGTGGCGGGGGGCCCGAGACGGCGCGCGGCCTGCGGCCCGCACACGACGAGCGGGGCCGCGAGCGCGAAGGCCCGCCCCCGCTCGTCGAGGTTGTCGGGGTGAACGTCATGGCTGACCAGCACCGCGTCGACGCTGCCCAGGTCGGATTCCTCGACCGCAGGCCCGCGCAGCTTGGTGAGGTATCGCTGCTCGCCGGGCGGGTCGAAGGTCGGGTCGGCCACGAGCCGCAGGCCGCCGATGTCGATGACGGTGGTCGGTCCGCCGACGACCCCGATACCGAGATCCCGCCGCTCAACGGTGATGGTTTCGCTCACGGGGTTCCATCATGCTCGATCGCCACGCGCATGGGCAGGGTCGCGGCCAGCAGCCGTGCCACCGCGAGCGCACGGCCACCGGACCGCCCGTCGCCGGCGTCCCACACCTCCGACAGCATCGCGGCGACGAAGCCCCAGCGGGTGACGCGCTCGAGGGGCAGGCCGAGCCCGTCGGCCAACTGCTCGACGCGGCGCGGCACCAGCGCCAGCAGGGTGGGGTCGCGGCGGCCGGGATCGGGGTTGTAGAGCAGCGGGCCGGTGTCGAACCCCGGGTCGCCCGCATAGCCGTGCGGGTCGATGGCGAGCCAGCCCTCCTGGCCGGACCGCAGGATGTTGTCGTGGTGCAGATCGCCGTGCAGCACGACCCGGCGCGGCGCCGAGGCGCACAGCTCGTCGAACAGGGTCAGGGCGGCGACCACGAGCCCCCGCGGCAACGGGTCGTCGCCGGGGTATCGGGCGAGATGGCCGACGAAGCCGCGGCGCAGCGTGTGCAGGTCGAGCAGGCCTGCCTCGGGCACCGGCGCGGCGTGCAGCCGTCGGAGCACGCCGATCGCCACGGCCGTCGCATCCTCGTCGCTGCCGGGGACGAGGTCGCGGGCCATAGTGCCCGGCTCGGCCCGCTCCAGGAGCAGCGCGCCCCGTGCCGCGTCGTGCGCGAGCAGGCGCACCGCGCCGTCGCCGCCGTAGGCTGCGAGGGCCGCCGCCTCCTGGGCCAGGTGCCCCGGCCCCGGCGGCCCGAGCTTCAGCACGGCGAGCGTCCCGTCGGCACGGCGGGCGCGTGCGACCCAGTTGTAGCTCAGGGAGTAGATCTCCCCGACCTCGACTCCCCAGTCGCGGCGGACCGCGTCCAGCACATCGGGCAGCTCGGCGAGCCAGCGGCGGCCCTCGTCGCCCCATGCGTGCACCGCGTTCTCGGCGAGCACCCGCGGCACGTCGATCACCGGCTCACCCTTCCAGGACGGGCACGCGGCCGCACCCGCCTTTTCCGGGTGCGGGTGCGCGCTTAAGCGGCGAGGTGCAGGAGTGGTTTTCGGCGGGGTCTTCGTTGCGGGTCGATCCAGGCGGTGGGATCAGCTCGGGCAACCCGTCGCGGATCCGGACTTCCCACTCGGAATGGTGCTGCAGCCGGTGACACGCCCGGCACAACATCACGCAGTTGTGCAGGGCCGTGTCACCACCGTCCTGCCAAGCCTTGATGTGGTGGACCTCGCACCACGACGGCGGCCGACCACACCCGGCGCACCCCCGGTCACGCGCGGCGATCGCGCGGCGCAGACCATCAGGAATCGTGCGGGTGACCCGACCGACATCGAGCGGCTGACCCTTCCCGTTCAACACCACCGGCACGACCGCGGCGTCACAGGCCAGCATCCGCAACGACTCCGGCGACAACGTGCCACCGAAGTCCAAACACGCGGCGCGGGCCCGGTTCTCCAGGTCCTCCAGCCGCACCAACACATTCAGGTGCGGGCGCCGCCCACCGCACTCGGGCACATCACCATGGTCGAGCACATACCCACACACATCGGCCAGCGCGTCGGCCTGACGTTGCGCGAGGCTGCGCTGCTCATCGCCAGTGGCGGGCCGGGCGTGGGCGTCGACCACGGTGGCAATGGCATCGAACATCGCCGCGTCATCGAACCGGCCCTTCAGCGCGCCGCCCGCCTTCCCGCGGTGACGCACCAGGTGCAGCTCGTTGACCGGGGCGGGCGGCCGGTCATCGGGCTCGGGCCCGTCCTCGTCGAGGGCCTCGACCAGCGCGGTACCCCAGGCCTGCAGCTCCGACGGCGTATAGACCGCGGCTTTCTCGGCGAGCTGGGCTTCCGCACCGGCCCACACCTCGGGCGTGAGCCGCTCCGCGGCCGGGCTCGCCAACACCCGGGCGATCACCGCGACGTGCCGCAGACCCGTGGCGCCGGCGGCGAACACCTCGGCGGTGGAGGCCAACCGGGCGGGCAGCGGAGTGCCGTCTAGCCCGACCCGGGGGCACACCTGTTCGGCGGCGACCACCCGGGTGCGGGCCTCGAACCGCTCCCAGCCGAGCAGATCCCCCAACGCCGCCGGCGTCGACGTGTAGCCCCGCTCGGCGAACGTGCCCCGCCGCTCCAAAGTCGACACGGTGGCAACGACGACCCGGTCCAGCCGCCGGCTCGTGCCCTCGCACAGGGTGAGCACAGACAGCAGCTCGTCATCGGTAGCGGAGTCGGTGGCGGCGGGCAGCGCGTCGATCGCCTCGACCAGGAGGCGATGGGCGGTGGTGAGCGGGCTGTCCGACACCCCTTCATCATACTCGAACACATGTTCGAACTGATGTCCTTCGTCGCAGGTCAACGGCCATTCGGCGATGGCTTCCGGCTCCGCCTCTGCCCCGCCGCCGGTGACAACATCGTCGCCTGCGCGGCGCTCGTTTGATCGACGCAAGTCGCAGGCACCCGCGAACCCCGCCCAGCTCGTCAGAGGAATGATCAGCAGTACCTGTGAATCATCGGCCAGCCATACACAGGACTGCACGACCCGACGATCGACCTGTCCGCGGTTGTCGGTGGGCGCGGTGCCGGCTCGCGACGGCCGGGACCTGAGCGGCGGGTACAACGGCTCCCCTCGCGGCCTCCCCCACAGCGTTCACGTGGATGACGAGCCGTGCACCGACAGCCTGCACGCGGAAGAGACTGCGCTGCTCAACGCGGCCTACCACGGGGTCTCGTCGCGCGGGACGGCGTTGTACTGCACGCATTCCCCGTGCAAGGCCTGCACCGGCCGGATCATCAACGTCGCTGTGGTGGCCGTCGTCTACGCGCTGCCGTACCGCTCGGATGCGGGGCTCGCACGACTGGCTGTGGCCGGGGTGCTGGTCGAGAAGTTGCAAGAAGCGGGCTGCCTTCCGACCGAAGCATGATCACTCTGAGCAGCGGGGCCTCTACAGGCTGTTTGTAACAGCGGTCCGGATTGTCCCGATGGTCCTCCCGCGCGACCCCGAATCGCGCAGGATCGTTCCCCGACCCAGTGAGGCCCAACTCCATGCGCATCCGCAACATCACAGTTGCCGCCGTCCTCGCGGCCGGCGCCGCGCTCCCCTTCGCCGGTATCGCGAACGCCCAGCAGCCCGACCGCGACTGCTCCGACTTCGCCAGCCAGGCCGAGGCCCAGGCCGCGTTCGACTCCCGGCCCGGCGACCCCGAACGCCTCGACGCCGACGGCAACGGCATCGCCTGCGAGAGCGAGTTCGACGAGGCCACCACCAGCCC
>NZ_JAAXKY010000130.1 GCF_012911925.1 Pseudonocardia xinjiangensis | reverse complement strand
CACCCCGCTGCGCCCCGCGGCCTGACCAACTCGCCCGCCCGGGTCGGGAGGCCGGCTCCGGGGTCAGCGGGCCGCCCGCACCAGCTCGCCGACGAGCCCCTGCAGGATCACCGGTCCGAGGTCGTGGCCGCGGCGCACCAGCCAGGGCACACCCTTCACCACCAGCCACGCCGTACGCTGCGCCGCCGTCACCTCGCGTCCACCGGCGCACTCGAGGCTCACCGCCTGCGGCACCGCGAAGCCGGCCCCGGCCAGCAGGGCCGCGAACCCCGCAGCGAGCATCCGATGCCCGAGCTCGGAGGGGTGCAACCGGTCGACCGACCATGCCGACCGCTCGTAGCCACCGGGCAACACGTCCAGATCCAGCACCCCGATCCCCAGCGGGTCGCTCGCCGCAACCGCATCGGTGACGGCGTTGACGGCGTCGATGCGCCGGTGCAGAGCCAGGCGCAGCGGTGCCGGGAGCGGGAAGACCCTGGTGTGGTCGTGGTAGCGCACCATCAGCACGTGCGCCCCCGCGTCCCGCACCGCGGTGACGATCGCGGCGCAGTCCTCGTGCATGGTCGCGGGGTCGAAGTCCGAGCGCAGGGTGTCGTTCATCCCGACCGACAGCACCACGACGTCCGGAGCGGCGGCCAGCGCCGTCGGGAGCTGCTCGTGGCGCACGCAGGCCATGCGGGCGCCCGTGCGGCCGAGGTTGACCAGCGCCGGCCCACCGAGGGCGTCGCGCAGCAGCACCGGGAAGCCCCGCCACCCGCCGCCCGGGGCCGGGTCGCCGAGCCCCACCGAGGTGGAGTCGCCCAGCGTCACCAAGGTGGAGACCGGACGGGTCGCGACCGGCGCGAGCACGGGCTGCAGAGTCACGCCGACACGATCACCGACGTCGGCTCACCAGGGGTGTGCGCCGGATGACGCGCTGTGGGCAGCTGAGGGAACGATCGGTGCCCTGACCAGCAGGGTCTCCCCCGCCTCAGGCCACCGACCGGAAGGCCGGGAACACCGGCAGTGAACCGGGGGCATCCGGGAACCGTCTGCCCAGCGCGTCCGCCACCGCCGTGCCCAGCTCGGCCGTCGCAGGCAGGCCACCGGCCGCGGCGCTGCGGGCCATCTCCCGCCAGTAGTGCCCCAGCGCGGTGCTGATCCGCGGGGACCGGGTGGCGTCCTGGCCCACGGGCTTGTCCCGCACGCTGATGCGCGGCAGCAGCCACCAGGTGCACAGCCACACCCAGAGCAGCTGCGCGTGCAGCAGCCTGCGGTCGAGCCGCTCGGGCTCGTCGAGATCCGGCCAGACGGCGGCGATCTCGTTGCGCCACGCCTCGAGCATCGACTCGGCCATTCCCGGCGGGAGCGCGAAGCTCGCCTCGCAGCCGGGGAAGGGCACGCGGAAGTAGGCCGCGTCGAGCGCGACGTCGCGGAAGCAGCCCCATTCGAAGTCGACGAACCGGACCCCGCGGCTGGTGACGAGGTTGTTGTCCGGACACGTGTCGGACGGGCTGAACGCGCGGTAGCGGGTGCCACCGAGCAGGCGTGCGGTCTCGTAGGCCTCCACGGTCGCCGCTTCCGGCACCACCACCCCGAGCTGCTGCTCCAGCAGCCCCGCGACCCCGGCGAGCGCGACCCGCGCGTCCTCCGCCATCGGGTCGCGCCACGCCCGCTCCCCGAGCCTGCGCAGCAGCGCCCCGAAGTCGTTCTCCCGGCCCGCCGTGGCCGCCTGCATCCGGCCCAGAGCCCTGGCCCAGCTCAGGAGGCAGCGCTGGGCGGCGGCGGGGTCGGGACCGAACAGCTTGTCGGCCAGCGTGGAGCTGCGGCCGAGGTCCTCGAGCACCAGCAGCCGGGCCTGCGGGTCGTGCGCGATCAGCACCGGGCTGGGGCGGGAGTCGGCGGGCAGCGCGGTGAAGAGCTGGCAGCTCGCCACCTCGTAGTGGAACGGGTCGGGACGGTCCGGGTCCGGACGGCCGAGATAGTGCTTGACGACGAGCGTGCGCGGCAGCGAGAACGGGTTGCGGGCCACGCGGGCGCGGGCCACCACCGAACGATCGCTTCCCCCGAGATCCTCAGGGTCGGCCAGTACTATGCCGGCCCCTGATCGGCGAGTGAGCAGCCGTTCGGCAGCAGTGAGCGCGGCGAGTACCGGCCTGGGGAAGCTGCCCAGGTCCTGAACCATCGTTCGTGACCCTACCCCGCCGACAACCGGCGGATGACCCGTTCGCGGCCGGCTGTCCGGCGCGAGAGGAGCAGCACGGCCCCCGCGGCCACGACGATGCCCACGAGGTTCACCAGTAGCTGCAGCGCGGACCCGGCGGCCTCCGCGTAGCGGCCCTCCACGAGGGCGGTCGACGCGTACGCCGCGGCGGGCACGGTGGTGACGGAGATGAACACCCCGACCAGTGACGCGGACTTGGCCGAGGTCAGCGCGAGCATCCCCGCGGCGCCGGCGAGCAGCGCCACGATGAACGAGAACGGGCCGACCTGGTAGATGAAATCCACCTGGGTGGCATCGTCGAGGGTCGCGGTGGACAGCAGACCGGTCACGTCGAACGCCACGGCGGCCAGCGCGGTGATCACCATGGCCAGCGGGAAGCCCGCGGCGAGCGCCAGCCCGCCGCGACGCAGCAGGTCCGCCCGGCGCAGTACCGCGCCCACGGCGATCGCGGCCAGCGGCCCGAACTCCGGACCGAGCACCATCGCTCCCACCACCGTCACCGGCGAGTCCGTGATGATGCCGATCGCCGCCAGCAGGCACGCGATCGTCAGGAACGCCTGGAAGCTCGCCGACAGGCGTGACTCCTCACCCGTGCGCGCCACCAGTTCGTCCCAGATCACGGCGTCCGACGGGTCGCCCGGCGCGGCCTTCTCGGCGGCGTCGGACGCGTCCGACAGCGAGGTGTCGATCGCCTCCAGCGTGACGCCACCCGAACGGTCGATACCCAGCTCGCACAAGGCGTTGAGCAGCGCGTCGACCGACTCGCGCGTCACGTCGGCCTCGACGACGTCGCCGGCGGGCTGCAGCGCGACGCCGGGCAGGACGGTGACGTGGGTGGCGCCGGGCTCGTCGAGGAGCAGATCCCGGACCTCGCCGGTCTGCGCCTCCGGCGAGATCACCCTCATGTGCAGCACGAACGCGCTCCCCGCGGCGGCTGGGCGGACGGCGGCGCGCTCAGAGCTTCGTCGGCGGCTCGTCGGCGGCCGGGGACGCGGCGGCGGGCGCCTTCGGCGGCTGCGCGTCGACACCCGCCTCCTTGCGCTGCTCCGGCGTGATCGGCGCGGGTGCCGAGGTCAGCGGGTCGAAGCCGCCACCCGACTTCGGGAAGGCGATGACGTCGCGGATCGTGTCGGAGTGGGCCAGCAGCATGCAGGTGCGGTCCCAGCCGAACGCGATGCCGCCGTGCGGCGGCGGGCCGAACTGGAACGCGTCGAGCAGGAAGCCGAACTTCTCCTGCTGCTGCGCCTCGTCCATGCCGAGGAGGGCGAACACCCGCTCCTGCACGTCGGAGCGGTGGATACGGATCGAGCCGCCACCGATCTCGTTGCCGTTGCAGACGATGTCGTAGGCGTAGGCGAGCGCCTGGTCGGGCGCCTCCTCGAAGCGGTCCATCCACTCCGCGTTGGGCGAGGTGAACGGGTGGTGCACCGCCGTCCAGCCGAGCTCGTTGCCCTTGTCGTCGCGGATCCGCTCGAACATCGGCGCGTCGACGACCCACACGAACGACCACGCGCTCTCGTCCACGAGACCGCAGCGGCGGGCGATCTCGCCGCGGGCGGCGCCGAGCAGCTCGCGCGCGTCGGCCGGGTGGCCGGCGGCGAAGAAGATCGCGTCGCCCGGCTCGGCGCCCACGGCCTTCGCGAGGCCCTCGCGCTCGGCCTCGGAGAGGTTCTTGACGACCGGACCCCGCTCGCTCGCGGACCCGTCGTCGTCCACCAGCACGTAGGCGAGGCCACGGGCGCCCCGCTGCTTCGCCCACTCCTGCCAGGCGTCGAGCTGCTTGCGCGGCTGGCTCGCCCCGCCCGGCATCACGACGGCACCGACGTACGGCGCCTGGAACACGCGGAAGGCGGTGTCGGCGAAGTAGTCGGTGAGGTCGGTGAGCTCGACGCCGAACCGCAGGTCGGGCTTGTCCGAGCCGTAGCGGGCCATCGCGTCGGCGTAGGTGAGCCGCGGGATGGGGCGCGGGATCTCGTACCCGGCGAGCTCCGACCACAGCGCGGCGACGATCGTCTCGCCGAGCTCGATCACGTCGTCCTGCTCGACGAAGCTCATCTCGATGTCGAGCTGGGTGAACTCGGGCTGGCGGTCGGCCCGGAAGTCCTCGTCGCGGTAGCACCGCGCGATCTGGTAGTAGCGCTCGGTGCCCGCCACCATCAGCAGCTGCTTGAACAGCTGCGGGCTCTGCGGCAGGGCGTACCAGGAGCCGGGACGCAGGCGGGCCGGCACGAGGAAGTCGCGGGCCCCCTCGGGCGTCGACCGGGTGAGCGTGGGGGTCTCCACCTCCACGAACTCGCGGTCGTGCAGCACGGTGCGCGCGATGCGGTTGGCCTCGCTGCGCAGCCGCAACGCCGCCGCCGGCCCGCTGCGGCGCAGGTCGAGGTAGCGGTGCTTGAGCCGGATCTCCTCGCCGATCTCGCTGTGCTCGTCGAGCGGGAACGGCAGCGGGGCCGACTCGGACAGCACCGTGAGCTCGGTGGCCGTCACCTCGATCTCGCCGGTGGCGAGCTCCGGGTTCTCGTTGCCCGCAGGCCGGCGGACGACCTCGCCGGTGACCAGTACGCAGAACTCGGCGCGCAGCCGGTGGGCGCGCTCCGCCATCTCGCCCTCGCGGAACACCACCTGGGCCGAACCCGAGGAGTCCCGGAGATCGATGAAGATCACGCCGCCGTGATCACGGCGGCGGGCCACCCACCCGGTGAGGGTCACGGACTGTCCGGCGTGCTCGGCACGCAACGTGCCGGCGGGGTGGGTACGCATCACGTGTCGAGGCTATCCGCCACCCCGGGTCGGCCTGCCAGCAGGTTTCCTCCGGCCGGGCGCCGGCTCACCTACTTCGAGTTGATGAACAGGTAGTCGGCCGAGTACGGCACCGCGGTGACGGCCTGGGTCATCGGGTCGCAGGTGCCGGCCGGGGCGACGCCGCCGATCGTGTCCAGGCGCAGCACGGCCCGGGTGCCCGAGAGCTCACCCTGGGACGCGCCCTCCTGCTTCGCCGCGAGGACCAGCTCGGGGATGTCGCCGGGGCTGCCTGTGATCGTGGTCACGATCCTGCCGGTGACCGCGGACTTGTCGGGCGCCACCCACTGGGGCGGACCGGACTTGCCCGGCTTGACGAACGTGTGCTCGATGCCGCCGCTGAGCAGGGTGTTCACGTTGTCCGGGGTGAACGTGAACGAACCGTCGGAGTCCTGCCGCGTGCAGGTGTAGATCTGGTCGCCCTCGACGACCGGGTGGTTCTCGTCATGACTGATCGCGCTCCGCAGGTCCACCTGCACCGGCAGCGCGTGCAGCTGACCGCGGACGGCGCCACCCGGGAAGTCCTTGGTGTGCAGGTTGACGTAGAACTGCTCGGGGTGGCTCTTGATGCTCGCGAGGAGGTTCGCGTCGGTCACCGTCACCGTGCCGATCACCGAGTTGCGCCCGTCCGGCAGCTTCGAGGCGAAGAACGGGATCTTGACGTCACCGTTCACGCCCGCAGGCCCCTGGTGGATGTGGCCCTCGGTCGGGGTGCCGATGCCCGTCCAGGTGAAGGCGTACGACACCTGGTCGCCCTGGATCCGGACCAGCGAGGTCCCGCTGCCACTCTTGTCGCCGCCATTCGGTTGTTCCTTGCTCGGCACCTCGTTGCTGCCCCGCATCTCGGTCGCGAAGAACATCGCGTCGCCCTGGCTCTGCGGGTCGTATTTTCCGATCGAGTCCGCGGGCGTTTGCATCGGCATGTGCATCGGTGCGGATGCGGCCGGCCCGCCACGTGCCGCAGCGGGCGTGACCTGGGCGGTGGCTACGCCGCACGCCCCCACGAACAGCAGTCCGGCGATCGCCGTACCTGCAGCGGCTGTCCCCAGCGTGCGCCGACGCGTGGTGCGATTCATTCCTGGTCCTCCATTCGCGCGAGCCGCTGCGCTGTGCATCGGTCGTCGGCTCACACACGGATGGGAACGGCGGAACAGGTCAACCACGGGCATGAGGCGAATGTCATGCCCGCCGGTTCGACCGCAGGCCGCGGAGAATGGCGATGCATCACGGTCGGGAGAACTTCGGGGCCGCCCGGCAAACGGACTCCCAACGTCCGCACCCGGTCGGCGCAAAATGGGGAGGATCCGTCCGGGAATGGCGTGCATCGCCGGATCGGCATGAGTGCCGGAGCGATCAGAGCAGCCGGAGCTGCTCCCCGGACGGCTGCTGCGGGCCCGTGGCCTCCTGCGCCGACCGGGTGTGCCCACGCACGGTGGTGGCGGCACCGGTGAGCCCGTGGCGGCGCAGCAACGGCGCCACGCGCTCGCCGAGCGCCCGCCGGTACTCCGGATCGACGTAGGCGCCACGGCGGTACAGCCGGGCATAGGGCTCGACCAGCCTCGGGTACTCGCGCGCGAGCCAGGCCAGGAACCACTCCCGGGTGCCGGGCCGCAGGTGCAGCGCCAGCACGCTCGCACCGTTGGCCCCTGCCCGCTTCACCTGCGCGAGCAGGGCGTCGAGGGCCTCGGTGGAGTCGGTGAGCAGCGGGAGCACGGGCGCCACCATCACCCCGCAGGACAGGCCGGCGTCGGTGATCCGCCGGACCAGGTCGAGCCGCGCGGCGGGCGACGGTGTGCCCGGCTCGAGCCGCCGCTGCAGTGACGGGTCGACCAGCGCGACGGAGACACCGAGACCCACCGGGACGTCGGCCCCTGCCGCCACCAGCTCCGGCAGATCGCGGGTGAGCACGGTGCCCTTCGTGAGCAGCGAGAACGGGGTGCCGGACCGGGCCAGTGCCCCGATCACCCCGGGCATCAGCCGGTAGCGGCCCTCGGCCCGCTGGTACGGGTCGGTGTTGGTGCCCATCGCGACCGGTTCCCGCTCCCACTTCGCCGAGCGCAGCTCCCGCTCGAGCACCCGCGCCACGTTGACCTTGACCACGATCTGGCTGTCGAAGTCGGCCCCCGCATCGAGGTCGAGGTAGGTGTGGGTGTTGCGGGCGAAGCAGTTGTGGCTGACCACGCCGTCGGCCACGAAGTCGCCCGTGCCCGTGGTGATGTCGTACATCGGCATCTCGACGCCGAGCGGCTGCACCGACTCCACCGTGAGCGCGCTGCCGCCGGTGACGGGGGCGCCGCCCACGTCCCGATGCCGGCTCACGGCGGGATCGGCCACCTGCAGCAGCCGCAGCAGCGCCGCGGGCCCGCCCAGCAGCCGGACCGCGCCCGGCTCGGCACCCGCGCCGGGATCGGCCTCCACCTCGAACCGGAAGCCGAGGCGGCGCAGCGCGGCCGCCGTCCGCCGGGCGGTGCCGCCGTCGGCGGGACGGATCCACAGCTCCCCGCGCACCACCGAGCCGCGCGCGTCGACGGTGCCGGCGAGGAACCCCGCGCACCAGTCGTCGCCTGCGCGCTGCGGCCACCGCACCACGTCGGTGATCGGCGCGATCCCGCCACGGCGCACCGGAGCGGGGATCCGCCCCGGCTCCCCGGCACCGACCGGGACCGCCACCGTCGACGGCAGCTCCACGACGTGCTGGGCCGCCTCGGCGAGGAAGTGGTGGGCGCGGCCCAGCGCCTCGAGCTCCACGTGCTCGGACGGGAAGCGCCACTCCCCGTCGGCCTCGACGCTGTCGCCCCGCACGAGGCCGCACAGGTAGCCCTGCCGGTACGCCGCGGTGTGGGGGCGACGCTCCCGCCCGGTCGTGGCATCGAACGGCCCGGGGCCGAGAAGCGCGCTCCCCGGCCGCAGCCGCGACCGCCGCCCGGAGCGGCACCATCCTCCGCTCACGTGGCGCCAGCCCTGCTCGGTGAGGAACCGGTGCTCGCCGCTCGCCACCAGCTCGGTGCCGCCCGCGAGCCGCACCCGGTGGGCGGGCTTGGTGGTGGACCAGTGCGCCAGCACCGTGGTGCGGACGTAGCGCCGGTGCCCGTCGACCAGCTCCGTGCCCATCACGGAGTCGCCGACGCGCAGCTCGGAGATCGGACGGGTGCGCCCGTCCCCCAGCAGCACGCGGGTGGGGCCGGCCAGGCAGTACACGCAGGCATGGGAGCAGCCGCGGTACGGGTTGACCGTCCAGCGGAACGGCACGGGCGAGGCGCCCGGCACGCGGTTGAGCACCGACCGGGCCTCCACCTCGTGGAACACCACACCGGCGAACTCCGGGGTGCGCACCGACCGGAGGAGCCCACGCATGCCGGGCAGCGCCGCCTCCGCCCCGACACCGTCATCGAGCACCTGCTGTCCGCTCCACCGCATGGGCACAGTCGAACACATGTTCGACACCCGGGGCAAGTGACTGTCGGGGCGATGGTCCACGCTGCCCCCATGACGGTGACCCTGGTGGTGATGGGCGTATCGGGTGTGGGCAAGAGCTCGGTGGCCGCCGAGCTCGTCCGGCGCACGGGGTGGGAGTTCGTCGAGGGCGACGACCTGCACCCCGAGAGCAACCGCGCGAAGATGGCCAGCGGCATCCCGCTCGACGACGAGGACCGCTGGCCCTGGCTCCGCCGGGTGGCCGCCTGGATCGGGGAACAGGAGGCGGCGGGCCGCAGCGCGGTGGTCACGTGCTCGGCGCTCAAGCGCTCCTACCGCGCCCTGCTGCTCGACGGTCATCCGTCCGTGCGGTTCGTCCACCTGCTCGCGCCGCCGGAGCTGATCGCGTCCCGGGTCACGGCTCGTACCGACCACTACATGCCGCCGTCCCTGCTGGACAGCCAGCTCGCCACCCTCGAACCGCTCCTGCCCGACGAGCCGGGCATCCGCGTCGACACCACCGGCGACGCCGCCACCGTCGCCGAGCGGGCACTGGAGCAGCTGGGCGACCACTCACCCGAGGACGCCCCCGGTGATCATTCCCGCTGATCGGCCCCGGACGGGTGGCGCCCGTCCGGTGGACGTGCCCGCGTCGGCGTGCACCGCGTTGACGGGATGTGCCCGTGTCACCTGAACCATCCGGGATCCCGCGCGGCCCCGAGCAGCACCCGCCCGGAGCACACGACCCCCGGCGCCACCGGCACGGCCGGTCCGCCGGCCACCCGGACGACCACGGCGACGAGGCGGCGGCCGAGGCCCCCACCCTGCCCACCGGGTGGTCGCCGGTCGGCGCCGACACCGGCGACCAGCTCGTGGCCACCCGCACCACGACGGGGCGCCGCAGGCGCGCCGACCGGGATGCGGAGCCCGCCGGCCCCGGCACCGGCCGGCACGCCGTGGTGGCGCCGTCCTCCGCGGCGCCCCCGGGCCCGGTCGCCGGGCACGGACACGGGCACTCCACCGCGCCGCCTGCGGGGCGGCGGGTGCGCCTGCTCATCGCCGCGCTGCTCGTCCCGTGTGCCCTGGCCACGCTCGTCGGCGTCGTGCTGCTGTGGCCCTCCGGTGGTCCGCCCAGCACCGCGCAGCCCGTCAGCCAGCAACCGGTGCGGGCCGAGGTCACCACCGCGAGCGCGGCCGACTGCAGCCAGGGCTCCGGCGACGGCGGGTGCGTCGCGCTCGTCGTCCGGATGGCCGACGGGCCCATGCCGGGCCGCGACCTCGTGCAGGTGGTGCCCGTCGAACCCGGGTCGCCCACCTTCGCCGTCGGCGACCAGGTGGTGCTGAGCTGGTCCGGGGCCGACCCGAACGACCCCGGCTCGTACCAGGTGGTCGACTTCCAGCGCGGCGCACCGCTGGGCTGGCTCGCCGCCGTCTTCGCCGGTGCCGTGCTCGTGCTCGGGCGCTGGCGGGGCCTCGCCGCCCTCGCGGCGCTGGCGCTGAGCTTCGTGGTGCTGCTGATGTTCGTGCTCCCCGCGATCCTGGACGGGCACAACCCGCTCGCCGTCGCCGTCGTCGGTTCCTGCCTGATCATGTTCGTGGTGCTCTACCTGACCCACGGGCCATCGGCGCGCACGTCCACCGCCGTACTCGGCACGCTGCTGTCGCTGGCCCTGATCGGCGCACTCGGCGCCGCGTTCTCGGCGGCCGCCCGGCTCACCGGCCTCGACGACCAGACGAGCAACCTGATCGCCACCCTGGGCACCGGCGTCGACGCCCGCGGCCTGCTGCTGGCCGGCGTGGTGATCGGGGCGCTCGGCGTGCTCGACGACGTCACCGTCACCCAGACCAGCGCGGTGTGGGAGCTGCGCCGGGCCAACCCCGGGCTGGGGGCGCCGGGCCTCTTCGCGGCGGCGATGCGGATCGGGCGCGACCACGTGTCGTCGGCCGTCAACACGCTGGTGCTGGCCTACGCGGGAGCCTCGCTGCCGCTGCTGCTGCTCTTCACGCTGTCCGGGCGCGGGCTCTCCGACGTGGTCACCACGCAGGACGTGGCCACCGAGGTGGTGCGCACGCTGGTGGGCAGCATCGGCCTGGTGGCCTCCGTGCCGATCACCACGGCGCTCGCCGCCCTGGTGGCCAGCCGGGAGGCTCTGGTCGACGAGTGAGCCTCACGGGCGCCGCGCCAGCAGGCTCGCCTCGCCGTCGCGTTCGGTGTGGGCCAGCGGGGTCAGGCCGCCGAACGCCGCGGGCAGCTCGCCGGGCGCCGCGCGGAACCGCCCGCCCTCGTCCCCGACCACCGACAGCACCGTCACCACGAGCAGGCCGCCGGGCGCGAGGCAGCGCGCGAGCACCGGGTACAGGGCGGGGTCGCGGAACCGCTGGCACACCACCACGTCGTAGGGCCCGGCGCAGCCACCGGGCAGGCCGTCGTCGAGGTCGTGGGCCCACCAGCGCACCCGGTCACCGGCCCCGCGGTCGGCCGCGAGCGCGGCGCCGAGCGCCAGCGCGGAGTCCGAGACGTCCACCGCGTCGACGTCGAAGCCCCGCTCGGCGAGCCACACGGCCACCGCGCCCCGCCCGCAGGCCACGTCGAGCGCGCGCCCGGCGGCCGGGAGCAGGTGCTCGCGGCCGCGCAGCGCGTCCGGGGGCGTCGGCAGGGTGGGGGCACCGGCCGCGGAGACCGCGGCGTGCCGGGCGTCCCAGCGCTCGCGATCCTCCGATGCCACGGCAAGGAGCGTAGAGGGCTGCTGCCCGGCGATCGTCAGCGCAGCCGGGCGAGCAGCTCCTCGATCACGCCGGCCAGGTCGACGTCCTGCTGGTCCCCCGACACCAGGTCCTTGAGACCCACGGTGCCGGCCTCGAGGTCCCGCTCGCCGAGCACCAGGGCGAAGCGGGCCCCGGAGCGGTCGGCGGCCTTCATCGCGCCCTTGAGCCCGCGGCCGCCGTAGGCGAGGTCGACCCGCACCCCCGCCCTGCGCAGCTCCCCGGCCAGCACGACGAGGCGTCGCTTCGCCGCCTCGCCCAGCGGCACGCCGAACACCTCGCAGCGCGCCTCGGACCACGGCGTGACCCCCTCGGCGCGGCAGGCCAGCAGCGTGCGGTCCACGCCGATGCCGTAGCCGACGCCGGACAGCGGCTGCCCGCCGAGCGTGGCCATCAGCCCGTCGTAGCGACCGCCGCCACCGATCCCGGACTGCGCCCCGAGCCCGTCGTGCACGAACTCGAAGGTCGTCTTCGTGTAGTAGTCCAGGCCCCGCACCATCCGCGGGTTCTCCACGTAGGCCACACCGAGGTCGTCGAGGTGCTGTTTCACCGCGGCGTGGTGCTCGGCGGAGACGGCGGAGAGGTGGTCGACCAGCAGCGGGGCGTCGGCCAGCAGCGCACGCACCTCGGGGCGCTTGTCGTCGAGCACCCGCAGCGGGTTGATCGCCGCCCGGTTGCGGGTGGCCTCGTCGAGCGGGAGCCCGGCCAGGAACTCCTGCAGCAGCGCCCGGTACGCGGGACGGGACTCGGCGTCGCCGAGCGAGGTGATCTCCAGGCGGTAGCCGGTGAGCCCGAGCGCGCGGAACCCCTCGTCGGCGATCGCGATGACCTCGGCGTCGAGCGCCGGGTCGTCGACGCCGATCGCCTCGACCCCCACCTGCTGCAGCTGGCGGTAGCGCCCGGCCTGCGGACGCTCGTACCGGAAGAACGGGCCCGCGTAGCGCAGCTTCACCGGCAGACCTGCCCGGTTGAGCCCGTGCTCGATCACCGACCGGACGACGCCTGCCGTGCCCTCCGGGCGCAGCGTCACCGACCGCTCCCCGCGGTCGGTGAACGTGTACATCTCCTTGCTCACCACGTCGGTGGACTCACCGACGCCGCGTGCGTAGAGCCCGGTCTCCTCGAAGACCGGCAGCTCGATGAGTCCGTATCCCGCGCGGTCGGCCGCCCCGACCAGCGTGGCGCGGACGTGCTCGAACCCCGCCGAGTCCGGCGGCACGTACTCCGGGATGCCCTTGGGGGCGGCGAACGCCGTGGGGCGCCGCTCCTCCACCTCGGCCCGCTCCCCGCTCGCGCTCGGCGCGGTCACAGCCCGCGTCCCGTGGTGGGCAGGTCGAGCCCCTGCAGGAACGGGTTCGACGCGCGCTCGCGCCCCACCGTGGTGGTGGGCCCGTGCCCGGGCAGGACGACGGCGGAGTCGTCGTGGGTGAGCAGCTTGTCGCGCAGGCTCGCCATCATCTGGGCGTGGTCCCCGCCGGGGAGGTCGGTGCGCCCGATCGACCCCGCGAAGAGCGTGTCGCCCGCGAGGATCACCTCCACGCCCTCCTCGGTGGGAGTCGTGAAGACCACCGAGCCGCGCGTGTGCCCGGGGGTGTGGTCGACGCGCAACGTGAGCCCGGCGAGCTCGAGTGCGGCACCGTCGGTGAGCTGACGCACCTCGCGGGGCTCGCGGAGCTCCAGCCGGCCGCCGAAGAGTGCCACGGCGTCGGCCGAGATGCCCTTCATAGGGTCGGCCAGCATCTCGCGGTCCTCCGGGTGGATCCAGGCCGGGACGTCGTGGCCGTCGCAGACGGGCGCCACGCTGAACGTGTGGTCGAAGTGGCCGTGGGTGAGCAGCACCGCCACCGGCGTGAGCCGGTGCTCGGCGAGCAGCTCCTCGAGAGGCTCGACGGCGTCCTGGCCGGGGTCGACCACCACGCACGCCTCGCCCGCAGCCGCTGCCACGACATAGCAGTTGGTCTGGAAGGAACCGGCGGGAAACCCTGCGACGAGCACACCACCACACTAGGACGTGCCCCGTAGCGTGGGCCCAGCGGTTTAACCCCGCACGACGGGGACACCCCGGGCCGTGGACATCGGAGGGAAGCGCCCGCGGGACACGACGACGGACGGCGCGGTCGTCAGGATGGGCCGGGACGCCCCGAAAGGTGGCGGGATGCTGCTGCGCGCGGCGGGCAGCGGGGTGCTGGCGGGCCTGGCCGGGGTCGCGGTGATGACGGTCGCCGAGAAGGTGGAGCAGGCCGTCACCCACCGCCCGGACAGCCAGGTCCCGGGCCGGGCCGCGGAACGGCTCCTCGGGCTGCCGCCCACCGGGGAGGCGGGTCTGGAACGGCGGAACCTGGCGATGCACATCGGCATGGCGGCCGGGGTCGGCGCGCTGCGCGGGGTGATGGCGTTCGCCGGTCTCCGCGGGCCGTGGGCCTCGTCGATGTTCACCGTGATCCGCCTGACCGCCGACCAGATCGTCGAGAACTGGACGGGGGTCGGCGCCCCGCCGTGGACGTGGCCGCGCGACGAGCTCGCCGTCGACGTGGGCGGCAAGACCGTGTACGCCTTCGTCACCGGGGCCGTGGCCGACCGGTTGGCCGCGGCGGCAGGCGTCTCCCCCGGCCTGCAGCACGCCCGTCTCGCCGGCGGCAGGCGCACGCGGGACGTGGGCCCGGTCCCGGGCGGGCGGATGTACCCCCGGCCCGCCTGACCGGCGCCACCCGCACGCGCCCGCGACCTCTCCGGAACCTCACAGGATGACTCGTTATCCTGCGGCCCGAGCAGCGAGGACGAGGAGTACCGGGTGGCGACCAACCAGATGCGGCGCGATGCGGCGAAGCGCAAGCTGGCGAACCAGCAGCAGCGGCGGATCGAACGGGCCAAGCGCCGGCAGCGGATCGCCATCATCACCTCCGCCGCCGTGGTCGTGGTGGTCGTCGTGGGGGTCGTCCTGCTCTCCACGCTGGGCGGCCGGGGCGCCGCACCGGCGGACCAGGCCGCCGCGCCGTCGTCGGCGCCTGCCGCCCCGGCCGCGCTGGGCCACTGCACGTTCACGCCCACGCCGAACGACCCCGCGTCGAAGCCCGCGCCCGTGCCGACCGTCGCGGACGCGAGCACCAGCGGCACCGTGCCGGTCGCGATGCAGACCGACAAGGGCGCGATCCCGCTGACGCTGGACCGCGCGACGGGCCCGTGCGCCGTGGAGAACTTCCTGAGCCTGGCCAAGGCCGGCTTCTACAACAACACGCCGTGTCACCGGCTCACCACCACGGACGGCCTGAAGGTCCTGCAGTGCGGCGACCCCACCGGCTCCGGTTCGGGCGGCCCCGGCTACACGATCAACGACGAGCCGCCCACCGGGCTGGCGCCGGCCGCGAACGGCTCCGTCGTGTACCCGCGGGGCACCGTGGCGATGGCGAAGACCTCCGCGCCCAACTCGGGCGGCAGCCAGTTCTTCCTCGTGTACGCCGACTCCACCCTCCCGCCCGACTACACGGTCTTCGGCACCATCGGGGCCCCCGGGCTGGCCACGCTCGACGAGATCGCCAAGGCCGGGTCGGACAACTCGAACGGCACCGGTGACGGCAAGCCCGTCACTCCCGTGACGATCCAGACCGTCACCGTCGGCTGAGCTGGGCGAGGGTGATCGGGGGAGGCCGCGCGTCGGTCGTCGTGCTGCTGGCGGCCGCGGCCGTGCTGGTGGCCTGCTCCCCCGCCCCGCCCGCGGTGACCCCGCCGCTCGGTGAGCACGTCCGGATCGAGCAGGGTGAGCTCGCCGGGAGCAGCGACTCCGGGATGCTGCGCTTCCAGGGCATCCCCTATGCGGCGCCCCCGGTCGGGCCGTTGCGCTGGCAACCACCGCAGCCGGCACCCGGCTGGAGCGGCACCCGCAGCGCGGCGCGGCCCGGCAACCGGTGCGCGCAGGTCGGCGCAGGGACCGACGTCCCCCACGGCACGCCGGGCAGCACGAGCGAGGACTGCCTCACGCTCAACGTGACGGTGCCGGTGGGGACGACACCGACGTCGCGGCTGCCGGTGCTCTTCTGGATCCACGGTGGCGGCTTCAACGCGGGAGCGGGATCCGACGTCGACCCGCGGCGGCTCGCCGCGGCGGGGCCGCTCGTGGTCGTCACGATCAACTACCGGCTCGGGATCTTCGGCTTCTTCGGCCTGCACGGCCTGCCCGGGTCCGGGTCGTTCGCGCTGCTGGACCAGCAGGCGGCGATGCACTGGGTGCGGCGCAACATCGCGGCGTTCGGCGGCGACCCGGGATCGGTCACCCTGGCCGGTGAGTCGGCGGGCGCCGACAGCGTCTGCGCGCAGCTCAGCTCACCCGGCGCGGTGGGCCTCTACCAGCGCGCCATCCTGCAGAGCGGCGGGTGCAGCACCGCGAACATCGTGGACGTCATCCGGCCCGGAGCCGGGCCCGGCGGCGACACGTGGAAACCGCTCCCGCTGGTGGAGGCGGCAGGCGCCGGCGTCGCGACCGCGCTGGGCTGCCCCGACCCCGCCAGGACGCCGGTCGCCGCGCTCGCCTGCATGCGCGCCCTGCCCACCGAGCGGCTCGTGGACGGGGCGGGCGTCTACTGGAGCCCGGCGACCGGCACCGCCACCCTCCCCCGGCGGCCGTCGGACATCGTGGTCGACGGCGACCTCCGCCCGACACCGCTGCTCGCCGGCACCACGCGCGACGAGGGCACGCTGTTCACCGCCGCGTTCTTCGACCGCGGCGGCGGCCCGCTCACCGAGGCCGGCTTCCGCACCCTCCTCGGGGCGGCCGCGGGATCGCGTAGCGCGGTGGCCACCCGCAGCTACCCGCTCGGCGGCGGCCGGTCCCCGGGCCGGGTGTGGTCCGACGTGGTGACCGACCGCGGCTACGCCTGCACCGCCCTCGCCACCCACCGGCTGCTGGGCGCTCGCGCCCCGCTGTACGCGTACGAGTTCGCCGACCCCACGGCACCCTCGCCGTTCGCGGCGCTGCCTCCCCACCTCGCCACCGGCGTCACGCACGGGGCGGAGATGCCCTACCTGTTCGACCTCGTGCCCGGCCAGCCCCCGCTCGCTGCCGACCAGCAGGTGCTGGCCACCGAGATGGTGGGGGCCTGGGCCCGGTTCGCGGCCACCGGCAACCCCAACGGCGGCAGCGGCCCGGTCTGGCCGCACTGGGCCGGGGACGGCTCGATACTGACGATCACGGGCCCCGGCCGGGGCACCGTCGCGCGGCCCGCCGCCGAGTTCGCCGCCGAGCACCGGTGCAGCCTGTGGGACCTGGGCTGAGCCCGGGGGTCAGCTCGCCGACGTCACCCGGTACACGTCGTAGACGCCTTCGACGTTGCGCACCGCACGCAGCACGTGGCCGAGGTGCTTCGGGTCGCCCATCTCGAAGCTGAAGCGCGACACCGCGACCCGGTCGCGGGAGGTCTGCACCGTGGCCGACAGGATGTTGACCTTCTCGTCGGCCAGCACCTTGGTGATGTCCGACAGCAGCCGGTGCCGGTCGAGCGCCTCCACCTGGATCGCCACGAGGAACACCGACCCCGGGGACACCGACCAGGCCACCTCGACGAGCCGCTCCGAGCGGTTCTGCAGGTCGGAGGCGTTGGTGCAGTCGGTGCGGTGCACCGAGATGCCACCGCCGCGGGTGACGAACCCGAGGATCTCGTCGCCGGGCACGGGCGTGCAGCAGCGCGCGAGCTTGGTGTACAGGTCGGCGAGATCCGCACCTTCCCCGCGGACCACCACGCCCGCGTCGCCTCCGGCCCGGCGCAGCCGCACCGTGGACGGCGTGGCGCGCTCGGCGAGGTCCTCCTCGGCCTGCTCGACCCCGCCCAGCAGGGCGACCAGGCGCTGGACGACGTGGCGGGCGCTCGCGTGGCCCTCACCGACGGCGGCGTAGAGGCCCGACAGGTCCGGGAAGTGCAGCTCCCGCGACAGCGCGGCCATCGCGTCGGCGGAGACGAGCCGCTGCAGCGGCATCGAGGTGCGCCGCGCCTCCCGGGCGATCGCCTCCTTGCCCGCCTCGATCGCCTCCTCGCGGCGCTCCTTGGCGAACCACTGCTTGATCTTGGTCTTCGCCCGCGGGGACGCCACGAAGGCGAGCCAGTCGCGGCTCGGGCCCGCACCCTCGGCCTTCGACGTGAAGATCTCGACGACGTCGCCCGACTCGAGCTTGCGCTCCAGCGCGACGAGCCTGCCGTTGACCCGCGACCCGATGCACCGGTTGCCCACCTCGGTGTGCACCGCGTACGCCAGGTCGACCGGGGTGGACCCGGTGGTCAGCGTGATCACGTCACCCTTGGGGGTGAAGACGAAGATCTCCTTCGACGCGAGGTCGAAGCGCAGTGACTCCAGGAAGTCGCCCGGGTCGGCCGCCTCCCGCTGCCAGTCGAGCAGCTGCCGCATCCAGGACATCTCGTCGACCTCGACGGTGGCCGTGGACCAGTTCGCGCCGTTCTGGTTGCGCGGGGTCTCCTTGTAGCGCCAGTGCGCCGCGATCCCGTACTCCGCGGTGCGGTGCATGTCGTGGGTGCGGATCTGCACCTCGAGCGGCTTGCCGTCCGGGCCGATCACGGTGGTGTGCAGCGACTGGTAGACCCCGAACCGGGGCTGGGCGATGTAGTCCTTGAACCGGCCGGGCATCGGCTGCCACAGCGCGTGGACCATGCCCATCGCGGCGTAGCAGTCGCGCACCTCGTCGACCAGGACCCGCACCCCGACGAGGTCGTGGATGTCGTCGAAGTCGCGGCCCTTGACGATCATCTTGCGGTAGATCGAGTAGTAGTGCTTCGGCCTGCCCTCGACCGTGGCCGCGATGCGCGCCGCGTCGAGCTGCTGCATGACCTCGTCGATGACCTGCTTGAGGTAGGTGTCGCGCGACGGGGCCCTCGTCGCGACCAGCCGGACGATCTCGGAGTACTTCTTCGGGTGCAGGATCGCGAAGGACAGGTCCTCGAGCTCCCACTTGACCGTGGCCATCCCGAGCCGGTGGGCCAGCGGCGCGAGCACCTCGAGGGTCTCCCGGGCCTTCTTCGCCTGCTTCTCCGGCGGCAGGAACCGCATCGTGCGCATGTTGTGCAGCCGGTCGGACAGCTTGATCACGAGCACCCGGGGGTCGCGGGCCATCGCGACGACCATCTTCCGGATCGTCTCCGCCTCGGCGGCGGATCCCAGCTCGACCTTGTCGAGCTTGGTGACGCCGTCGACGAGGTGGGCCACCTCCTCACCGAAGTCGGCGCGCAGCCGGTCGAGCGAGTAGTCGGTGTCCTCCACCGTGTCGTGCAGCAGCGCCGCCACCAGCGTGGTGGTGTCCATGCCCAGCTCGGCCAGGATCGTGGAGACGGCCAGCGGGTGGGTGATGTACGGGTCGCCGGACTTGCGCTTCTGACCCTCGTGCTTCGCCTCGGCCACGTCGTAGGCTCGCTGCAGCAGGGCCAGGTCGGCCTTCGGGTGCAGGGCGCGGTGCACGCTGGCGAGCGGCTCGAGAACGGGAGCGACCACGGCCACGCGCTGCGGGGTCATCCGGCGGGCGATCCGAGCCCGCACCCGCCGCGTTGCCGAGGGCTTGGACGTGGTCGCCACCGGGCTCTCCGGCCCGGGGACCGGCGGCGCTACCGGTTGCACGTCCGTCATGCGTTCTCGCGCTCCACCCGATGGAGGATAGTCCCGCCTCGACCCGGTGGCAGCAGCGCCCGAGTCAAGGGCGCCACCCGGACCTCGGAATCAGACCCGGAGCAGGGCGTGCACCGGGATCGGCGCGAGCCGCTCCCGGCCTCCCAGCGCCGCCAGCTCCAGCAACACGGCGAACCCGGTGACATCGGCACCGGCGTCGGACAGCAGCGCATACGCCGCCGCTGCCGTGCCCCCGGTGGCCAGCACGTCGTCGACGATGAACACCTTCGACCCGGGGGCGACGGTGTCGGCGGGCAACTCCAGGGTGGCGGTGCCGTACTCGAGGTCGTAGGTCTGCGAGCCCGCCACCCGGGGCAGCTTGCCCGCCTTGCGGACGGGCACGACACCGGTACCTGCGACGACGGCGACCGCCGCACCGAGCAGGAACCCGCGCGCCTCCACCCCCGCCACGATCTCGGCATCGCCCACGAGCGACGCCAGCTCGGTGACGACCGCGGCGAACGCCTCCGCGTCGGCGAGGACGGGGGTGATGTCGCGGAACAGCACGCCCGGCGACGGGTAGTCCGGCACGTCCCGCACGAGCGCGGCCACCCGGGCGAGGTCGGCCTCGGCCTCGGCGTCGGCGATGGCGACCGGGACGACGTCAGGGCCCGGGGCGACGTCAGGGACTGCGTTCATCCCCGCCTCTTACCGGTGGGCCGCGACGCCTTGCCGGTGGGCCGGGCGGTGCGGGCGCCGCCACGA
Organism: Pseudonocardia xinjiangensis; assembly: GCF_012911925.1. GTDB lineage: Bacteria > Actinomycetota > Actinomycetes > Mycobacteriales > Pseudonocardiaceae > Pseudonocardia > Pseudonocardia xinjiangensis. Next base: position 2,332 of record NZ_JAAXKY010000130.1, on the reverse strand, counting down.
CGGTCGCCCGCCTTGCCCGGCCGCGACGGCGTGCTCGCGGCGGCCGCCATCGCGCGTTCCCTGCGCAGCTCGGTGGCGAGCACCCCGTCGTCGGTCAGGTCGGGGTCGCCGTCGGAGTCGTCCGCGCCGGGGGCACCGGCGAGTGCTCCCGCTGCCCGGCGGCGGCGGGCCAGCACGCGCTCGGCCTGCTGCCGGAACCTCTTGTCGCGCATCTTCAGGTCCACCAGGAGCGGGGTGGCGAGCAGCAGCGACGAGAGGGCACCGGCGATGATGCCGACCATCTGCACGAGTGCGAGGTCGGCGAGCGTGCCGACCCCGAGCAGGCCGACCCCGACCACCATCAGCCCGACCACCGGCAGCACCGCGATCAACGACGTGTTGATCGAGCGCATCAGGGTCTGGTTGAGCGCCAGGTTCGCGGCCTCCCCGTAGGTGCGCCGGGTGAGCCCCAGCAGGCCGCGGGTGTTCTCCTTGACCTTGTCGAACACCACGACGGTGTCGTAGAGGGAGAAGCCCAGGATCGTCAGCAGACCGATCACCGTGGCCGGGGTGACCTCGAACCCGACGATCGAGTAGACGCCCGCGGTGACGATGATGTCGTGCGCGAGTGCCACCAGCGCCGCGATCGCCATGGCCCGCTCGAAGTAGAGCGCCAGGAAGATCGTGACCAGCACGAGGAACACCGCCAGCGCGATGAGCGCCTGCCGGGTGATCTGGCCACCCCAGCTACCGCTGACGTCACTGTCGCTGATCGCCTGCAGGGACGGGGCGCCGGCGGGACCCACGGGCTTGAACGCGTCGAACAGCGCCTGCTTCAGCGTCACGAGCTGGGCGGGGTCGAGCGGCTCCGAGCGGATGAGCACGGAGGCGGCCTGGCCGGTGCCCACCGTCTGCACCGCGGCCGGGTCCATGCCGATGGCCCGCTCGTAGACCCCGGTCACCGCGTCGACGTTCGCCGGGGCGGACGTACCGGCCGACGGGAACTGCAGCTGCGTGCCCCCGGTGAAGTCGATACCGAGGTTGAAGCCACGGAAGATCATCGACACGAGGCAGACGAGCACCAGCAGCCCGAACGCGATGTACCAGCTACGCCTGCGCCCCACGAGGTCGAACGACCCGGTGCCGGTGTAGAGGCCGGAGAGAAAACCCTTCCGGGAAGGGGTGGTGGTCGCCATCTCTCAGGCTCCCTTCGATGCGCCGGCCGCCGTGGCGGCCCGCTTGCGGTCGGCACCGATCTTCGCCACCGCACCCAGGCCCGACAGCGCCGGGCTGCCGAACACCCGGGAGTTGGACGCGAGCGCGACCAGCGGATGCGTCACCAGGAAGACGACGACGAGGTCGAGCACGGTGGACAGGCCCAGAGTGAACGCGAAGCCCCGCACCTGGCCGACGGCGAGCAGGTACAGCACGGCCGAGGCCAGGAAGCTGATCGCGTCGGCGGACAGGATCGTGCGCCGAGCCCGCACCCAGCCCCGGGGGACCGCCGACCGGAAGGTGCGGCCCTCACGCATCTCGTCCTTGAGCCGTTCGAAGAAGATCACGAACGAGTCGGCGGTGATGCCGATGGCCACGATGAACCCGGCCACCCCCGCGAGGTCGAGCGTGAACCCGATCCACCGTCCGAGCAGCACGAGCACCGCGTAGACGATCACGCCGGACAGCACCAGCGACAGGATCGTCAGCACCCCGAGCACGCGGTAGTAGAACAGGCAGTAGATGAACACCAGCAGCAGGCCGAGGCCGCCCGCGATCAGGCCCGCCTGCAGCGAGGCCAGCCCGAGCGTTGCCGAGACCGTCTGAGCCTCCGACGACTCGAACGACAGGGGCAGCGAGCCGTACCGCAGCGTGTTGGCGAGGTCCTGGGCGGACTTCTGGTTGAACTGCCCCGAGATCTCGGTGGGGCCGTAGATCGCGCTCTGGATCGTGGGGGCCGAGACGACCTCGCCGTCGAGCACGAACGCCGCGCTCTTGCCGATGTTCTGGGCGGTGTACTGCCCCCAGATCGCAGCGCCCTCGCTCTTGAACGTGAGGCTGATGACCCAGCCGGCGCCCTGGGAGTTCTGCTGCGCCATCGCATTGTCGATCTGGGTGCCCTCGAGGAAGCTCGGGCCGAGGACGTACTTCTCGGTGCCGTCCTGGCTGCAGGCCACCAGCGGGAGCTTGGGGTCGTCGTAGCCGCGCAGCGGGTCGTTCGCGCTGCAGTTGAGCGTGGTCAGCGCCATCTGCTGGACGGTGGGGTCGGTGCTCTGGCGCACCTGCCGGGCCGCGGCGATCGCCGCGGCGACCTGCGGGTCGGCCGGCGACGCGGGCGTGACTGCCCCGGGATCGGGGG
>NZ_JAAXKY010000012.1 GCF_012911925.1 Pseudonocardia xinjiangensis | reverse complement strand
GGGCACGGGGGGAGGGGCGTCCGCGCTGGTGTCCACCACCAGCTCGTACGCGAGCCCCTCGACCGGTACCCGGTGCAGCCCGAGACAGACGTGCCAGGTGCCGGCGTCGAGCGGCCCGGGCAGGTAGCCGGGCGTCGCCCGGTCCGCGGTGATCGTGAACGAGTCGCGGGCCCCGCCGGACCAGCCCCGGAACCCCGCCGGGGAGAAGCAGCCCAGGTCCAGCACGCCCGCGCCGCGGTCGAACGCGAGCCGGACGGCGAGGGCACTCGCCCCGGCCGGGACGTCGACCGGGAGCTCCTGGTAGAAGTTCTCGGCGCGGTCCTCGAGGCTCCAGCGGCCGCGGTGCACCGTCCGTGCCACGGTCAGTCCCCCGCGCCGGCCAGCACGGGCTCGCCCGCGCCGGCCCGCTCGCTGCCCACCAGCTCGCCGTCGTCGTGCCGGTAGAGCAGCACCCGCTCGGGCGCGGCCACCGCCCACCCGCGCGAGCCGATCTCCGGTTCCTGCCCCTCGGGCACGGTCACCTGCACGATGCGTGCGCCGTCGGCGCCGCCGGGCACCTCCAGCGAGACGAGCGAGCCCACGCCCATGTTCTCGACGATGGCCACCACGCCCTCGATGCCGGTCGGCTCGGCCTCGCGGTGCAGGGTCATGTACTCCGGACGTGCCGCGAACACGAGCTTCTCCCCGTCGCGGACGTGCGGGCCTGCGGCCGCCGGCAGCGGCAGCGTCGTGCCCGCCACCCGCAGGGTGTCGCGGTCGGCCACGGCGTCGAGCAGGTTCATCGGCGTCGACCCGATGAAGCTCGCCACGAACGTGCTGGCCGGGCGCTGGAACACCTCGGTGGGGGTGCCGATCTGGCGGATCCGCCCGGCGTCCATGACGGCCATCCGGTCGCTCATCGCCAGTGCCTCGGCCTGGTCGTGGGTGACGAAGACCGTGGTGACACCGAGGTCGCGCTGCAGCCGCTTGAGGAACGTGCGGGCCTCCAGCCGCAGCCGGGCGTCGAGATTGGACAGCGGCTCGTCGAAGAGGAAGACCTTCGGGTGGCACGCCACCGCCCTGGCCAGTGCCGCCCGCTGCTGCTGGCCGCCCGACAGCTGGCCGGGGCGCCGGTCGAGCAGGCCGCCCAGGCTCAGGCCCTCGGCGGTCTCCTCGGCCTTGGCGTGGCGCTCCGGCCTGCCCATCTTCCGGATCCGCAGGGGGTAGGCGATGTTGTCGCGCACCGTCATGTGCGGGAAGAGCGCGTAGTCCTGGAAGACCATCGCGATGTCGCGGGCGCCCGGTGCCAGGCCCGTGACGTCGCGGCCGCCGATCAGGATGTGGCCGCCCGTCACCGTCTCCAGGCCGGCGATGGAGCGCAGCAGCGTGGTCTTCCCGCAGCCCGACGGCCCGAGCAGGGCGAAGAACTCGCCGTCGGCGATGGTGAGGTCCAGGCCGTCGACGGCACGGACGCCGCCCGGGTACTCCTTGACCAGCCGGCGCAGCTCGATGTCGGCCATCAGCGCTTGATCCCTCCGTGGAAGCGGAACCCGTAGCGCCGGTTGACGAAGACGTACATCGCGACGACGGGGATCGAGTAGAGCAACGAGAACGCCGAGATCAGCCCCAGGTCGGCCTGGCCGCCCTCGGTGTAGAAGGTGTAGAGCACCACCGCGGCCGGGGACTTGTCCGGGCTGCGCAGCAGGATGAACGGGGTGAGGAAGTTCCCCCACACGTTCACCACCGTCCATACCGCGATCGTGGCGATCCCGGGCCGCACCACCGGCAGCACGATGTCACGCAGGATCTGCAGCGGCCCGGCGCCGAACACCCGCGCCGACTCCTCGTAGGAGCGCGGGGTGGCGTCCATGAAGTCCTTGAGGATGAAGATCGCCGCCGGCAGCAGCCCCCCGCTCAGCACGAGCACCACGCCGAGCTGAGAGTCGATGAGGTTCAGCTCGAACATCAGCAGGAAGATCGGCACCATCGCGGCCGTGCCGGTGACGATCGAGGAGAGCAGCAGCAGCGCGTAGAGCAGGCCGTCCCGGCCCGGGATCCGCACCCGGGACAGCGCGTACGCGGCCAGCGCGCCGAGCACCGTCACCACCACCATGGAGCCCAGCGCCAGCAGCACGGAGTTGCCGAGCGACGCGAGCGCGTACGGGTTGTCGAGCAGCCCGGCGAAGTTCTGCCAGGTCCACTCCGGGAGCGAGGTCGTGAGCGTGGGCGTGCGGTCGAACGGCGCGAGGAGCAGCCACAGCACCGGGAGGGCCATGAACGCGGTGATGACGGCGATCAGCACGTAGAAGCCGACCCGGCCGACGAGCTCGCGCGGGCTCATGACCGGCGCTCCCGCAGCAGGCGCAGGTAGACCACCGCGAGCACGAGGTTGATCAGCAGCATGAGCAGCGAGATCGCGGTGCCGAACCCGAGCTGCCCGTCGAAGATCGCCGACTCGTAGACGAAGACCGGGAGGATCTCCGACCGGTTGTCCGGCCCGCCCGCCGTGATGAGGTAGGGGGCGAAGTCGTTGAACGTCCAGAGGCTGATCAGCAGCAGGTTGGTGAGGACGTGGCCGCGGATGTGCGGGAAGACCACGTCGCGCAGCTGCTGCCACCCGGACGCGCCCACCATGCGCGCGGTCTCGAGCTGGGACGGCGGCACGGCATTGAGAGCCGCGCTGAACAGCAGCATCGAGAAGGCCGTGCCGCGCCACGTGTTGAACACGATGATCGACAGCATCGGGTACTCGAGCAGCCACGCCATGCCCGGCGTGCCGAGCAGCGCGTTGACCGTGCCGCTGTCGCGGTCCAGCAGCGCGATCCAGAGGAACGCGACCACCGAGCTCGGCAGGATCCAGGCCAGCATCACGAACGCCTCGACGACGCCGCGCACGACCCGCGGGACCGTACGCAACGTCGCGGCCAGTACGAAGCCGAGGATGCTCTGCCCGATCACCGCCGAGCCGATCACGTACAGCAGCGTCAGCCACAGCGAGTTGAGGAACTCGGGGTCGCGCAGGGCCCTGACGTAGTTGTCGAGCCCGACGAACTGGGGCCGCGCCGCGGCGATGCCGGTGAGCCGGTAGTTCGTGAGCCCCAGGTAGAGGGTCCACAGCGCGGGGTAGACCAGGAAGATCGCGATCAGCACCAGCGCGGGCACGACGAACGCCGAGGCGCGGACCCGTCCCAGGCCTGCGGCGTCCGTCGCGGCCTCCCGCGCGGGGGCGAGGTCAGCCGGAGGTGATGTCGTCAGCGCCACCGAGCGCACCCTCCAGAGCGGTCCGGTACTCCTGCGCGGCCTGGTCGGGCGCGGTGCCCGCCACGACCGCCCCCGTGGCCTCCTGCAGCGCCTGCGACACCTGCGGGTACTCCGCGAGGCCCGGCCGGTAGGCGGTGATGGGCAGCACCTGGGTGGCCACGAAGCCGAGCATCGGGTCGTTGCCGAGCACGTCGGCGTTGACGTCGTCGCGCTGGGTGATCCGCGCGGTGCCCAGCTGGGCGCGCACGGCCTCGGCCGAGTTCATGAACTGGAGCAGCTGCCACGCCTGCTGGGGGTACTCGGTGTGGGGGTTCAGCGCGCGCACGGAACCGCCGGACATGCTCACGAAGTCCTGGCCGCCCAGGCCCTTGCCCGGCTGCTGGGCAGGGATCTTCGCGTAGCCGACCACCTGGTCCCGGTTCGGCATCGGAGCGATGCCGTCCGTGGGTGACACGACCGCGCGCCAGAAGTAGTCGCTCTCCAGCAGGATGCCGATCCGACCGGCCGCGAACTCCTGGAACGACTTGTCCCGGCCCTTCGCCTCCTGCTGCAGCTGGGGGTCGCCGAGCGCGCCACCGTAGATCGACTGGTAGAGCCCGAGCGCGTCCCGCAGCTGCTGGGTGTCGCCCAGCCACTTGCCGTCGGCGTGGAGCGCCGCACCGGTCCCGGCCAGCAGGGGGAGCACGCCCTGCATGGTGGTGGCCTCGCCCATCGCGGTGCCGGCGTTGAGCTGGATCGGGTCGACGCCGGGCAGCTGCTTGAGCTTCGCACCCGCGTCGAGCACGTCCTGCCAGCTGGTGGGCTGCCAGTCGGCAGGCAGCCCCGCCCGGGCGAACAGCTCCTTGTTGAAGAACAGCACCCGGCCGTCGGTGCCGTACGGGACGCCATAGCGCTGCCCGTCGAACGTCGCCAGCTGCTCGACGGGGTCGGGGATCTGGGCCCAGCCGTCCCAGCTGCCCGCGGCCGGGCCGACCAGCTGGTCGAGCGGCTGGATGTAGCCGGCCTGGGCGAACTCACCCACCCAGATGCCGTCGAGCGCGACGATGTCGGCGCCACCGCCGCTGCGCATGTCGAGCGACAGCTTGGTCTTGTACTGCTCGTCGTCGACGCCCGACGGCTGCAGGGTGACGGTCGCCTGCACGCCCTGGTCGGCCATCCGCTTCGTGAACTGCGGGATGACGTAGTCGACGATCCAGTCGGCCTCCTGGGCGTTCTTGCCGCCCTGGGCCACGTTGGCCGCGATCGTCAGGGAGACCGTCGTGGCGTCGGCGTTGCGCTGGGGGTCGCCCCCGCTCGCCGTCCCGCCACCTGCGCAGCCCGCGAGCGCGAGCGCGGTCACCGCCACGAGTGCCGGCGCGATCCGGGCCGTTCTGCTGCCTGCCATGCCCACCTCATTGTGCGTACGTGACGACATGATCAGCGGGACTATGTCATGACTTATCCGGGTTCGTCGATGACAGTTGGATATCGGCTCAGCGTCCGGATATAGGCTCAGCGTCCGGTGAGTGCCACTTCGAACGAGTACCGGGAGGCGCGGTAGAGGTGGTCGCCGTACTCCACCACGACGCCCCGGTCGTCGAACGTCGTGCGCCGCATGGTGAGCAGCGGGGCGCCCCGCGGCTCGTCGAGCAGCCGGGCCTCCGCCCCGGACGCCTTGCGGGCGCCGATGCTCTGCTGCGCGGCGGCGAGCGTGACGCCGGCGTCGCGCAGCACCTCGTAGAGGCCCCGCTCCTCGAGCACCGCGGAGTCGAGCTGGACGAGGTCGGCGCGCAGGTGGTTGCGCAGGATGGCGAGGGGCTCGCCCCGCGTGCGGCGCAGCCGCTCCAACGCCAGCACCGCGGTGCCCTCCGGCACCTCCAGGGCCGCCGCGACCACGCCCGACGCGGCCTGCACGGTGTGGGACAGGACCGCGGTCGTCGGTTGCCGGCCGGAGCCGGACAGGTCGTCGAACAGGCTGGTGAGCCCCACCGGGCGGCGCACCCGGGCCCGGGCGACGTGCGTGCCGACCCCGCGCCTGCGCACCAGCAGGCCCTTGTCCACGAGGTACTGGATCGCCTGGCGCATGGTGGGCCGGGAGAGCCCCAGCTCCTCGGCGAGTGCGATCTCGTTGTCCAGCCGCGCTCCCGGGGGCAGCTCACCGGACTCGATGGCCTGCTCGAGCTGGCGGGCGACCTGGAAGTAGAGGGGTACCGGGCTGGCCCGGTCGACGACGACCTGCGGGCGGCCGGCCATCACTTGCTCCCCGTCGCCGTGGACTCGTCGATCCGGACGGTCGCGATCTCCCAGGGGCGCAGCGGCAGCTCCAGCCGCCCCGCGGTCACCGGCAGCTCCCGCGTGGTCCGGCCGCGCAGGTCGACGGTGCGGGCGGCGGCGAACGGGCCGCTGAGCGCCGCCGTGGCCGGCTCGGGGGACTGCGCCACCATGCGCACCTCGAGCCCGCCGTCGCGGCGGCGCACGCTCGTGAGCGCCGCCCCCTCGAGGGCCAGGCCCCGGTGGCTCTCCAGCGGACCCGTGACGTCTGCCTCTCCCGGGGCCGCGTGCAGCGGGTGCCGGTAGCGCTCGCCCGCGCCGACGAGGTCGGCGTCGACCCAGGTGCCGGCGTGGGGGAGCACCGCGAGCGCGACGGTGGTGGTGCCGATCATCTGCGCCTGCGGGGTGGGGATCTGCGGGCCCGCGGGCTCCTCCCGGTACGGGTGCACGTTGCGGCTGATCTGTCCGGTGCAGCGCAGGACGGTGAGGGCCAGCTCGCCGTCGGCCAGCTCGTACTCGCAGGCCTGGGTGAGCAGCAGCCCGGCCCCACCTGCGTCGACGAAGCCGTGTGCCGGGAACGTCGGCAGCGGGTGCTCACCGCTGGGTGCGGAGCCGGCCGAGCGGGCGTCGAGACCGTCGCCGCCCTCCGCGGTGAGTCCCCGCTCCACCACCGCGAACTGGCCCTCGGCGTGCGACGCCGACGCCGGTCGGGCCGGCGGCACGTGCAGGCGCACGCGGTGGTCGGCGCTGCGGTTGTCGATCGCGAGCTCCAGGCGCACGAACGGCTCGCCCGCGCGCAGCTCCACCCGCATCGACACGCTCGCCGGTTCGCACGCGTCGCTGCGCCGGTCGTGCGCCCAGTCCATCGCGGCGGGCCAGGAGTAGGAGCGGTCCACGGTGATCGCGGCGCGCAGCGGTCCCCCGTCCGGCGCCGTGACCTCGACGGTCCGCGGCGCGTCGAGCACGGTGTCCGTGGCGGGTGGCGCGTAGTTGTAGGTGTCGCCGCGGTCTGCACCGTCGACGATCCGGCCGACGCCGTCGAGCACGGTGCCGTCGGCCGCGGCGATCCGCAGCGTGCCGTCGTCGCGCACGTCCACGCGCACGAGGCCGTTGTCGAGGCAGCGGTCCTGCGCCTGCACCGGATGCGGGACGAGCTCCGGGACCGGCGCTGTTGCCCCGGTGGCTGCCACCGGGCGAACCGAGGCCCAGCCCAGCGCGGGCACGGTCACCGGTCCGGTGAGCACCCGGCGCTCCCGCGCGCGCAGCCGGACCGCCCAGGTCCCGTCGACGGCCGCGGCGGCGACGGCGGCGCGCAGGGCGTCCGGGTCGAAGGGCTCCGCGCCGCCGTGGCGGGCGAGGTCGAACTCCAGGACGCGCTCGCCGGCGTGCACCTCCCACGTGACGATCTCGAGGCCGAACAGCTCGCGGCCGTGGATGCGCGGGAAGAACGTGGGGAGCGCCGCGGCGGCCATCCGCTCCTCGTGCAGCAGTGCCGGGGTGCGGCTCTCGACCTGCGTGGGTGCCACGGTGCCGTCGGCATGCTGCAGCGCGACCGCCGGCCACTCGGCGGGCACCTCCAGATCCAGCGTCACGAGGTCGGTGCGGTCGGCCGCCGACGGGTTGACCACGACGACCGCGTCCCGGGGGACGCCGCGTCCGATGCCGCCCACCACCCGGTCGCGGACGGCCTGGCCCAGCTGCTCGGCCTCGGAGATGCGGGCGAACACCTGAACGGCGGTCTCGTCCACACCGCATCCGGTGACGGAGTCGTGCCCCGACGCGTCGACGAGCCGCCACCAGGCCATGTCCAGGAACCGCTGCGGCCACGTTGGCGACCACAGAGCGGCCAGCGGCTCGGCGTAGCGCTCCACCATCCGCTCGGCCCGGGCCATGGCCTGCTTCAGGTGCGGGCGCACCGACAGCACGCCGGGCAGGATGTTGGCCGCCGCGTGGCTGCGCAGCTCACCCCGCACGACCGCGATGCGGTCGTCGTCCGCGTTCCGCGCGGTGATGTAGTCGCCGAGGGTGGTGATCTCCATGTGCACCGGCGCGCCGTCCTCCGCCAGCCCGGACACGAGGCCGACCAGCGAGCGCACCGGGGCCGAGTGGTCGGTGCCGTACATGCCCAGCACCGGCTCGGTGCCGAACACCGGACGCAGTGCGGCCTCCAGCGCCACCGCGCGCTGCGCGAACAGGGCGGGGTCGGCGAAGAGGGACGCTGCGTTGCCGTAGCCCCCGACCAGGTACTCCACCCGCACCGCGCTGCCGTCCGGTGCGACCCAGCGGAACGCGTGACCGTCCACGGAGGCGGGCACGCCGCGCCACAGGCAGGCGTGGGCGAAGCCGGCGGAGGCGAGGATCTGCGGCATCTGAGCGCAGTGCCCGAACTCGTCGGGCAGGTACCCGACGGGCATCGCCGCACCGAGCTCGTCGGCCCGGGCCCGCCCCAGCTCCAGGTTGCGGATGATGTTCTCGCCGGAGACCAGGAACTCGTCGAGCAGGATCTGCCACGGGCCGACCGCGAGCCGGCCGCGCCGCACCAGCGTCGCGATGCGGTCCCGGTTCTCGGGGCGCACCTCGAGGTAGTCGTCGACCGCGGCCATCTGGCCGTCGAGGGTGAAGCGGAAGCGGGGGTCCGCCTCGGCCCACTCGAGGACGTCGTCGAGCAGGTCGACCAGCCGGAGCCGGAAGCGCTGGAACGGCTCGTACCACTCTCGGTCCCAGTGGGTGTGCGGGACCAGATGGACGGTCGCCGGGCCCGTCGTCGCCTGCCCGTTCGCCGCGGCCGCGCCGGTCGTGGTTGCGCTGGTCGGGACTGCCCCGGTCGTCGTTCCGGTCATGCGCTGGCTGCCTCGCTTCGATCGGGGTGCCGGGGCCCACTATTGGTCCTGACAACCTAACGATCATCGACGAGTATGTCGATGGTGACCGGTTCGTCCCGGGTCGCCGCCGCGTCCGGTGTCAGCCGGACGGCCCGAACCGCTCCACCCGGATGCGCTCCACCGGCACGCCGGCCTCGAGCAGCACACCGGTGGCCGCGTCGGCGAAGCCGGGGGAGCCGCACACGTAGACGTCCTCGCCGCCGCGTACGAGCGGCGCGATGTCGGCCACGGCGATCCGGCCTGCCGTGCGACCCGCTCCCGGTGGGGCCTGCCGGGTGTAGACCACCACGGTCTCCGGTCCGGGCAGCTCGTCGGCGTAGTAGAGCTCGCCCGGTGAGCGGGCCGACACCACGAGCCGCACGAGATCGGAGTGGCCGGTGGCCCGGGCCTCGCGCAGCATGGCCATCAGCGGCACCACGCCGGAGCCGCCGCCGACGAGCAGTGCCGATGTGTCGCCCGTCCAGACGAAGAAGCCGCCGATCGGCCCGCGGACCTCGAGCTCGTCGCCCGGCTGCACCACCTCGTGCAGGAACTCGGAGACCTCACCACCCTCCAGCCTCTCGACCGTCAGCTCGATCTCGCCGGACCCGTCGGGCGCGGAGGCCACCGAGTAGGACCGCGATGCGGTGTAGCCGTCGGGCGCGGTGAGGCGCAGGACGTAGTGCTGCCCGGCGAGGTGGGGGCGCGGTTCCGGCAGTGCGAGGCGGAACGTGCGCGCCCGCGGCGTCTCGTCCCGGACGCTGAGCACGCGGGCCGTCTGCCAGCGCAAGGTCCGGCGGTGGGTGGTGTCACCGGGGGTGAGGCTCATCGCCGGGCCACCGACCTGAACGGTTGCGGGTACGTGTTACGTCGCATGGACACTCCAGGACCGGGCTGGACGGGCTTCGGGTGGTCGGCCCGACCGCCCAGGAGACTGTACGGCGTCGCGCCGGCGGGCGGCGCCCGTCGGGCCGGCAGCGACCGCGACCCCGGGGCCGAGCATCTCCCTGCTGCCGGACCGTCGAATATCCGGCCGACGGCGATATGCGCTCCCTCCGATAATCCGCCGGCGTCATACGGAACCGAGAATATCCTCGACCATCGCATAAACCGCGTCGCGCTGCTGTGACGGGAGCTTGGCCAGCTCCTGCGCCATCTCCTCCAACGTCAGCACCCGCCGCCTGCTGGATTCTCCCAGATGGTCGCGGACCTGCTGTTCCGCATAATCCGTGAGGTAGCCGAGATCGACGAGGATGGCCCACCGCAGCTCCGACAGGGTCAGCCCGGGTAGCCGGGACAGGGCGTCGATCGTCGCCGGGTGCGGCGCCCGCATCGAGCCGTCCGACGATACGTGAGCCGACTTGTGTAACCGTTCTATCGTCGCGTGCGACAGGCCGGTGAGGCGCGCGGCGTCCCGGTAGCTGTACTGGCCGCCGACACCGGCCCGCGTGAGTAAGTTGCCGATCTCCGAGGTTGTCATGATCTTCTGCTGCTCCGTTCGCGAGCCTTCGTCTCGGGTTACGGGCCGCCCGTGATCCGTCGTGAATGACCATTGGCGTGATAGCGGTCGTGAAAGCGCTGGTGAGGGCCATGATCACGGATTCGCGCCGTGATCATCGGTGTCCCGTGTTGTTTGACACAAGCACCGCCCGGGTGTACCAATGGTTCCTCCGAACTGATCTGCATGAACAACATCAAACAGGGCTGTCAGCGGAGGACGCAGCCGCCCTTCGGCGGGCCTCGCCCTTCCCGGTGACCTGCACCACCAGGTGACGATAACAGAGAGTATGGCACGTCGTGGCAGGTTCGTCTAATCAGGTGAGACAGCGGTAGGGGTGGAACAACTGGTTAAGGGTGAAGTGGCCGCGCGTCTGTGAGTAGGTGGTCCCTCCGTCGTCGGGAGTCGGACGGGTCGGGTCCAACGTTTATCCATATCGGTAAGTGTGACGTCCGCTACCGCGTTTCGGAAGTCGAGGCCGAATAAATGCCCGGTAGTATCCATCCGCCGCCATCGCCGGCCTGGCTGGTCGCCAGGCCGACCACTCCGGACGAAGGTCTCAGGGTTCCGCCGTGAACGAGGCGTCACACATAACAGGATACGGTGCCGACCGTCCCGACGAAAATCCCGATGATAATCCCGAAGAGAACTTCGATGACGAGCACGGTGTGGAACGCGGCGACGTGGCGGTCGCGGACTGGTACATCGAGGCACTGAAATACATCCTCGCCTCGATACTCGAATCGAACGAGCAGGACGGCGACAACCATCGCATGCTCGTCGACGGTCGGTGCGTGAGCTGCGGCAGATCCTTCGTCGTCCTCGTCGTGCCGACGCACATCATGGCCAACGCCATGCGTATCCATAACATGGCCGGGCCGCCCGAATAATCTCCGACCGGTTGCTGTCTCCGGACATCGGCCGGTCCCCGAATCTACGACTCAGGTACTCGGTGTCACATCAGATACGACAGGAGAACGTCATGGCAGGCGAAATCTGGAAACCCCGCAGTCGTGCTCTGCCCGAGGGCGGGGCCGAACATCCGCACGGCACCGTGCGGGCCTGACGGGGCCACGGGGCAGTCATGGAGAAAGTAAACGGCGACGACGAGGATTGCTGGGCCGCGGTCCGGAGGATCGGTGAGGCCCTGGTTCCGGACGGGCAGGGGGCCGGCGGTGCTGCTTTCCGGGCGTTTCTGATCTACCGGGCCGAGCACGGCGGGCCGGCGAACCACGGGCCGACGTGCGGGGATGTGCTGGACGCCGGAAACGGGCTCGGCAGCGTGCTCGCCGAGATCAACGTGGCGCTGGGCCTCCCTCCGATTACGCCGGCGAGCAGGACGATCAGGGCTGCCCGCACGACCGCCGCGGCAGCGCGAGAAAACTCGGTACCGGCAGCGGGGCCGCAGCCTGCGGGACGCGCGGTCTATTACGGTGCCGTCATCGGTACCTCGGACAAGGAGTTGACCCCCGAGCATGAAACAGATGACCAATGAGGTGCCGACCGGGGTGAGCCGGTCCGGGCTCCCCTCGGGGGAATGGTTCGAGCGGCCCGTTTCGCATGCCCGCACTGTCACATAGGATTAGACGTGGCGCACGCGAAGCTGTCGCCTGTGAAGACCGACGAGATACTCGGCACGATCTCGCTCATCGCGGGAGAGCGCGCCCTGTTGTCCAGTGGCGAAATCCGAGAGTGGACCGGGCGGGCCTGGAAGATAATTCCGGGTGACTGGCGGCCGCCTCGGCCGGATCGCCGATGAGCTGATATCGAGGCGTGGCCGGCCGGGCGCCGTGGAGTGCCCTGGCCGTATTGGCGGGACCTAGCGAGGTGGCAGCATGACGTACGCCCGTTCGATTTCTTCGATGACTCCTTCGTTCGTGACCGGTCGGCGGTCGGCGGGTGGGCCGAGTGCCGAAGCCGTGCCGTGAACGACTCGCCGCGGTCGTGCCGTGTGCTCCGGTTCGGCCGTGGCGCGCAATGCCGAGGGCCGGCCCGTCGAGCGGACGGCTGATCGACATGGCAGATGACGGTGGCAATCTCCTCACGGTTTATCTCACGCTCGCGCTGAGCGCGATAACCATGCTGGTGCTGATCAGCGCGAAACTGCGGGAGTTACTGGCGCCGGTTTTCTGGTGGCTCGGTCGCGGCCGGGCCCTGGGTCGGATGAAGCGGGTGGACGACGCCGAGAACGCCCGGGTCGCTGACCTGACACGGCAGGTGGAGTACCTGGCGTCGCGCGTCTCGACGCTCGAGACGGACGCTGCTGCTCATCGAATCATGGTCATGGAACATGCGACCTGGGATGTCTACGCGATTATCGAGGCGGGGAAGGCCGGGGTGACGCTGGAACCACCGCCGGCTCTGCTCACTCACCATATCGCGACACGGGAGGTCTGAATGAGCGTGCGCTGGGGCGATTGGCGCCCCCTTGGTCCACAGACGCAGTCGAAGATGTCTCGGCACGACATCATCTGCCTGCATACGATGGTCGGCACCCTCGCCGGCACCGATTCTTATTTCCGGCAGTCCGGATACGGCGGCACCGAGTCCCACTGGGGAGTCGGTGGTGATGGTCGGGTGTTCCAGTGGCAGGACACGGACTACGTGGCCGAGGCGAACCTGAACGGTAACCATCACGTGCTCTCCGTGGAGACCGCCGACATCGGTCCGGAGTTTCCCCGGTGGGACACGGCCGACGGTGCTGAGGTGCCGGCGTGGACCGAGGCGCAGATGGACTCCTTGGCGGAGATCATCGCCCGGTGCTGCGTCGAGTACGACATCCCCTGCGCGCTGATTCCGGACAGTCTGCCGGGTCGGCGAGGCATCGGGTACCACCGGCAGGGCGTTCGGCCCTACATGGTCGCCGGCGGGGAACTATGGTCCGCCGCCAACGGCAAGGTTTGTCCGGGAGACCGGCGAATCGCACAGATTCCGGATGTGATTTCGAAAGCTCAGGCAGTTATCGGAGGTAATGAGATGTCCGCTGAGACCGAACGCAAGATCGACGAGATCCACACCGAGCTCGTCAAGCGCCTCGACTCCCGGGTCCACCACATGGGCGACCCGGACAACATGTACGGCCACGTGGTGTCCGTACGGAACATGTTGACCGACATGCACCGGCAGCTGTGCGCCGTGCTCGACGGCATGGCCGGCCGGCCGGGCCCTGACCGGGACACCCAGTGGGGGCACAACATGTCGACGTTTGCGCGGGTCAAGCGCATGGAAGCCAAGCTCGCGGAGATCAAGACCACCCTCGCAGGCCTGCTGCCGGAGGAAGGTCGGCAGAAATGATGATCGGGACTGCGCAGCTGCTCTCGCTGGTGATCGGGATCGTGCTGCCCGTGGTGGTCGCCGCGGTCACCCGCTATGCGGCCTCGGACGCGATCCGGGCCGTGGTGCTGGCGGCGCTGGCCGGCGCGACGGCGGTTCTCACCGAGTGGGGCAGGGCCGTTGCGGCGGGCGACGCGTTCGAGTGGCAGGTCTCCGCGTTCGCCGCACTGGGCACGTTCATCGTGGCCGTGTCGACGTACTTCGGCCTCTGGAAGCCGACCGGTGTCTCGGAGGCGGTCAAGCTCGTGCCCGCCGGTTTCGTCGGCGGCCGTCATGCGGCGAAGAGCAAGGACTGACCCGGCCGTTCTACGCATGCAGCCGGGGACAGCCGCAGCCCGTCGCGCTGCACTCGCTGCCGCGACGGTAGTGCTCGTGGGTCGCCACGGTGTGTCCGCAGGCGCAGAGGCCGGTCGACGGCGGGCGACCGGCGAGGATCGCCCACGCCGCCCCCACCACGATCAGTGCGAGCAGGACGGTGACGGGGTGGTCGGAGGCGAACGCGTACGCGTCGGTGAGGAGCGAGTGGATCCAGAGCCAGGCGGCGGCGGTCCTCAGGACCACCGGCTGCGGTCGAGGGGTGGCGCAGCCGGACCTGCGCGACGGTTGTCGTCCGTGAGTCGGGAAGCGTGACAATGGTGTGGCATCACGATATACACATCGATCATCCCCCTTGAGGCTCTTTGTCGCCTCCGAGAGTCCGCGCACATTTCCGAAGTGTCAAGTGTGATGTGACAGGTTCACTCGCTTGCGACCAGCGGTGCAGATCCCCGGAGCCGGTCGGGGCCGGACCGCTCGGCCTGGGGATTTCGGTTCGTCGATTATCGCACCGTCGAGGTGTGGTGGCCGAATATGCGGCCGGAATCGAGAAACGGACGTGGGTGGGGGGCGATCGCGGCGGTGCGCCGGTGCATTGAGCGGCGCGTCTTGCTCGTTGCTGATATGCGCACTCGGGCGCCGGCGCGGTTGGTCACGCGCCGGCGCCGGGCGCCGGTCGCCATCCGCGTGCACGGGTTCGGGGAAGGGCCGAAGGTGCGGTCAGGCCATCGCCCCGACGGTGGCCTGAGTGTCGTCCGCGGGCTCGTCGGCTTCGAGGTCCGGCCCGGCGGCCGCGGAGTCCGACACGAGGAACTCGGCGGGGATCTGGCCTCGTGCAACGCCCTCCCGGTACCCGGCCAGCACGTGGGAGGGGAGACGGCCGCGAATACCGATCTCGCCGCCTGTGCTCTTGAACCACGCACGGGCCATGGCGTTCTCGTCGTTCGCCGCCGTGATCTTGCCGGCGGTGCCGGCCGGTGCGGAGGTGGGCCTGCCTGCGCCGTTCCTGCGCCGCGCGGCCACCGGCCCGGGCCGGACGATCCGGGCGAACGTGATCCACTTCTCGAAATCGGCGCTGATCGCTGCACGGTTCTCCTCGCCGAGATCGATTTCGTAGGTCGTGCCCTGGAAGGCGAACGTGACCTGGGCACCCTCTGCCGGGATTTCTTCGCCAGAGACGTCGTCGACGAACTGCATGCGGGTGCCCATGGGGATGCCCTCTCCGTTCAGGGGATGGAAGAATGGATCTTGACCGGGGGGTGTCAGAAGATGAAAGACACCGTAGGGCACCCGGTCGGATTAGCGCAACTCATTCGCCTGCGACACTCCGGAATGATGTGTTTGTCGGCGACAATGGTCAGTCGATCGGCCAAAGGTGCAGGGGGAAACTTCGAAAAACTCACATCGACGGTGGCAGGCACACCTGCCTGTGAGGATCCATGAGGTGAGTCGGCGAGTCGGCCGGATGGGCCGCTCCTGCGACGTGCGGCGAGCGGACCGCCGGAGGCGCGACGGGCGGGTTACGTATTTCGAATTTGCTTCAATATCGGCGAGATATTCATATCCGTTGGATATCTGATTTCGAGGGCAGGGTGAATGCAGCGGCCGGTCGCCCGGTCCGGCCTCACCCCGCCCCGCCCGTGTCGTCCCTGCCGGGAAGGGGCCGTCAGTCGCCCTGGTAGCGCTGCTCGGCCCAGGGGTCGCCCCGGTCGTGGTAGCCGTTGCGCTCCCAGAACCCCGGTTCGTCGTGGTCCATCAGGCGCAGGCCCGACACCCACTTCGCGCTCTTCCAGAAGTACAGGTGCGGCACCAGCAGCCGCGCGGGACCGCCGTGCTCGACGGTCAGAGGAGACCCATCGGCGTCCCAGACCACCCAGGCCTTGCCGTCGGTGATGTCGGCCAGCGGCAGGTTCGTGGTGTAGCCCGTGTGCGACACGGCCATCACATGCGTGGCGCTCGGCAGCGGGCGCGCCGCCTCGAGCAGGGTGTCGACGGAGATGCCGTCGAAGGTCATGTCGAACTTGGACCAGGTGGTGACGCAATGGATGGCACCGTCGTAGCGGGAGCGGGGGAGGGCGTGGATCTCGTCCCACGTCCAGCTCACCTCGTGCTCGACCAACCCCTCGACGGTGAACGTCCAGGTGTCGGTGGAGATCCGCGGGGTGGCTTCGGCGTGCAGCACCGGCCACTGGTCGCGCGCGTCGTACTGGCCAGGGGGGAGCCGGGGGTCGCGTTCGCCGCGACGCCCGAAGAATCCTCGTGTGATGCCCGCCATGGTGGGGTAAGTCCTCCGGGAGCCCGTTTCATTCCGACGTGGGGGCGCCCGGAGTGGCGGTCGACCTCTCCCGTGCCCGGCGCAGGCGGTCGAGGTCGCCCTCCACGAGCGCCGTCCAGAACCGTAGCGCGGCGTACTCCATCTCGAGACCCAGCTCCAGGGTGATCATCCGGGGGCGGCTCGCGGGATCGCCCCCGAACCGCTCCACCATCGCCTCGTAGACCGCGATGCGCTCCTGGTGCTGCTTGATCTGCTCGGTGGCCAGGGTCGGGACGTTGCCCGGCTCGCCCACCTCGTTGAAGAACAGCTTGAGCTCGGCGATGTCGCGCATCTGGAAGTGCTCGTCGGTGGGCGAGGCGAGCCAGGCCCGCAGCGCGTCCCGTCCGCTGTCGGTGAGGGAGTAGGTCCGGCGCCGCCGCCCGCTGTCCTCGACCGACAGCGCGAGCAGCCCGGCGGCGGCGAGGCGTTCCGGCTCGGAGTACAGCTGCGCGTGGGGGAAGTTCCAGAAGTAGCCGACCGAGTGCCCCACGGCCCGCTTGAGGTCGTACGGCGTGGACGGCCCACGTAGCGCGATCATCCCCAGCACGACGTAGGACGTCGGGGACAGCCGGACCGTGGACACGGTCCGGATCCTAGCGAACCATCCGGGTAGGACCGTCCGGTCTTGCCGGTCGGGGTCCCTCCGGCACCGTTTGCGACATCCGCGACGGCCTGCGGCATCGGCAGCCGACCCCGGACGTCCGCCACGACGCCGCGCGGCCGTCGGGGTTGCCGGGCGAACATCTCCTCAGTACGGTCCGAGACAGACCGTGTGATGAGGGAGGGTCATGGACCTGGCGACCACTCTGGGTTGGGCGGCACAGCGCCATCCCGGGCGTCGTGCGGTCGGCGGAGCCGGGCGGCACCTCACCTACCGGCAGTGGGACGCCCGCACCAACCAGCTCGCCAGGGCACTGGAGGCCGAGGGCGTGCGGCCCGGCGACCGCGTCGCCCTCTCGGTCACCGGCGGGGAGCCGCTGGCGAGCCTGCACCTGGCCGCGCAGAAGCTCGGCGCGGTGTCGGTGCCGCTGTCCACCCGGTTCGGCCCCGACGAGCTGGGGTACTGCCTCGGCGACGCCGCCGCGACGCTGCTGGTCACCGACCCGGCCACGGCGGAGCGGGCGGCCGGCGTCGCGGGTGGGGTCCCCGTCCGCGACGTGGCCGAGATCGACGCCCGCGGCGCCGACGAACCGGACGGGGCGCTGCCGCCCGTCCCGGAGGGCGAGGTGAGCGTGATGCTCTACACCTCCGGCACCACCGGACGGCCGAAAGGCGTGCCGCGCACCCACCGGGCGGAGCACAGCGCCGCCGTGGCGCACGCGATCCAGACCCAGCAGCGCCAGGGCGAGGTGGTGCTCGGCGTGATGCCGATGTTCCACACCATGGGCCTGCGCACCCTGCTGGCCAGCATCGTCGTCGGGGGGACGTGGGTCGCCCAGCCCGAGTTCGACGTGGAGTCGTCGCTGGAGCTGATGCGCGCGGAGAACGTCACCTCGCTGTACCTCGTGCCCACGATCTACTGGTCGCTGCTGCACAGCGGGCGACTCGGCGAGGTGGCGACCCTGGACCGGCTCAGCTACGCGGGCGCGGCGATGACACCCACGCTGGCCGAGCAGCTCGTGGCGGCCGTGGCGCCCACGGCGTTCGTCAACCACTTCGGCAGCACCGAGATCTACACGTTCACCGTCGGGCCGGACGTGGCCGCGAAGCCCGGCTCGGCCGGCCGCGCCGGGATCTTCTCGCAGGTCCGGCTGGTCGCCCCGGAGGTCGGCGCGCCGCCGGACGCGCTGGTCGGACCGGGGGAGCAGGGGCAGGTGATCGTCTCGATGGGGAGCCCGGAGGCGTTCGCGGGGTACTGGCACCGGCCCGACGCGGACGAAAAGGCGATCCGGGACGGCTGGTACTACACCGGCGACCTGGCGACCACCGACCACGACGGCGACCTCTGGGTGTCCGGCCGGGTCGACGACATGATCAACTCAGGCGGCGAGAACATCTACCCCGACGAGATCGAGGCGGCGCTCGCGCGCTGTGCCGCCGTTGTCGACGTGTGCGTGGTCGGCCTCCCCGACGAGCGGTGGGGGCACGCGGTCACGGCGTTCGTGGTGCCGGCGCAGGGGATCGTCCCCGCCACGGCGGTTGCCGAGACCGTCGCCCACGCCCGGGCGGTGCTGCCGTCGCTGAAGCGCCCGAAACGGGTCATCGCCGTCGAGGCGATCCCCCGCTCCGGGGTGGGCAAGACCCTGCGGCGCACGCTGGTCGCCGGCGAGTTCGAGGCGCTGGCCGATGTCTGAGGCAGTGATCGAAGAAGGGGTCCCGGAGCCGGCGGTCCGGTGGGCACCGGCGCGCATCGAGGACGGTCCGCTGGTCGCGGGGCAGGGCCGGTTCCTCGACGACATGGACCCCCTGCCCGGCACGCTCGTGGCCGCGGTGGTGCGCTCGACGCAGCCGCACGCCCGGCTGCGATCCGTCGATCTGTCCCGGGCGCGGTCCTACCCCGGCGTCGCGGCGGTGGTCGGGCCCGACGAGGTGCGCGCCGCGCTGCGGCCGTTCCCCCTGTCCACCGGCACCGCGATGCCCTACTACCCGACCGGGGTCGACAAGGTGCGCTTCGTCGGGGAGCCGATCGCCGTCGTCGTCGCCACGGACCGGTTCACCGCAGAGGACGCCGCCGAGCTGGTGCGGGTGGACTACGAGCCGCTCGACGTGGTGGTCGGTGCCCGCGCGGCGCTGGCGCCCGGCGCGCCGCTGCTGCACGAGGAGGCGGGCTCGAACGTGGCGACCGACCGGACCTTCCGGTTCGGCCCGGTGCAGGACGCGTTCGCCGCCGCCGAGCGCGACGGCGGGCACGTGGTGGAGGGCGAGTACGACTTCCCGCGCTACTCGTCGGTGCCGATGGAGTGCTACAGCGTCATCGCGAACTGGCAGCGCACCGACAGCGGGCCCGGCGTCGAGGCGTGGGCCAACTTCCACGGGCCGTTCACCATGGTCCCGGTGATGGCAGGCGCGCTGGGCCTCCCGACGTCGGCGGTGCGGCTGCACGTCCCGGCCGACATCGGGGGCAGCTTCGGCATCAAGGCCGGGATCTACCCCTACGTGGTGCTGATGGCGCTGGCCTCGAAGCACTCGGGCACGCCGGTGCGCTGGACCGAGGACCGCGTCGAGCACCTGCTGGCCAGCTCGTCGGGCGCGGACCGCGTGATGCGCTTCGCGGCGGCCGTGACCGCGTCCGGTGAGGTGACGGCGCTGCGGGTCGACCTGGTCGACAACGTGGGCGCCTACCTGCGCCCGCCGGAGCCGTCCACGCTCTACCGCTGCTACGGCAACATCACCGGGCCGTACCGGATCGCGGCGGTCGAGATCAGGGCGCGCGCGGTGGTCACCAACTCGATGCCGACCGGGCTCAACCGCGGCTTCGGCGGCCAGCAGCTGTACTTCGGCCTGGAACGGCTGATGGACGCCGTGGCCGACGCGACCGGGCTCGACGTCGTGGAGGTCCGGCGCCGCAACCTCGTCGAGGCCTTCCCGTACGAGACGCCCACCGGCGGCTGCTACGACTCCGGTGACTACGCAGCCGCCCTCGACCTCGCCGTCCGCAGCGCCGACCTCGGCGAACTGCGGGAACGGCAGGCCGCAGCCCGGGCCGAGGGGGTGCACTACGGCATCGGCGTCGGGCTCGTCGTCGATCCCTCCGGCACGAACATCGGCTACGTCGGGCTCGCCACCCCCGCCGAGCAACGCAGGCCGGGCCGGGACAAGTCCGGGTCCACCGAGCACGTGCGGATCTCCGTGGACGTGCAGGGGATCGTCACGGTGCTGCTCGGCTCGGTGCCCCAGGGGCAGGGCCACGCCACCGTCGCGCGCCAGGTGGCCGCCGACCGGCTCGGGCTGCCCGTCGAGCAGGTACGCGTGGTCGTCGACATGGACACCGCCACCACGCCGTGGACGGTGACGTCGGGGAGCTACTCGTCGCGCTTCGCGCCGCTCGTCACCAGCGCGGTGGTGCAGGCGGCCGACCGGATCGCGGCGACGTTGCGCGCCGCGGCGTCGGTGATGCTCGACGTGCCCGCCGACGAGCTGCGTCTCGTGGACGGCACCGTCGCGCACCCCTCCGGCCCGAGCGTGCTGTTCCGGCACGCCGCGGGGGTGGTGCACTGGGACCCGGCGTCGCTGCCGCCCGGCACCTCCGCACGGCTCTACGAGGAGGCGGCGTTCGCCCCCCGGGAGACCAGCGCGGCCACCCGGGACGACCGGATCAACTCCTCGCTCTGCTACGGGTTCGTCGCCGAGATCGTCGCCGTGCGGATCGACCCGGACACCCTGGAGATCGCGATCGACCGTGTCTCCTCCGTCCACGACGCCGGGACCGTGCTCAACCAGCAGCTCCTCGACGGCCAGGTGCACGGCGCGCTGGTGCACGCCCTCGGCGGCGCCGCGTACGAGGAGTTCACCTACGCCCCATCCGGGCAGCCGACGTCGGCGACCTTCCTCGACTACCTCTGCCCCACCAGCGCCGAGACCGGCTACGACCTGCGCACCGACCACGTTGTCAGCCCCTCACCTCTCACCCCGCTCGGGGCGAAGGGGTGTGGTGAGGGGTCCTCGATGAGCTTCCCGGTCGCGTTCGCCAACGCCGTGGCCGACGCGCTCGCGCCGTCCGGCGTCGGGATCACCCGGCTGCCGTTGCACGGCGAGGTGCTGCACCAGCTGTTGGAGAAGAACGAGAAGGAGAACCCACCATGGCGTTGACCGGCGGAGAGGTCCTGCTGGAGCGCGGGCACGACGGGCGCGTCGCGTACCTGACGCTCTCCAACGGGCCCTACACCGTGATCACGTGGGAGATGCGCCAGCTCGTGGCGGAGCGGTTCGCCGTCCTCGACGCCGACCCGGACGTGCGGGTGGTCGTGGTGCGGTCCGACGGTGAGCACTTCACCTCCGGCGGTGACATCGCGGGGTTCATGGAGGTGGACCCGATCGACTTCACCGATCTCGGCCACAACGTCACCGCAGCGGCGCGGAGCCCGAAACCCGTGATCGCCGCGGTCGACGGGTACTGCTTCGGCGTCGGGCTGGAGATGGCGTTGTCCTGCGACATCCGCCTCGCCACCCCGCGCAGCCAGTTCGCCCTGCCCGAGATGAACCTCGGCATGATCCCGGGATCGGGCGGCACCCAGCGGCTCGCCCGGCTGATCGGGCTGTCGCGGGCGAAGTTCCACATCATGACGGCCACCCGGATCCAGGCCGCACAGGCGCTGGACTGGGGGATCGTCGCCGGCCTCTACGACGACCGGGAGGCGCTGTACGCGGCCGCCGACGAGCTCGCGGCGCGGATGGCCGCCTTCTCACCGGCGGCCCAGCGCACGGCGAAGGAGGTGCTCGACAAGGGCGCCGACGGGCCTCTCTACACCGGCATCGAGCTGGAGCGGAAGGCCTACGCGATGCTGCGCGCCACGCACGACTTCGCCGAGGGCGTCGCCGCGTTCACCGAGAAGCGCAAGCCGGAGTTCACCGGACGGTGAGGCGCTCATGAAACCGGCACCCTTCGCCTACGTGCGCCCGGGGAGTCTCGACGACGTGCTCGCCGAGCTCGCGGGCGACGACGCCAAGGTGCTCGCCGGCGGCCAGTCGCTGGTGCCGGTGCTCGCGATGCGCCTGGGCCGGCCCGCGACGCTCGTCGACATCACCGCGGCCCGCGGGCTCGACCGGCTCGACGTCGACGGCGGCGCCCTCCACGTGGGGGCTGTGGTCCGCCAGCGCGCCGTGGAGCACGCCGACCAGGCCCGGGCCGTGCCGCTGCTCGGGATGGCGCTGCCCTTCGTCGGGCACCGGGAGCTGCGCAGCCGCGGCACCGTGTGCGGCAGCCTCGCCCACGCCGACCCGGCCGCGGAGCTCCCCGCGGTGGCCTGCTGCCTCGACGCCGAGCTGGAGGTCGCCGGCCCCCGCGGCCGCCGCACCGTCGCGGCCGAAGAGTTCTTCGCCGGCGCGATGACCACCACGGTGGCGCCCGACGAGGTGCTGGTCGCGGCCCGGTTCCCGGTGGCGGGGGCGGGGGAGGGCCACGGTTTCGCCGAGATCGCGCGCCGGCACGGCGACTTCGCGCTGGCCGGGGTGGTCACGCGGGTCCGCCGTGGTCCGGACGGCGCGGTGCTCACCGCCCGGCTCACCGCCTTCGGGGTGTCCGACCGGCCGGTGACCCGCGACGTCACCGACCTCGTGCGGACGACCGAGGGGGCCGAGGGGCTCCTGCGCGAGGCGACGGCCGGGCTCGCCGCCGACATGGTCGACACCGCGGGCGACGCGCACGGCTCCCCGGGCTACCGCCGCCGGCTGCTGGCGGTGCTGGCCGCCCGCGAGCTGGCCCGTGCCCACCGCACCGCCGCCGACGCCGCCCCCCGCCGGGAGCCGGCGACCCGGGAGCCGAACCGGAACCCGGCGCGGCCGCCCGAGCGGGCCCGGGCGCGGGTGCCTGCCCAGGAGCGGGTGGCCGTGACGTTCCGCGTGAACGGGAGCGAGGCCACCGTGCGCGTGCCGCCGCGGATGCACCTCGCCGACGCGCTGCGTGAGCACGTCGGCCTCACCGGCACCCATCTGGGCTGCGAGCACGGGGTGTGCGGGATGTGCACCGTCCTCGTCGACGGCTCAGCGGCGCGGGCGTGCCTGCTGTTCGCCGTGCAGTGCGAGGGAACCGAGATCGTCACCGTCGAAGGGCTCGGCAGGCCCGAGGAGCAGCACCCGCTGCAGCAGGCGTTCTCCGCGCACCACGCACTCCAGTGCGGCTTCTGCACCCCGGGGATGCTCATGAGCTCCTACGACCTGCTGGCCGGGCCCGGCGCCGTCACGCGTGAGGACCTGCCCGAGCAGATGTCGGGAGTGCTGTGCCGCTGCACCGGCTACCGCGGCATCCTGGCCGCCGTGGCGGACGTCGCCGCCGCCCATCCCTGCGGTGTGCCCGCGCCGCTGAACTGCGAGCCCCGCGTGCTGATGGGGCGCAGCGGAGGGTCCGGCCAGGGGCACACCGAGCAGTCGGGTGCCGGCGCTCGGGAGAGCACGCGCGGCGTCGACAGCAGCCTCGACGGCGGGGCCGATCTCACCGTCCCGGCCGGATCCCCGTCCGCGACGGTCGAGGTGACCAGCGCGCTCGGCGCTCCCGTCGACGCCGTGTGGGCGGTGCTCGACGACGTCGAGCGCATGGTCGCCTGCCTTCCCGGCGCCGCGCTCACCGAGGCACTGGGCGGCGACCGGTACCGCGGCACCGCCGGCGTGGCGCTCGGGCCGGTGAAGCTCTCGTTCGCCGGGCTCGCCCAGATCGTCGAGCGCGACGCGGATGGACACCGGCTCCGGATGATCGGCCAGGGTTCCGATGCGGGCGGCAGCGCGACGCAGGCCGACATCCGGCTGCGCGCCGAGCCGGCGCCGGGCGGCGGCAGCGTCCTGCGCGCGGACGCCGACCTCTACCTGTCGGGCCGCATCGCGCAGTTCGGGCGCGCGCTCGCCGGGGACGTCAGCAGGCGGTTGTTCGAGCAGTTCGCCATGGCCGTCGACGCCGCCGCTGCCGGACGGGAGGCACCCGCGCGCCGCGGCCCGTCCCCGCTGCGGCTCGCGATCGGCGCGCTCCTCGACGCGGTGCGCCGCCGCGTGTCGACGGTACGGAGACGCTGAGCCGGCCGGCTCGCCGCCGGCCGACTCCGCCTCCCCGGGTCTAGCCGGCGTCGAGCTCGTCGATCCCGCCGGCCTCGGCGAACCAGCCGCCGGGTCCGGGTGGCTCCGGGGCAAGCAGAGCCGTGCTCTGGCACGCGCCCCGGATCGCACTGATCACCACGTCCCCGGCCGGAACGCCCGGACCCATGTGACGGACCGCGATGCTGGCCGCGGCACCGTCGATCATGTACGGGCCGAGCACGAACGGCACCCGCCCGGTGACCTGCTCCCCGGAGTCCTGGTCGCGGAACGGCATCGTGATCCGGTCCGATCCGATGCGGTGCTGCAGGACCACCGGCGCCTCGCGAGCGGCCTCGATGACGGCGGACCAGTCCTGCTCCGAGCTCTGGCTTCCGAAGAACACGTTGTTCCCGGACTTGCCGACGGCGGGCTTCGCCACCAGCCGGTCCCGATCAGCGGTGATCCGGCGCAGCAGCGCCGCGGGCACGGCCGCATCGTCGTCCAGGCCGAGGCATGCGGTCCACGGAACGTGGGTGCGCACCAGCGCGCGGTCGGCCGGGGCGAGCACGCCGGCGTCGCAGTCCTCGTGCAGCCAGGCCAGCACCGCCTTCGAGGAGATGAGAGCCGACTCCGTGCGCGGGAACAGCGCGACGGTGCGGGCCCGGTCGGCGGCACGCAGGACGGCGAGGCCGCCGCCGTCCTCCACGATGCGGTTCCCGCCCCAGTGCAGCAGCACGAGGTCGACCGGCGCATCGCCGGCGAGCAGCCGGTCGGCGCCGTCGAGGCGGAGGTCGGCGAGATCGGCCTCGACCACCTCGATTCCCGCTCGCCGGGCGTCGGCCAGGATGGCCGGCTTGGCCGTCCCGTAGCGCTGGACCACCCCGGCGTTGTCGACCGCCCGGTACACCGGCATGAGCACCCGGCCGGTTCTGTCGTTGTCGGGCGCCATCTGGGCCCGGAGGGTGCGCAGCAGCGCCGCGGAACGCGTGGGCACGGTGGAGGGCGGCGGGTGGAGACCGCTCGCCGGGCACAGCCGCGCGTAGGCGTCCGCGAGGCGGGGCGTCACCATGGAGCCACCGAGCCGGGTGCTGTTGTTGAACTCGAGGAGACGGGGCCGCCCGTTCTCGAT
This sequence comes from Pseudonocardia xinjiangensis, assembly GCF_012911925.1. GTDB lineage: Bacteria > Actinomycetota > Actinomycetes > Mycobacteriales > Pseudonocardiaceae > Pseudonocardia > Pseudonocardia xinjiangensis. Next base: position 56,507 of record NZ_JAAXKY010000012.1, on the reverse strand, counting down.
CAGGATGTCGGGACGGGCGTACCGGGTGAGCTCCGCCGCCACCAGCGGGCGGTCCTGGTCCATCAGCGGGAGCTCATGGGGGAAGCGGAGTACCTGGCGCAGCTCGCCCAGTGTCGAGGCCCGGCGCCGGCACGCGTCCACGGCCAGGTGCAACAGCCGGGCCGCGAGCGACTCGAGCCCCCGGTATGCCCCCTCCCCGATGATGACCGGCCGGAGTGGTTCCCAGCGCCTGCCGTCGGACTCCTGGCGCGGGTAGGACCCCCATCCGGTCGGCGTCGTCATCCGGCGGGTGAGGAACTCGCCGCGGAACTCGGCGGGAAGTGCATCCCACGTGTCCTGGACCCGGAGGTCGAGAAGCTCGCTGCCTGCGCTGCCACGAGCTTCTGCCGCGGCGAGGGGGGCGGCGGTACGGAGATCGCCTGTTGGCGAGGTCACGGTCAGCGCTCCCGACTACGCCGGCAGACCATGACGTTCGCATCCTCTGTAGTACAGCGAGAGGAGGAGCGAGTCGCGGATCCGGCCGCGCTGGAAGTGCGACCGGAAGCGTGCGTTGTATTCCTTGAACCACTTCGCTGAATGATGCAGGAAGAGGATGTCGTGCGGCGCCATGTGCCGGATGGCGAGCATGGCGACCGGGGCGACGGAGACGCGGAAGTCCGGGTTGCGCACTGCTCTCTCGTCGCAGTGGGGATGGAACTGCCCGATCATCAGGCCCGACTCCACGGCGAAGTCCTTCAGGGTGTTGTCGTACACCGCATCGAGGCGCTTCCAGCCGTCGGGGCCCATGCAGGGCATGACGATCAGCCGGCTGTCGAGCACCACCCCACTGCTCTGCGACGGGCGACCGGCCTTGCCGAACTCGATGATCTCCGCCCGGAGCTGCTCGGCCAGTTCCGACTCACTGGATCCGTGGATGTCGTGTCGCATGATGCTCTCCAGCGCGTGCTGAGCGAGCGTGCGCGGGATGAACGGGCACACCGGTCCGGACCGGCCGACTCGCCGGTCGCCGACGGACACGTACTCCCGCAGCCAGGTGTCTACTTGCCGGTGGTGCTCGTCGGAAATCGTCTCGTCCGTCATGGCGTGCCCGCCACCGGGACAGACGATATCGCGAGCACGTCGGCCCGTACGGAACTGTTCATACGACTCTTCCAATCTTGCAATGCGCCGACCTCCCTGTGGACGCGCTATCGGCGCGGCTGGGAGTCGGGACGTGCGGTCGGTTGTGGCCCGGCTGATCGGTCTGGACCGGATGGGGTCTGAGCTGGCGGGGTCTGGGCCGGCTGGGGCGTGGCCTGCGGGGTCTGGGCTCAGGTCGCCTCGTGGAAGCGCAGGCGCAGGAGATGGCGTTCCGGATCGGTGAACGCGGTGCGCCCGTGCAGCGCGACGTGGTTGTCGAAGATCATCATCCCGTCGGTGGGAATGACCTGCTGGATCTCCCCGGGACCTTCCTCGAGGTGCCTGGTCACCGTGTCCACCGCCTGGAACACCTCCGGCCTCTGGTATTCGGGATGGGCTTTGATACCCTTCCGAATCCCGTTCTTCCGCCAGCGCCACATGGGTTTCTCGGCGAGCACCGGCGCGTAGAGGTAGCCATCCGAAGAAATGCTTGCGTACTTCTTGAACGCTTCCGGAATGCGCCTGGGCAACGGCGTGTCGGTTAGTAGGCGCACCGCATCGCGACCTTCCGGGGTTTCCTCGAGCTGGTTTCTGACGACGCGCCCGTCGCGGAGCAAGGACACCCCGCCGCCGCACTGGGCGGCGCGCACGGCGTACAGGAAGAAGAAGCGCTCCGGAATGGGCAGGGCCCCGTTGTCCGTGTGGTAGCCGGCCTTGAGGTCGTTCTCCGAGAAGCTCGTATGGCCCGACGACTCGTCTCCGCGGTTCTGGACGTCCCACAGGACGTGGTCGAACGGTATGTTCGCGGTCGGGTCGCCGAGCAGCACGGCCAGTGCGAAGACGGCCTTGCGTTTGTCGTCGATCCCCAGGTCGCGCAGGCCGACCTCCTCCAGCAGCACCGCACAGGCCTCGTCGTCGTCGAACGCCGAGCGGATGCGGTCGGTGAGTGCCGTCAGTCGGGGCGCGACCTCCCGTAGTCGCTCCCGTAGGGCGACGGGATCGTGCGGAGGAGCCAGCGCCTCGCCGGGGACATCAGCTCCGTAGTGGTCGGCGAGAGCGGCCCTGACGGCGTCCTTCTCCGTCGGCCACCACGCTCGTGCCCCGTCCGTCTCCAGCCGCACGATGCTGGTGAACGATGCGGTCGTCGTCATCTGCGATACCTCCGAACCCTCGAGTCCGGCAGCCACGGTCATCTGCCGGATCGGCTCACATTCGTTTCGATTCCCGCCTGCTGTGCCGACGGGCTGGTCTCATCGAGAAGGAGAGGTCGAGTAGGCGATCGCCGGACTCCGGGGCGTCGGCGAGGTGCTTGGTGGCTCCTGTCGGCTCAGGCGCGCTCGGGCGGCCAGGGAGAGGTCGTTGTTGCTGATACCGAGGTGGATCCCGTGCCCGGCCATGGCGGCCAGCACGTCGGGGGCGAGTGCGGGGTCGGCTTCGGCCATCGCGGCCATCAGCCGGGAGAAGTGCCGCCGTTCGCGGAGGGCATCGCCGATGAAGCCCGCGGGATTGTGCCGTCCGGCCAGTTCCAGCCCGCGGAGCAGCAAGGTGTCGAAGCGTGCGGGGTCGGCGCCTGCGTCGATGACGCGCCTGCGTGCGCTCCAGCACGCGGACGCCCAGACGGTGCCGTCGGCGTGGGGATCGCTGTGCGGGCCACCCTGGAAGTGGGCCATCGTCCAGCGGGGATCGAGCTTGCGGCGCCGTTGCTCGGTCTCCGGCACGGCGTGGCGGTGCCAGCCGTAGATGTCGGGGGTGCCCAGCAGCATCGCCGTGATCACATCGGAGGTGCCTTCGTCCAGTGCGGTCTTCTTGTTCGTCTGCTGCCCTGGCGGCCGCAGCCGGTTGAGCCGGAAGTCCGCGGTGTGGCGGCACACGTGGTGGCCGACCTCGTGACAGATGATGGCCGCGTTGTGTGCCGGCGCGCAGAAGTACGGCGCGGTGCCGGGGGTGACGACGAACCCGGCGCCACCGCTCAGATGCACCTCGCCGTCCGGGCTGGCCGCGTCCGGGTCGGCTCCCAGCCCCTGCCCGGGCAGCCGGTAGTGCCCGCCGCGCCATCGGCGCGTCTGCTCGTGGATCCCGATGCGGACCAGTAGCCGCGGCAGGGGATGCCCCAGCAGCCCGCTGACGTAGCGCAGCGCCCGCTGGGCGTGGAACGCCGCGTTGACCACCCCGAACGCCCGTGCTGCCCGGTCGGCCGCCGCGCCGGCAACGGGACCACCGCCGGCGGAGGGGTCGAAGACCAGCCCCTCGCCGGTGAACAGTGCCCCGCCCCGCTCGTCGCGGACCGTCACCTCGGGCAGTACCACGTGCGCCGGCCCGACCTCGAGGACGTCCAGTTCGACCTCCCCGAGCCGGCCCGGCCCGGTTGACCAGCCGGGCGGGTCGGGGAGGTAGACAGTGGCGCGGGTCACGCGGGAACCGCCACGCCGCTCAGCAGTTCGAGCGCACCACCGGCGATCAGCTCGGCGGGCGACAGCACCGGAAGCCCGGTCGCCGCCTCGGCTTCCCGGGACGCCAGCGGGCTCGCGGTCAACAGCCCGCTCACCGCCCGCACCGGCGTGCCCAGATCCGCCATGATCCCGACGCCGGCCACGGCACTGAGCGCATCGGCCACCGCGAGCACGACCCCGTCGGCGAATCCCGCCAGACCGGCGGCCAGTCCCCGGGTCTCCTCCTGCAGCAGGCCGTCGGCGATCTCAAGCACCACCACCGACGCGCCGCGCTCGACCAGCGCGTCGCGGATCCCGACCATGGTGGCGTGCAACCGCTGCGGCGGGTAGCCGAACGTCGAGGGCATCCCGAAGTCCAGGAAGTCCACGATCTCGGACGCCCCCGCGTCCTGGTACATCCACCGGTCCTTCCCGCTCCCGGACCCGGTGACCTTGCCCGCCCCGACGCGTAACCCGGCGCTCGACCATCCGCGCACCAGCGCCGATGCCGTCGTGGTCTTGCCCGCCCCCATCGACGAGCCGACCACCACGTAGGTGCCCAACTCGGGCCGGCCCGGCGCCGGCGCCGGCATCGCGTATCCGTCCAGCGACAACGGCCGGCCGGCCGGGTCGGCCAGCAACCCCAGCACCTCCAGCACGGTGGGCTCCGCCCGCCGCGCGTGCGCCGAGGCCACCTGCCCGACCACGCCTCCCGCGGTCAACATGTGCGCCACGGTCCCCGTCGGCAGGTACCCCTCGTAGTAGTCGGTGGCGTACCGATTACCGAACGCACCCGCGACGACGTCCCCCGGATACAGCCGGACCTGCCGGCCGTGCGTGTCCTCCAGATGGTCGTGGGCCCCCACGCTCACGACCCTGGCTCCGACGAGATCACCCAACCGCGGTTCCCGGTCAAGACTCCCCAGCGTGACCGTTCCGCGATCAATCACCCCGCGGGTGACATAGCTCCACTTGGCATCCACAAACTGTTGCATCACTGGCCCCTCGCGCAGGTTCTCGATCGGATCTCCGCGCTCACGTATGGTCGTTTCACACTGCTTGCAACATCACCCGTAGCGCCCGCGGCCGGAAGCTCGGCAGGCGCGCAAAGAATCGAGTGTGTCGATGATCTCGTTGCCGGCCCCCGCCGGCGACCGAGATCGTTTCGTGCATTTTCTCTCCCGGATGGGTGTGCTCGTCATCGATCACCGGTGGCGACCGCAGACCATCCCCTTCGTCTGGGCGTCCGGTTCGTACCGGGCGCAAACCGCTCAAACGAGACCGCGTCGACGGCTGTCGCCGCAGCTAGGCAGGATGATCACGCGCCGCCTGCCCCGTCTCGTCCGGCGTTCGGCACGCAATCACAAATGTCCAGATTGACATCATGATCAATCGAAACCTGTATTGCTCCCCGCCGACGAACGGCGTCGTGATCTTCCCGAGTTGACATCCGGCCCGGTCTATTCGGCTTAAACCCGGAGCGGAGGGCGCATCGCCAGTGTAGGACAGAACCTCGGTGGCCGCCCTGATGACGCCTTCTCATCGTACGCTTGCTTCACCGACGTGCAAGGTTGTCATTTCAGCGTGGCGGATTTCATGATCCCCCGTCGAGCGGTCCGGCGGTCGACCACCATTTGCCGTGCCGCTGGTTGGCGGAGAGTAGGCGGCGATTGGTGGACAAGGGTAGGCTGGGTGGCCGTTCATACGGTTGCCGGTAAAGATTCACAAAGTGCAAAGTAAAAGATCGGCTTTAGGCAATTCGGGTCGCCGGTCGCAACTGTGAACACGCCGCGTCAGTGGAACCGCATCGAGGCATGCCGCCGGCCGGGTGGCGGCGGGGCGGGTCAGCGGGCCAGCGGTTCGGCGGTGATCAGCGCAGCCCGGCGCCCGGCGCGGCGGGCACCGAGCCAGCCGAGCAGTGTGGCGATCGCGTCCTCGGCGAACGCCCCGGGCTTGTCCGAACCGAAACGGCGCGCCGCGGCGGCGCGCAGGCGCACCCCCAGCGCGGCGGCGGCGCCGGCGGAGGCCAGGCCGACCAGCGCGGGCAGTGTCGTGTCGTACTGGTTGCGGCGGGCCATCGCCGCCGCAGAGGTGGCACCCAGCACGGCCCGGGGCAGCAGTCCCGGCAGAGCGAGCCGGCTCGGGGTGGCCGGCAGCTTGTCGGCCACGAGCTCGCCTGCGGCGGCCAGCGCGGAGATCACCGTGCCGGCGCGGCTGCCCAGCCGCGCCGCGACGGCACCGGGGTCGTCGCGGCCGGAGGTGAGGGCGATCGCGGTGACCCCTGCGGTGCTGCGGGACCCGGTGGCCGCGCCCAGCGCGGCGGCCCGCAGGAGCGTCGCCGGGCTGCCGGGGGGTACCGGCTCACGGCTCTCGGCCACGCGGGAGACGGCGACGAGGGTGGCGTGCGTGGCGACCCCGTAGACGAGGTGCGGGACGACGTCGGCGACCCAGTCGGTAGTGCTCCAGGTGCGGGGGTCGCTGATGCGCCATGCGGTGAGCGGCCCGCCGGCGGCCGCCATCGCCGCCAGCCCCAGCAGGGGGCCTCCGATCACGGTCGGCAGTCGCAGCCCGGCAGCGCGCAGCACGCCCGCCGCGCTGCCGATCGCCACCCCCGTGGCGGTGGCGGCCAGCGGACCCGGCGCGGAGAGCCTGCCGGTCCGCTCCCAGGGGTTGCGGAGCGTCTCCGGCCCGGCCGCCCGCCCGCGCACGGCCCCACCGAGGTACGTGGTCGTGCCCCGCGCTGTCGTGCCGGCGGCGCCGGCGACCGCTCCGCGGGCGAGGCCGGTCCAGCTCGAGCTCACGACGGTGCCGTACCCGGGGCGCGGGAGAGCGCACCGAGCAGCCGGTCGACGAACTCCGCCTGGGCCGTCACGAGCTTGCGCCGTGCCGTGCCGGTGTCGAACCACGCCGCGCGGTCGATCTCCGGGAACTCCCGCACGGTGCCCGACCGTGGCGGCCATTCGAGCTCGAAGACGCCGGGCGTGATGTGGTCGGCGTCGAAGTCGCCCTCCCGGGCGAAGACGGTGATCAGCTTCCCGGTCCGTTGCCGGACGGTGCCCAGCTCCAGCACCGGGCCGGGCGGAGGCGGGGAACCGAGCTCCTCGGTGAACTCGCGCTCGGCCGCTGCCTGCGCGTCCTCGCCGGGGTCGTGCTCGCCCTTCGGGACCGACCATGCGGCGTCGTCCTTGCGGGCCCAGTACGGCCCGCCCATGTGTCCGAGCAGTACCTCGACCTCACCGGCGGCACCCGGCCGGAACAGGAGCAGCCCGGCGCTCAGCACGGTCATGTCGCTGCCGGCCCGGTTGCTGATGTCCCGGTCGCCGCCGTCCCCGTTATGGCCGGGGTGGCGCGGTTGCGGCGCCGTCCCGGCGCCCGTGTCACAGCCGCCACCGGCGCAGCATGGCAGACCGCCTGCCCGCGGAGCGGGCGGCGCGCGCCGCCGCGGCCCGGACGTGTCGTCAGCTGCCCCCGTACGGCTCGGCAGTCTGGCGCGATCGGCGGCCGGACGATGGACCGGACGGCGCACCCAAGCGGAGCAAAACGGACCAATCGTGATGGCGGCGCAACGGTTGGGTAACGTACTCGTAACGCAGAGTCGCCAGGGTCTGGTGCTGGCGCGCGAGGGCCCGGCGGCGCTTCCGGTCGCCGGCACTGGCTACGGACGTCCGGAAGGAGGCCCTGCAGGTGGACCCCGACGATGCGGAGCCCACGGTCGGGCGCACCGGAGCGCGGTTCGGCGGTGGCTCCCGGCGGCGGAAGTCGAAGCGGCGCGGTCCCGGTGGGCAACCGACCTCCGAGTTGAACACCGAGGCGCTCGCGGCCGTTCCCGAGGCCGAGGCGGAGGGAAAGCCCGACCACGCACCGGATGACGGATTCGTCGTGTATCGTTCCTCGCCCGTGGGGCTCACCGGGGCGCGGTTCGGGGGAGCCCCCCGCGATCACAGCCGGAGCGCCCAAACTGACCCCCCTGACCTCGAGGAGGGACCGATCAACGGTCCATCGGCCGGTTCTGACCCGGCAGGCGCTGACCCCGCATCCGCGTACCCCTACCAGTCGGGCGGGGACTACCTCGCGTCCGGCTACGGGGCGGAGTCAGGAGCGGCGGTCGAGGGCCCCACGTCGTTCGTCCGACCCTACGTCCTGACGCGCGGTCGCACACGGTCCCAGTACGAACTGTCCATCGAGACGCTGGTCTCGGCCGTGCCCATGGCCACCAGCGGGCCCGCCGCGGCCGAGCACGAGGCCGTCATCTCGCTCTGCCAGGAGCCTCGTTCCGTCGCCGAGGTGGCGGCGCTGCTCGGCATCCCGCTCGGCGTGGCCAAGGTGATCCTGGGCGACCTGGTGGCGAACGGCGCTGTGGCGGTGCACCGCACGGTCGGCGTGGCCGGCCCGGATCTTGCGCTGATGGAGCGCGTGCTCGCCGGGCTCCGCCGGCTCTGACGACGTCCCCGCCGCGCCGGGGGAGGGGAGCCGGCCATCGGGCGCCGACGCTCAGGCCTGCGGGTCGCTCTGCTTGCGACGCCCGCCGCGCTGCATGTTGCCGGTGGTGATGCGCCTGCCGGGGTCGACCAGCCGCTTCCACTTGGCCTGCGCGGCCTGCCGGCTGCCGAGCTGCGCCTGCACGGCTTCGGCCACCTGGGCCCAGGTCAGACCGTCCTGGCGGAGCTTGCGGATGAGATCGCGCTCGTACCGGTCGGCCACCCGGTGCATCTCGTGCACGATCGCGTACCAGGCGGCTGCCGCGTCGCGGGTGAGAGGTCCGTCGGCACTGCGCTGTTTCAGGGTCTCGAGCTCCTCGGTGAGGGAGCGGGCGGCCCTCGTGACGCTGGGTTCGGCCCGTTCGAGCCAGAGGCGAGCTTCCTCGTACTTCATACTGTCAATGATACAATGACGCCAGCACAGCGGCAATGATCGGTTGACCCTCGTGGCGCCGGAGCGCCACGACGGGCGACCCAGCTGCTCAGAGGCCGCCGAGCGGCTCCACGGCGGTGATCCAGACGACGGGGGAGCCCTCCTCGTCGGAGGCCGCGAGGTCGACCTCGGCGGTGATCGCCCAGTCCCGGTCGCCTGCCGGGTCGTCGAGCACCTGCCGGACGAGCCAGCGCTCGGGCTCCTCGGTGACGGTGATCATGGCCGGTCCGCGGGCGTCGGGCCCGGTGCCGATGTCGGTGTGCTCGGCGAAGTAGGGCTCCAGCGCCGCGCGCCAGGCCTCGGCGGTCCACCCGGACTCGGCGTCGAGCTCGCCGAGCAGGTCGAAGCGCCGCAGCGCCGCCAGCTCGACGCGGCGGAACAGCGCGTTGCGCACGAGAACGCGGAAGGCGCGGACGTTGCGGGTGACCCCGGCGGGGCCCTGGTCGAGCGACGGGGGAGCGGGCTCCTCGCCCGTCCCCGCTCCGGCGGCGAGGGCCTCCCACTCGTCGAGCAGGCTGGAGTCGACCTGGCGGACGAGCTCGCCGAGCCACTCCTCGACGTCGGTGAGCTCCTCGGTCTTCGCCTCGTCGGGCACGGTCTGACGCAGGGCGCGGTAGGCGTCGGCGAGGTAGCGCAGCACCAGGCCCTCGGAGCGGGCGAGCTGGTAGTGCGAGACGTACTCGACGAAGGTCATCGACCGCTCGAACATGTCGCGGGCGACCGACTTGGGCGACAGGCGGGCGTCCTCCACCCACGGGGCGCCCCGCCGGTAGGTCTCCAGCGCGGCGTGCAGCAGCTCGTCGAGCGGCTTCGGGTACGTGACGTCCTCGAGCAGCGCCATGCGCTCCTCGTACTCGATGCCGTCGGCCTTCATCGCCGCGACGGCCTCGCCGCGGGCCTTGTTCTGCTGCGCGTAGAGCACGGCCCGCGGGTCGTCGAGCGTCGCCTCGATCACCGAGAGCACGTCCATGGGGTAGCTCGGCGCCTCCCGGTCCAGCAGCTCGATCGCGGCCAGCGCGAAGGGCGACAGCGGCTGGTTGAGGGCGAAGTCGAGCTGCAGGTCGCCGACGAGGCGCACCCGCCGGCCTTCCGCGTCGGGCTCCGGGAGCTCCTCCACCACCCCGGACGCCCGCAGCGCCCGGTAGATCGCGATGGCGCGCAGGATGTGGCGGCGCTGCCGGGGCCGCGGTTCGTGGTTGTCCTCGAGCAGGTGGCGCATGGCCGCGAACGCGTCACCCGGCCGGGAGATGACGTTCAGCAGCATCGCGTGGGTGACCTTGAAGTGGCTGGTCAGCGGCTCGGGCTGGGCGTTCTGCAGCTTCTCGAAGCTGGTCTCCGACCAGCCGACGAAGCCCTCCGGGGGTTGCTTGCGCACGATCCGCTTGCGCTTCTTGAGGTCATCGCCCGCCCGAGCGAGCAGCCGGGCGTTCTCCACCTCGTGGTCAGGTGCCTCGGCGACGACGGTGCCCACGGTGTCGTAGCCCGCGCGCCCGGCGCGGCCGGCGATCTGGTGGAACTCACGGGCCTTGAGCGGACGGGTCCGCTGCCCGTCGTACTTGGCGAGGCCGGTGAACAGTACCGTGCGGATCGGCACGTTGATCCCGACGCCGAGGGTGTCGGTGCCCGCGATGACGCGCAGCAGCCCGGCCTGGGCGAGGGTCTCCACCAGGCGCCGGTAGCGCGGGAGCATCCCGGCGTGGTGCACGCCGATGCCGTGGCGCACCAGCCGCGACAGGGTCTTGCCGAAGCCCGAGGTGAAACGGAAGTTGCCGATCACGTCGGCGATCGCCTGCTTGTCCTCCTTGGACGTGACGTTCACGCTCATCAGCGACTGCGCCCGCTCCACGGCCGACTGCTGCGTGAAGTGCACGGCGTAGACCGGCGCCTCGTGGGTCTGCAGCAGCTCGCTGATCGTCTCGTGCAGCGGGGTGAAGACGTAGCGGTAGTGCAGCGGCACCGGCCGTTCCACGGATGTGATCACCGCGGTCGGCCTGCCGGTGCGCCGGGTCAGGTCCTCCTCGAAGAAGGAGACGTCCCCCAGCGTGGCGCTCATCAGCAGGAACTGCGCCTGCGGGAGCTCGATCAGCGGCACCTGCCACGCCCAGCCGCGGTCGGGGTCGGCGTAGAAGTGGAACTCGTCCATCACCACGGATCCCACGTCGGCGTCGCGGCCGCTGCGCAGCGCGATGTTGGCCAGGATCTCCGCGGTACAGCAGATGATCGGGGCCTTCTCGTTGACCGCGGCGTCCCCGGTGAGCATCCCGACCTTGTCGGCCCCGAACACGTCGATGAGCGCGAAGAACTTCTCGCTGACCAGCGCCTTGATCGGCGCCGTGTAGAAGGTGCGCTGCCCCCGGGCCAGCGCCGCGGCGTGCGCGCCCACCGCCACCAGCGACTTCCCGGACCCGGTCGGTGTGGAGAGGATGACGTTGCTGCCGGTGACCAGCTCCAGCAGCGCCTCCTCCTGCGCCGGGTAGAGCGAGAGACCCTGCTCCTCGAACGCCCAGTCGGTGAACGCCTCGACGAGCGCGTCGGGGTCATCAGGTGTGGGTGGGAGCCGGTCGGTGAGCGTCATGATGCCCCGATCGTCTCTCGCCGGGCAGCCACGCCGGTGCGCGGGGCCCGGAACGGCCACGTCAGCGGCGCCCGCGGCGTTCGATGCCGCCGGTAACCGTTAGCGTGTGTGCCGTGACAGGGGGGCCGACTTCGGGCGAGTTGCCCGATCTCGTCCCCCCGATGCAGGCGGCCTCGGTGGCGGGGGATCCGCCGGTCGGACCGGACTGGGTGGTCGAGGTGGCCTGGACCGGCCACCGGTGCATCGCGTACGTGCAGCCCGGCAGGCGGGTGCGGCTGCTGAGCGGCGGCAACAACTCGATGAGCGCCGCCTACCCGGAGCTGTCCGAGCCGCTGCTGCGCCGCTCGCCGCCCGGCGGGATGGTGCTCGACGGCACCCTCGTCGCGCGCGGCGAGGAGCACGCGGTGCGTCCCCGCCTGCTCAAGCGCCGCAGCGCACGGCATCGTCCCTCCGACGAGACGATCCGGCGGATCCCGGTGGACTTCCAGGTGGCCGACCTGCTCTGGCTGGATGGGCACAGCACCACCGACCTGCACTACGCCGACCGGCGGGCGCTGCTCGACGGCCTCGGGTTCGCCAGCCCTCCGGTGTGGACGACGTCACCGCTGCCGGCCACCGAGCTCGACACGATGTTGGCGATCGCCGACCAGAAGGGCGCCGAAGGCCTGCATGCCCGGCACCTGCGGGGCCGCTACCACCCCGGGGGCCGCTCGCGCTTCTGGCTCCGGGTGCCCATCCGGCGCACGCGCCAGGTGCTCGTGGGCGGCTGGACACCCGCCGACCCGCGGCGTCCGGACACGGTCGGCACGCTCCTGCTCGGCGTGCCCGTCGGCGGCGGGCTGCACTACGTCGGGCGGGTGGGGGTGTCGCTGGAGCAGCGCCGCCAGCTGGCCGCCGAGCTCGTGGCCCGCAGGCTGGCGAAGCGGCCCTTCTCGGGGGAGGTGCCCGCCGATGCCGGGCGCCACGCCAGCTGGGCGGCGCCCGAGCTGGTGGGGCTCGTGGAGTTCACCGGCTGGATCGGCGGCGGCCGGATGCGCCGCCCGCACTGGCGGGGACTCCTCGCCCCGTCGGCGGTGCAGCAGGCGGGATGGGCCCGTCCGCCCGAGCCGGTGATCGAGACGCCGGCTCCGGAGCTCGCCCCGCCGGTGGAGCCGGCGGTGGCGATGTCCCCCGGCCCCGCGTCATCCGGACCCGCGGCTCCCGAACCCGTGGCGGCCGAACCCGGTGCCGGCGAGCCCGCCGCTGCCGGGCAGGTGGTGCAGGCCCGCCGCCTCGAGCAGCACTTCTTCTACAACTCGCTCAACACCATCGCCGCGCTGATCCGCACCGACCCGATGCGGGCGCGCGAGCTGCTGTTCGGTTTCGCGGACCTGTCCCGGGTGGCCGACCTGCCGGGCACGAGCACCCTCGGCCGGGAGCTCGACGCGGTGCGCGGCTACCTGCAGCTCGAGCAGGCGAGGTTCGGCGAGCGGCTACGGGTCGAGGTGGACGTCGAGAGCGGCGTCGAGCCGGTTCCCGTCAGCGCGATGCAGGTGCTCGACGTGGTGCGCAGCGCCGTGCAGCAGGAGATCGAACCGCTGCCCGACGGCGGCACCCTCGCCCTGGTCGCCCGCCGGACGGCGGCGGGTTGCGCGATCACCGTGACCGCGGGCGAACGGGCTCCGACAACGCTGCTGCTCGCGGCGCCACCCGACTGAGCGAGGGCGTGACCCGTGTACCGCCGAAGGTGATCATGGACTTCGGTACCGTGGAGAAATGCTCGGCCTTCCTGATGGCACCCGCGCGTGCCTCTTCGATCTCGACGGTGTCCTGACCGACACCGCCAGCGTGCATGCCGCCGCGTGGAAGCAGACGTTCGACGACTTCCTGCGCTCCCGTGCCGAGCACGACGGCACCCCCTTCAAGCCGTTCGACGTGAAGGCCGACTACGGCCCCTACGTCGACGGGAAGCCACGACTGGCCGGCACCGACTCGTTCCTCCGCTCCCGCGGCATCGCACTACCCGAGGGCGGCCCCGGTGACGCCCCTGACGCCGACACGGTCTACGCACTGGCCACGAGGAAGAACGAGCTCGTCCAGGAGAAGATCACGACCGTGGGCGTCACGGTCTACCCCGGTTCCGTGCGCTACCTGAAGGCCGTGAAGGAAGCCGGTCTGGCCACGGCCTGCGTCTCGTCATCGGCCAACGCGGCCCAGGTGCTCGACGTCGCCGGCCTCACCGCGTTGATCGACCACCGCGTCGATGGCGTCACGGCCCGGGAGCGGGGCCTGCCCGGCAAGCCCGCCCCCGACACGTTCCTCGCCGCGGCGGCCGACCTGAACGTCGACCGGAAGCAGGCCGTCGTGTTCGAGGACGCGCTGGCCGGAGTGGCGTCGGGTAAGGCGGGTGGGTTCGGCTTCGTCGTCGGGGTCGACCGCCTCGGGCAGGCCGACGCACTGCGGGAGCACGGCGCCGACACCGTGGTCACCGACCTCGCACAACTGCTGGAGGAGCAGCGATGAGCGAGCTTGCGAGCGAATCAGTGACACAGCGCCTGCGCGAAGCGCCGGCCGAGCGCAGCGAGGGCGAGCGATGAGCGAGCTTGCGAGCGAATCATGGACACAGTGCCGGACGAACTGCCGGCCGAGCGCAGCGAGGACGTGCAATGAGTCCTGATCCGGGACGGCCGTTCACGGTCGAGCCGTGGGTGGTACGCGAGTCCAAGCTCGACCTGGACGCGATCGGCCAGGTGGAGTCGGTGTTCGCGCTCTCCAACGGCCACATCGGGCTGCGGGGCAACCTGGACGAGGGCGAGCCCAACGCCTGGCCGGGCACCTACCTCAACTCCTTCTACGAGCGCCGCCCCCTCCCGTACGCCGAGGGTGGCTACGGCTACCCGGAGTCCGGGCAGACGATCATCAACGTCACCAACGGCAAGCTGATCCGGCTGCTCGTCGAGGACGAGCCGTTCGACCTGCGCTACGGCGAGCTACGCCGCCACGAGCGGGTGCTGGACCTGCGGGCCGGCACGCTCACCCGCGAGGTGGAGTGGGCGTCGCCGGCGGGTCGCGTGGTGTCGGTGCGCAGCACGCGCATGGTGTCGCTGACCCAGCGTGCCGTCGCGGCCATCTGCTACGAGGTGGAGGTGCTCGACGCCCCCGCCCTGCTGGTCGTGCAGTCCGAGCTGGTGGCCAACGAGCAGCTGCCGTCGCGCAGCGACGACGACCCACGGGTCGAGGCCGCACTGACCGACCCGCTGGTGGCGGAGCAGTGGCGCAGCGACGAGGCGGGCGCGATCCTGATCCACCACACGCGCCGGTCCGCGCTGCGGGTGGCGGCTGCGATGGACCACGAGGTGCACGGCCCGGACGGCGTCAAGATCACCTCGGAGGCGACCGAGGACATCGGCCGCACCACCGTGATCGCCCGGCTGGAGCCGGGGCAGAAGCTGCGGATCATCAAGTACCTGGCGTACGGCTGGTCGGCGCGCCGGTCGCAGCCCGCGCTGCACGACCAGGTGCGCGCGGCGCTGGCCGCGGCGCGCTACACCGGCTGGGAGGGGATGCTGGCGGAGCAGCGCCAGTACCTCGACGACTTCTGGGAGACCGCCGACGTCGAGATCGACGGCGACGCGGAGCTGCAGCAGGCGGTGCGGGTGGCGGTCTTCCACGTGCTGCAGGCGGGCGCCCGCGCGGAGCGGCGGGCGATCGGGGCCAAGGGGCTCACCGGCGAGGGCTACGACGGGCACACGTTCTGGGACACCGAGACGTTCTGCCTGCCGGTGCTGTCGCACCTGGCCCCGGAGGCGGCGGCCGACGCGTTGCGCTGGCGGCAGTCGATCCTGCCGATGGCCTACGAGCGGGCCGAGCAGCTGGGGCTGGGGGGCGCGGCGTTCCCGTGGCGGACGATCCGCGGGCACGAGTGCTCGGGGTACTGGCCTGCGGGCACCGCGGCGTTCCACATCAACGCCGACATCGCCGACGCGGTCCGGCGCCACGTGGCGGCCACGGGTGATGTGGACTTCGAGCGCGAGGTCGGCCTGGAGCTGCTGGTGGCCACGGCGCGGCTGTGGCGTTCGCTCGGGCACCACGACTCGGCGGGGCAGTTCCGGATCGACGGGGTGACCGGCCCGGACGAGTACACGGCCATCGTCGACAACAACGTCTACACCAACCTGATGGCGCAGCAGAACCTGCGGGTGGCCGCCGACACGGCGGCCCGCCACTCGCGCGCGGCGGCCCGGCTGGGCGTCAACGCCGAGGAGATGGCGAGCTGGCGCGACGCCGCCAAGTCGATGCGCATCCCCTACGACGAGGTGCTCGGTGTGCACCCCCAGTCGGAGGGCTTCACCAACCACCAGGGCTGGGACTTCGAGAACACCCCGCCGGAGAAGTACCCGCTCCTGCTGCACGTGCCCTACTTCGACCTCTACCGCAAGCAGGTGTCCAAGCAGGCCGACCTGGTCCTGGCGATCCAGCTGCGGCCGGAGGCGTTCACCCCGGAGCAGATGCAGCGCAACTTCGCCTACTACGAGGCGATCACGGTGCGCGACTCGTCGCTGTCAGCCTGCACACAGGCCGTCGTCGCGGCGTGGACGGGGCATCTGGACCTGGCCTACGACTACCTCGCCGAGGCGGCGCTGGTCGACCTGAACAACCTGGCGGGCAACACCGAGCACGGCGTGCACATCGCGTCGATGGCGGGCACGTGGACCGCGGTGGTGTCCGGGTTCGGCGGGATGCGGCTCGACAACGGGGGCATCGCCTTCGCGCCGCAGCTGCCGCCCGCACTGTCGCGGATCTCGTTCGGGCTGCTGTGGCAGGGCCGCCAGCTGCGCGTGGAGATCCGGCCGGGCGAGGCCGAGTACCGGCTCGTCAGCGGGGCCCCGATGCGGCTGCGCCACCACGGCGAACCACTGGCGCTGGCCGATGCCCCGCAGGTCCGGCCGATCCCGGCGTGCGAGCCCGTCGAGCCCGTCGAGCAGCCCTACGGCCGGGCGCCCAACGCCCGCCACCCGGGGAGCTGACGGCTCGCCGTTCGCCCGTTCCCCCCGTCCGTCGGTCCGCTCGGCCACCCGTACGCCTGCACCTCCCGGTGGAGGCGTACGGGTCCGGCGGGGTGGGTATGCGAGAGCGCTGATGCTTCCCGCACGTGACGGAAGGACGACCGTGGACCTCGATCGCGCCCGCAAGATGCTGACCACCGAGCTGGCCGAACTCGACGAACGCGCCCGCTTCGCCGAGCAGAGCCGGGCCGAGGCGTCGGCCGACACGCTCGGCCAGGAGGGCGCTCTCGGCCAGCACCCCGCCGACTACGGCACCGAGGTGAACACCTCGATGGAGGCCGAGCTGAGCGTCGACACGATCGAGGAGCAGCGTCGCCGGATCATCGACGCCGTGGAACGCCTCGACGCCGGCACCTACGGCCGCTGTGCGGTCTGCCACCGCGAGATCGACGACGAGCGGCTGGAGGCCCGTCCCGAGGCGGCCACGTGTCGCGAGCACGCCGACACCCCGGTGGTCACCTGACCGGTTCGCCCGTCTCTCCGGCGGGTATGGGGCGGGGTGTGAGTGAGCCACCTGCCGGACTGGTCCGGGTCGACCCCGCGACGCCCGGGCTGACGCGCCGCCGCCGCGGGCGCGGATGGAGTTTCCACGACGCGAGCGGGCTGCCGATCAGCGACCCCGTGGAGATCGCCCGGATCAAGTCGCTGGTCATTCCCCCCGCGTGGCGGGACGTGTGGATATCGCCCGACCCGAAGGGGCACATCCAGGCCGTCGGCACGGACGCGGCCGGGCGGCGCCAGTACCGGTACCACGACGAGTGGCGCCGCCTGCGCGACCGGGACAAGCACGACAGGGTCCTGAGCCTGGGGGCGCGGCTGGTCGACGTCCGCGGTGAGGTCCTGGCCCGGCTGACGGAGAAGGGCCTCGGCCGGGACCGCGTGCTGTCGGCGGGGGTTCGGATGCTCGACGTCGGGGTGTTCCGGGCAGGCGGGGAGGAGTACGCCCCCGGTGACGACGACGAGGACGGCACGTTCGGGCTGGCGACGCTGCGCCGCGAGCACGTCCGGCTCCAGCGGGGCGCCGTCCTGTTCTCCTATCCGGCCAAGGGCGGGATCCCGCGCACCCTGGCGCTGCGCGACCCGCTGCTGCACCGGGTCGTCAACTCGTTGCTGCGCCGCCGGGGCGGCGGGGACGACCTGCTCGTCTACCGCATCGGCCGGGGCTGGCACGACGTGCGTGCCGAGGATCTGAACGCGGCCGTGAAGGAGCTGATGGGGGAGCAGTACACCTGCAAGGACCTGCGGACCTGGAACGCCACCGTGCTGGCTGCGGTCACGCTGGCCGCGGGAGTGGCCCGCGGCGGCGTCCCCGAGAAGGAACGGGCCCGCAAGCGTGTGGTGAACCGGGCGATCAAGGAGGTGTCCGAGCACCTCGGCAACACCCCGACGGTGGCGCGCAACTCGTATGTCGACCCGCGGGTGCTGGAGCGCTTCGAGGAGGGGCGCACGGTGCTCCCCGCCCTGCGCAGGCTCGACGGCATCTCGGCGGTGCCCGACCTCACCGACGACACGACCCGCGCCGCAGTGGAGCGGGCGGTCGTGCGGCTCATCGGTTCCTGAGGTGCTTGCGCGGCCGACGGGAACAGGCCGGCTAGTCGTCGCCCTTCGGCTTCTTCGTCAGCGCCCCCGGGCGGTGCACCGCGTCGCGCCCGCTCTTCTCGCTGCGCACCCGGTACTGCGGGTCGTCGGGGGTGGCCCGCACGGTGCGGCCCGCCGCCTCGGTGTCCTCGGTGATCTCCTCCTCGACCTCTCCCTCAGCGATGCCGCCGTGACTCTTCCACGTGACGTGGTCGCCCTTCTCGAACTCGCTCATGCGGGGCGCTTACCCCGTGCCGGACCCGGGTACGCGATCTGCGTACGGCAACGAGGAAAGGAAGAACATGGCAGGCAAGCTGGACGGTAAGCGCATCGCGATCCTGGCCACCGATGGTGTGGAGCAGGTGGAGCTCACGCGTCCACGCGAGGCGGTCGAGCAGGAAGGCGCCCGGACGGAGATCATCTCGCTGTCCGAGGGCGAGTTCCAGGCGATGAACAACGACATCGAGCCCGCCGACACCTTCACCGCCGACAAGGCGGTGCAGCAGGCGTCGGCTGCCGACTACGACGGGCTGATCCTGCCGGGCGGCACGGTCAATGCCGACCGCCTCCGGATGGACCCCGACGTCGTCGCGTTCGTGCAGGAGATCTTCCGCGCCGGCACGCCCGTCGGCGTGATCTGCCACGGGCCGTGGACGCTCGTCGAGGCCGACCTCGTGCGGGGCCGGACCCTGACGTCCTACCCGAGCCTGCGCACCGACATCCGCAACGCCGGCGGCACCGTGGTCGACGAGGAGGTCGTCACCGACCACGGCCTCGTCTCCAGCCGCAACCCCGACGATCTGCCGGCCTTCTGCGCCAAGATCGTCGAGGAGTTCGCCGAGGGTGCACACGCGGTGCACCACCAGGGCGCAACGGTCGCCTGATCCGGACATTTTCGGGCGCGGTCCGGGTACTCCCCGTCCATGGGGTGCCCGGACCGCCGCGCTCCCGCGCCGGGGCCGGAGCGCCCCGGCGAGGGGCCGCTCCAACGCGCCGACCGCAACATGATCGAGCTGCTGCAGGAGCTGCGCGTGGCGCAGACGGGGGTGCAGATCCTCTTCGCGTTCCTGCTGTCGCTGTCGTTCACCGACCGGTTCGCCGAGCTCGACGACGTGGAGCGGTGGACCTACGTCGTCACGTTGCTGCTCTCGGTGATCTCGGCCGGGTTGCTGGTCGCCCCGGCCGCCGCCCACCGGGTGACGTTCCGCCGCGGGCTGAAGAAGGAGACCGTGCAGCTGGGCCACCAGCTGTGCACCGTGGGGCTGGCCGCGCTGGCACTCACCCTGACGGGCGCGGTGCTGCTCGTGCTCGACGTCGCGATCAGCCTGGCGTTCGCCGTGCCGGTCGCCGCCGCCGTCGGGATCGTCCTGCTGACGATGTGGTTCGTCCTCCCGCTCCGGTTGCTCTGGCGGACCGGGAGGATCGACGACGGCGCGCCGGACGGTGACCGGGCCGGGAACGGACGGGTGCCCGCCCGGACCTAGTGGGTGCCCCCGGCTACCCGTCCTCCTCGATCATGCGGCGGCGCAGCTGCGCCACCGTCTGGGAGAGCAGCCGCGACACGTGCATCTGCGAGATCCCGACGCGGTCGGCGATCTGGGTCTGGGTGAGGTTGCCGAAGAACCGCAGCAGCAGGATGGTCCGCTCGCGCTCAGGCAGCTCGTCGAGCAGCGGGGCGAGGGCCTCCCGGTACTCGACCTTCTCGAGCTCCGCGTCGGCGCTGCCCAGGGTGTCGGTCAGGGTGGTGTCGGCGCCGGCCACGAGCTCGTCGAGCGAGCTGCTGCGGTAGGCCTGCTGGGCGTCGAGACCCTCGACGACGTCCTCGGTCGGGATCCCGAGCCGCGCCGCGATCTCGCTCGGCCGGGGCGCGCGTCCCAGCTCCTGGGAGAGCGGCCCGATGGCGCCGTTGATGCCGCTCTGCAGGTCCTTGAGCCGTCGGGGCACCCGCATGGACCACGTCCGGTCCCGGAAGTGGCGCCGGATCTCGCCGGTGATGGTGGGTACCGCGTAGGACAGGAAGTCGATGCCGCGGTCGGGTTCGAACCGGTCCACGGCGTTGAGCAGCCCGACCGTCCCCGCCTGCTCCAGGTCGTCGACCGGCTCACCTCGTCCGGCGAATCGGCGGGCGATGTGCTGGGCCACCGGCAGGTACCCTGTTACGAGCTTCTGGCGCAGCACGGCCCGGCCCGGGTCGTCCGGTGGCAAGGCCGCGAACTCGGCGAACAACGGCGCCAAGTGCGCGTAGTCGGAGTCGCGGGAGGTGTCAGACACGGCAGCGCGGGCAGCTCGGGCACGGGACGGATCGCACCCCGTGAGCTACCCGCGGGTCGGCGGGAGAAAACGCTCGCGCTGGTACGTTCGTAAGTCGCCATTCCGTCCGCCCGCTTCGCGAAGGTGAATTTGCCGGTGTCGAACAGCACGTCCCCCGCTCGAAGCGGCAGCGGCTCTCAGGGCGCCGACTCGCCTGCCGGCTCCGCGGCGACGAACGGCAGCGGGAGTGCCACTCCCGTCGAGGAGGGGCTCGAGTACGAGCGCCGTTACGTCGGCATGCTCTACGAGCGTCTCGACGCCCGCCGCGCCGACACCGCGCGGCGCCTCGAGGGCGTGCTGCACGACGAGACCGTGGGCACGCCGCAGGCGCTCACCGAGCGCGATGCCGCAGCGGCGATGTACACCGACCGGCTCGCCGCGCTCCGCGCCGCCGAGCACGGGCTCGCGTTCGGCAGGCTCGACACCGACGACGGCGAGCGCCGTTACGTCGGTCGGCTCGGGCTGCTCGACGAGGACAACGAGTACGAGCCGCTGCTGATGGACTGGCGGGCGCCCGCGGCCCGCCCGTTCTACACCGCCACCGCGGCCTCTCCCGAGGGCATCCGCCGCCGCCGGCACCTGCGCACCCGGCGCCGCGAGGTCACTGCGGTCGACGACGAGGTGCTCGACCTGGACGACGCCACCGCCACGTCGCAGGCCGGCGGGCTGACGAGCGAGGCGGCGCTCCTCGCGGCCGTCGCCGCCCGGCGCACCGGGCGGATGTCCGACATCGTCGCCACCATCCAGGCCGAGCAGGACGCGATCATCCGGTCGAAGCCCAGCGGCGTGCTCGTGGTGCAGGGTGGCCCGGGCACGGGCAAGACGGCGGTGGCGCTGCACCGTGCCGCCTACCTGCTCTACACCCACCGCGACCGGCTGGCCCGCCGCGGCGTGCTGGTGGTCGGCCCCAACCCGACGTTCCTGAGCTACATCGGGCAGGTGCTGCCGTCCCTCGGGGAGACGGCCGTGGTGCTCGGCACTGTCGGGCAGCTCCACCCCGGCCTCGACGCGCGGCGGGTGGAACCCACCCTGACCGCCGCGGTGAAGGGCCGGGCCGAGATGGCGGCGGTGATCGCCGCTGCCGTGCGGGACCGTCAGCAGGTGCCGCGGCGTCCGATCGAGCTCGTCGTCGAGCAGCAGCGCGTGCGGCTCGACCGCGACGTGGCCAACGCGGCCCGCACCCGCGCGCGGCGCTCGCGCCGGCCACACAACGAGGCCAAGCGCATCTTCCACAAGGAGGCGATCCGGCTGCTCGCGGAGCAGGTGGCGCGCACGCTGGGCGGCCGTGGCCTGCTGGACGCGGGCGACCTCGCCGACATCCGTGAGGAGCTGAGCGAGAGCCGCGAGCTCACCCGCGAGCTCGACGCCCTGTGGCCGACGCTGTCGGCCGAGCAGCTGCTCACCGATCTGTTCGCCTCGCCGAAGCGGCTCAGCACGGTGGCCAGGCGGATCCCCGCGGCCGAGCGGGAGCTGTTGCTGCGCCCCGCGCCCGGCGCCGACGTCCCGCCCGACCAGCGGTGGACCCCCGCCGACGTCCCGCTGCTCGACGAGGCCGCCGAGCTGCTCGGTGACGACGGAGCCGAGGCGGCGGCGCGGGAGGCGGCCGCGCTGCGCGAGGAGGTGATGTACGCGCAGGGGGTGCTCGACGTGCTCGACCTCGAGGAGGACCTCGATCCCGAGCTGCTGCGCGCCACCGACGTCGTGGACGCCGACCGGCTCGCCGAACGGCAGGCGGTGCGCCGCTACGACTCCACCGCCGACCGCGCCGCGGCCGACCGGGAGTGGACCTACGGGCACGTGATCGTCGACGAGGCGCAGGAGCTGTCTCCGATGGCGTGGCGGCTGATCATGCGGCGCTGCCCGAGCCGTTCGATGACCATCGTGGGGGACATCGCGCAGACCGGCGACCTGTCCGGCGCCGCGTCGTGGGGCGAGGTGCTCTCGCCGTTCGTGGCCAACCGGTGGCGGCTCGAGCAGCTCACGGTCAACTACCGGACGCCGTCGGAGATCGCCGACGTCGCCGACGACGTGCTCGCCGCCATCGAGCCGGGCCTGGCCGCGCCGCGCTCGGTGCGCAGCACCGGCGTGCCGCCCCGGGCGGTGGCGGTGGACGCGAGCCGGCTCGACGACGCGGTCGCCAAGGTGCTCGCCGAGGAGACCGGCGCGGTCGGCGAGGGCCGCACCGCGGTGCTCGCCCCGACCGCGCGGGTGGCGGCGCTGCGGGAACGCCTGGTGGGCGAGCCACCGGCGGACGCCCCCGACATCGACCTCAGCGCACCGGTGGTCGTGCTGCCGGTGAGCTCGGCGAAGGGCCTGGAGTTCGACGCCGTCGTGCTGGTGGAACCCGCCGAGCTGCTCGCCGAGTCGCCGCACGGTGTCAACGACCTCTACGTGGCCCTCACCCGCTCCACGCAGCGCCTCGCGGTGGTGCATGCCCAGCCGCTCCCGGCGATGCTGCACCGGCTGGCCGAGGGCTAGTGCGCGCTACAGGGGCGTGACGTAGGCGCCGGAGATCCCGCCGTCCACGAGGAACGTGGACGCCGTGATGAACGAGGCGTCGTCGCTCGCGAGGAACGCCACGGTGCCGGCGATCTCCTCGGGCCGCGCGAACCGGCCCATCGGGATGTGCACCAGGCGGCGCTGGGCCCGCTCGGGGTCGGCGGCGAACAGCTCCTGCAGCAGGGGGGTGTCCACCGGTCCGGGGCACAGGGCGTTGACCCGGATGTTCTCGCGCGCGAACTGCACGCCCAGCTCACGGGACATGGCGAGCACGCCGCCCTTGGACGCCGTGTAGGAGATCTGCGAGGTGGCCGCGCCCATGACCGCCACGAACGACGCCGTGTTGACGATCGAGCCGCGCCCGGCCCGCTGCATGTGCGGGATTGCGGCGCGGCAGCACAGGTACACCGACGTGAGGTTGACCTCCTGGACGCGCCGCCAGGCGGCCAGGTCCGTGGTGAGGATCGAGTCGTCCTCCGGCGGGGAGATCCCCGCGTTGTTGAACGCCACGTCCACGCTGCCGTAGTGCTCCGCGGCTGCGGCGAACAGCGCCTGCACCTCGTCCTCCGACGTGACATCGGTGCGCACGAACAGGCCGTTGACCTCGTCGGCCGCCGCCTGTCCCGGCCCGGCGTCGATGTCGCCGACGACGACCCGGGCGCCCTCCTGGGCGAGCCTGCGGACGGTGGCCAGCCCGATGCCGCTGCCGCCGCCCGTGACGACCGCCGTGCGCCCCGCGAACCGCTCGATCATGTCCGCAGACTATTCGCCGGCTAGGGGCGAGCTCCGGCCGAGCCCGGCGGGAGGGGTGGCCGCTGCACCGGCCTGGCACCGGTCGGCGTGTGCCGCAGGTGGGGACGGTCGGGTGCTCGCTCGGCTACCGCCCCGGTGGCGTTGGGTTCCCGGTCGCCGCCGCCACCAGTGCCGTCATCAGCCGAACGTCCGTGGCGTCCTGTTCGGGATGCCACTGGACGCCCACCACGAACGGTGCGCCGTCCAGCTCGACGGCCTCCACCGTGCCGTCCGCGGCCCGCCCGGTGACCCTCAGCCCGGGAGCGACCCGGTCGATGGCCTGGTGGTGGTGGCACTGCACGGCCACCGTGGTGCCGACGGTGGCGGCCACGCGCCCGCCGGGCACGAGACCCACCGTGGTGGTGCCGAAGACGCCCGGGGTGGGGTTGTGCCCGGTGTGGCCGACGGCGTCGGGGACGTGCTGGACCAGCGTCCCGCCCAGCGCGACGTTCAACAGCTGCACCCCGCGGCACACACCGAGCACGGGAATGCCGCGCTCGAGCGCCCGGTGCAGCATCGCGATCTCGGCGGCGTCGCGCTCGGGCCGCGGCTCCCCGGTGCGGGGGTGCGGCGCCTCGCCGTACCGGCCCGGGGCGATGTCGGGGCCACCCGAGAGCACCAGCGCGTCGATCCGGTCGACGGCGACCGCCGACTCGACGCGGGGTGGCAGCAGCACGGGGATTCCGCCGGAGGCGAGCACCACGTCGGGGTAGGTGACGGGGAGCAGCACGGCCTCGTGCTCCCACACCCCGTACCGGACGTGCTCCCCGTATGCGGTGAGCCCGACGATCGGGCGGTGGGTGCGGCTAGAGCCGTTCGAAGCCACGCCGGCGCTCCCAGTCGGTGACGGCGGAGTCGAAGGCGGCCAGCTCCACCCGCGCCGCGTTGGCGTAGTGCTCGACGACCTCCTGGCCGAAGGCGTCGACGGCCACCGTGGAGCCGGCGAACAGCTCGGCCGCCTCCCGTAGCGTCGACGGGACCCGTGGTGCGTCGGAGGTGTAGGCGTTGCCGGCGAGCTCCGGCTCCAGGGGCAGCTCGTTCTCGATGCCGTGCAGCCCGGCCGCGATCAGTGCGGCGACCCCCAGGTACGGGTTCATGTCACCGCCGGGCACCCGGTTCTCCACCCGCAGCGAGGGGCCGTGCCCGACGACGCGCAGCGCGCACGTCCGGTTGTCGAGCCCCCAGGCGACCGCGGTGGGCGCGAACGAGCCCTCGGCGTAGCGCTTGTAGGAGTTGACGTTCGGTGCGAAGAGGTAGGTGAGCTCGCGCAGACACGCCTGCTGGCCCGCCACGAAGTGCTCGAACAGCGGGGAGAAGCCGTGTTCGGACTCCCCGGCGAAGACCGGCCCGTCCTCCCCGCGCAGCGAGATGTGGATGTGGCAGGAGTTGCCCTCCCGCTCGTCGTACTTGGCCATGAAGGTGAGCGCCGTGCCGGCCTGGTCGGCGATCTCCTTCGCGCCGGTCTTGTAGATCGTGTGGTTGTCGCACGTGGTCAGCGCGTCGGCGTAGCGGAAGGCGATCTCGTGCTGGCCGAGGTTGCACTCGCCCTTCGCCGACTCGACGACCATCCCGGCGCCCGCCATCCCGTTGCGGATCCGGCGCAGCAGCGGCTCCACGCGTGCCGTGCCGAGCATCGAGTAGTCGACGTTGTAGAGGTTGGCGGGCTCGAGCTGGTGGTAGCCCTTGCGCCAGGCGGTGTCGAACGAGTCGGCGAAGATCATGAACTCCAGCTCCGTGCCGACGTCGGCGTGCAGGCCGTGCTCGGCGAGCCGGTCCAGCTGGCCACGCAGGATCTGCCGCGGCGACGCGACGACGGGCGACCCGTCGGCCCACTGCGCGTCGCACAGCACGAGCGCGGTGCCCTCCTGCCACGGGACGAGCCGCAACGTCGCGAGGTCGGGCTTGAGCACGAAGTCGCCGTAGCCGCGTTCCCAGCTCGACATCGCGTACCCGCCGACGGTGTTCATCTCGACGTCCACGGCCAGCAGGTAGTTGCAGGCCTCGGCCGCGTGCGGCACGACGTCGGCGAGGAAGTACGGGGCGGCGCAGCGCTTGCCCTGCAGCCGGCCCTGCATGTCGGTGAACGCGACGAGCACGGTGTCGATCGACCCCTCGTCCACCGCGGCCCGCAGCTGGTCGAGCGTGAGCATCCCGCGTGGCTTCATGGGGATGAGGATCTCACGGGGCATCGGCCTCCAGCTGTCCCTCGATGCCGGTCAGCTCCTCCTCGGTGCCGGCCTCCCGGACCGGGCCGGTGAACCAGTGGCGCGCTGAGAGCAGGTACCAGCCACCGAACAGGAGCAGCGCCCCGCCCACCGTGATCGGGGCGTAGTTGACCACGTTCCAGTCGAAGTCCGCGGCGCCCGGGATGCCCTTGGGGGAGACCGGCAGCAGGAACAGGACGCACACGAGCGCGATCCACGCGACGGCGACGGGTGCGACCCAGCGGTAGTGGTGACCGAGGCTCCACGCGCCGCCCTCGAACCGGGAGCCGGCC
The DNA here is from genome assembly GCF_012911925.1 of Pseudonocardia xinjiangensis. Lineage (GTDB taxonomy): Bacteria > Actinomycetota > Actinomycetes > Mycobacteriales > Pseudonocardiaceae > Pseudonocardia > Pseudonocardia xinjiangensis. The sequence continues at coordinate 30,752 of NZ_JAAXKY010000012.1, read as the reverse complement.
CGGATCCGCAGGACGATCGGCAGTGCGAACGCGATGTAGAGGCCGATCACCGCGATGGAGGTGCCGACGAGGTAGCCGACCACGCCGTTCGCGAGCGTCGGGAGCATCAGTGCCCAGCTCAGCACGGCGATCGCGGCCACGGCGTTCACCGGCACGCGGTTGGCGGCGACCTTGCGCCACAGCCGCGAGGCGGGCACGGCGCCGTCGCGGGAGAACGCGAAGAGCATCCGCGACGCCGACGTCACCGACGCCGTACCGCAGAAGAACTGCCCGACCACGGCGATGAGCAGCAGGAACTCGGCCCACGCCCCGCCGAGTGACTCCGTCCAGATGTAGACGACGGCGTTGCCTGCTGCGTCGAGCGTGCCCTGGACGTCGGGCACCGCGAACGTCACCGCGACCAGCAGGACGAAGCCGAAGACCACCGACACGGCGACCGACATCACCATGCCCCAGGCCGCGGCCCGGGACGCCAGGCGCGTCTCCTCGCTCATGTGCGCCGATGCGTCGTACCCGGTGATCGTGTACTGGGCCATCAGCAGGCCGATGCCGAACACGAACCAGAACCCGGCGTCGCCGAAGCCCTCCCCGGAGAACCCGGAGTTGTTGAGCGTCTCGCCGAACACGAACGCGGCGGACTGGTGGTTGTCGGGGACGACGATCAGGACGGCGACGATCACGAGCACGCCGACCATGTGCCACCACGCCGAGAACGTGTTGAGCCGGGCCAGCAGGTTCACGTTCAGCAGGTTCAGCGCGAGGTGCAGCGCGATGATCACCGAGTAGACCACGAAGACCGTGCCTGTCCCGGTGCCGACGACGGCGGGGAACCACAGGTTGAGCAGCGCGGTGGTGAAGATCGCGGCGCCGTAGTCGATCGCGGCGGTCACCGCGATCTGGCCGATCAGGTTGAACCAGCCGGTGAACCAGCCCCACGCCGGGCCGCCCAGCTTCGACGCCCAGAAGTACAGCGCCCCGGCGGTGGGCATCGCCGAGGCGATCTCGCCCATGGCCATCGCCACCAGCACGCAGAACCCGCCGACCAGCAGCCAGCCCCATGTGATCGCGACCGGGCCGCCGTTGTTGAACGCGATGTAGTACGAGGTCAGGCAGCCCGCGAGGATCGAGATGATCGTGAAGGAGATGGCGAAGTTGGAGAACCCGCCCATCTCGCGGTAGAGCACCTGCGCGTAGCCGAGCCGGCGCAGGGTGGCCTCGTCGCCGTGCCTGTCGTGCCCGTTCCTGTCGTCACTGTTCGGGTCGTCGGCGGGCATGCGGCCTCCAGGTGTCACAGATCTCGGTCGGGCGGGTGCGCTGCCGTGAGCAGGTGCTCGAGGTCGGGGCCGTCGAACTCCGCGACGGCCCGGTCGTACTTCTCCATCCCCCAGGACCAGAAGTCGAAGTGCAGCGGGCTGGAGCCGTCCTGGATCGACGCCCACAACGTCCAGCCGTACTTCGCCATCAGCGCGAACAGCCGGGCGCGGGCCACCTGGCGGGGGCACGGGCGGCCGAAGTAGGCGGCGACGAGCACGTCGAGCAGCGGGGCCGGCAGGGCCGCCTCGCTCCAGATGTTGCCCAGCTCGAAGCACGGGTCGTTGTTGCCCGAGTACTCGAAGTCGATGATCCGCACCCGCTCGCCCCCGCTCCCGTCCGGGCACAGGAGCAGGTTGGCGGCGAGGAGGTCGTTGTTGCATGGCGCTGTCACCCGCGGTCCGAGCGCCGCGCGGATCCGGGGCACCAGCGGGGCGAACTCGTCGTAGCGCGGCGGCAGCCGGAAGCCGTGCTCGGCGACGATGCGCCGGTAGCGGGCCTGCACGGCGAACATGTCGAAGTCGTTGACGAAGCGCGGCCCGGCGTGCAGCCGCCGGCACGCGGCGGCCACGAGGCCCAGCACGGCGGAATCGTGGAGGTCGCCGTCGGTGAGCGGGCGCCCGGGCAGGTACTCGACGGTCAGCCCCACGCCCGGCCGCCGGTGCAGCACCCGCGCCCCCACGCCCGCCGCCGCGGCGGCCACGGAGTTGGCGTACTCGTGGTCGCGGTCGATACCGAGCAGGCCGCCCCCGTCCTGGGCGGGGATGCGCACGACGCAGCACCCGTCGGGGTTGGTGACCTTGAGGTTGCGGTTGGTGAGGCCGCCGGGTAGCTCCTCCACCGTCCGGGGCCGCCGGGAGGTGCACGGGATGGAGTCGAGCAGCGCGTCCGTCACGGGGTCGAGCACCGCGGATCGGACTTCCATCGCAGGATCGTAGGGCTCGCTCCGGGAACGGTCTAGACCGTAGGGTCGGGGCATGGTGCAAGCGCTCCCCGGGCGGGCCCGCGTCGTGGTGATCGGTGGGGGAGTGGGCGGCACGAGCGTGGCGTTCCACCTCGCCGAGCGCGGCGAGCGGGACGTGCTGCTCGTCGAGCGCGCCGAGCTCACGAGCGGGTCCACGTTCCACTCGGCCGGCCTGGTCGGGCAGCTGCGGTCCGACCCGGCGCTCACCACGATCAACGGCTGGTCGGTCGAGCTCTACCGCAGGTTGCAGGAGAGCGAGCACGCCCCGGGGTGGGTGGAGTCGGGGTCGTTGCGGCTCGCGTCCTCACCCGCCCGGCTCGAGGAGATCCGCAGGCAGGCGGGCTGGGCGCAGCGATCAGGGCTGCCACTGGAGCTCATCTCGGCCGACGAGGCACGGGAGCTGTTCCCGCTGATGTCGGTCGAGGGGGTGCTCGGCGCCGCGTACACGCCCACCGACGGCCAGGTCGACCCCGCCCGGCTCTGCTACGCGCTCGCCGCGCTCGCCCGCGAGGGGGGTGTGACGATCGCCCAGCGGACCAGGGTGGTCGGCATCGACACCGACGGCGGCCGGGTCACCCGCGTGCGCACCGACCGCGGCGACGTCGAGTGCGAGGTCGTCGTCGACTGCGGCGGCATGTTCGCCGCCGAGATCGCCCGGCTGGTCGACGTGCGGGTGCCCGTGGTGCCGATGTCGCACCAGTACGTCGTGACGGCCCCGCTCCCGGCAGGCACCCTGCCCGACCACCCGCTGCCGTCGCTGCGCGACCCCGACCTGCTCGTCTACTACCGCCAGGAGATCGACGGGCTGGTGATGGGCGGCTACGAGCGTCACAGCGCGCCCTGGACGGCCACCCCGCGATCGCTCGACGCCGTCCCGGCCGACTTCAACGGCAAGCTGCTCCCGCCGGACTGGGAGCGGTTCGAGGAGATCCTCGAGAACTCCCAGGTCCGGTTCCCGGTGCTCGCCGACACGGGCGTGGCGTCGATGATCAATGGGCCGGAGGCGTTCACCCCGGACAACGAGTTCTGCCTCGGTGAGACCGAGGTGGCCGGGTTCTTCGTCGCCGCCGGATTCTGCGCGCACGGCATCGCCGGTGCCGGGGGCATCGGGCGCGTGCTGGCCGCCTGGATCCTCGACGGCGACCCCGGTCTCGACCTGTGGCACATGGACGTGCGCCGCTTCGGCCACCGGCACTACCGCTCGCCCGGCTACACGCTCGCGCGGGTGCGGGAGAACTACGAGAGCTACTACGACATCCGGTACCCGGCCGCGGAACGGACGGCGGGGCGCCCGTTGCGCACCTCGCCCGCCTACCCGTGGCACGCGGCGCACGGCGCCGTGTTCGGGGAGAAGGCCGGTTGGGAGCGGGTCAACCACTACTCCGAGCCCGGCTCCGAGGAGCTGCGCCCCCGGGGCTGGGCCGGGCGGCACTGGTCGCCCTGCGTCGAGACCGAGCACCTCGCCGTCCGGGAGGCAGCAGGCCTGTTCGACGAGAGCTCGTTCTCGAAGATCGAGATCTCCGGGCCGGACGCGGCGGCGTTCTGCCGGCACGTCTTCGCCGGGCGGACCGACCGCGAGCCCGGCGCCGTCGTCTACACGCAGGCGCTCAACGACCGTGGCGGCATCGAGATGGACGTGACCGTCACCCGGGTGGGCCCCGAGGAGTTCCTCGTGGTGACGGGCACGGCGTTCGGGCCGCACGACCTCGGCTGGCTGCGCCGCCAGGCCCGGCGCACCGGTGCCGCGTTGCGGCTGGCCGACGTGACCGGCGCCTGGGCGTGCTTCGGGCTGTGGGGGCCGCGCTCCCGCGAGGTCCTCGCCCCCCTGACGCCCGCGTCGCTGGCCAATGCCGACTTCCCGTACCCGTCGATGCGCGAGACCACGGTCGGGGACGTCCCGGTGCGCGCGCTGCGGGTGACGTTCGTCGGGGAGCTGGGCTTCGAGCTCTACTGCTCCACCGAGTACGGCGCCGCGCTGTGGACCACGCTCGTGGAGGCCGGCGCGCCCCACGGGCTGCGCCCCGGCGGCTACCGCGCGATCGAGAGCCTGCGGCTGGAGAAGGGCTACCGCGTGTGGGGGTCCGACATCGGCCCCGAGACCACCCCCGACGAGGCCGGCCTGGGCTTCGCCGTGCGCCGCGACGGGGAGTTCGCCGGGCGCGGGGCACTGCTGGCCGCCCGGGCGCGCGGGGTCGCCCGGAGGCTGCGCTGCCTCGTGCTCGACGATCCCCGCGCGGTCGCCCTGGGCGGGGAGCCCGTGCGGGTCGGGGACGAGGTCGTCGGCCAGGTCACCTCCGGCGGCTACGGCTACACGGTGGCCCGTTCCCTCGCCTACGCCTACCTGCCCGCCGGCACCCCCGAGGGGGCGCCGGTGGCGGTGCAGGTCGACGGGACGTGGGTGGACGGCGCTGTCGCGGCGTCGGTCCTCTACGACCCGAAGGGCGAGCGCATCCGCGCCGACGGCTGAGGGCGTCCCCGCGCCGGGGTCACCGTGGTTGCGGCCAGAATGGCGGGGAGCCGCGACAACGGAGGTGCAGATGGTGACCGGTCCCCACGTCGTCACGTTGCCGTCGGGCGAACAGGTGGCGGCGCTCGGCCAGGGCACGTGGTACCTGGGCGACGATCCCCGGCGCCGCGCCGACGAGATCGCGGCGCTGCGCCTGGGCCTCGACCTCGGCCTGAGCGTGGTCGACACGGCGGAGATGTACGGCGACGGCGCGTCGGAGGAGCTGGTCGGGGAGGCCGTCGCCGGCCGTCGCGACGAGGTGTTCCTGGTGGACAAGGTGCTGCCCCACCACGCCACCCGCGCCGGCACCGTGCGCGCCTGCCAGGAGAGCCTGCGGCGGCTGCGCACCGACCGGATCGATCTGTACCTGCTGCACTGGCGCGGCCGGGTCCCCCTCGCCGAGACGCTCGCCGGGTTCGCCGACCTGTTCGACGCCGGCGCGATCCGGTACTGGGGGGTGAGCAACCTCGACCGGGACGACATGGAGCAGCTGTACGGCCTGCCGGGCGGCCACGCCGTGGCTACCGACCAGGTGCTCTACAACTTGACCCGCCGCGGTCCGGAGTACGACCTGCTGCCGTGGTGCGGTGAGCACCGCGTGCCGGTGATGGCCTACTCGCCGATCGAGCAGGGCAGGCTGCTCGGCGAACCCGGGCTGACCGAGGTGGCCCGGCGGCACGGGGCGACGCCCGCCCAGGTGGCACTGGCGTGGGTACTGCACCGGGATGCCATGATCGCGATCCCGAAAGCCGCCGACCCCGAGCACGTCCGGGAGAACGCCGCCGCCCGCGACCTGGCCCTCACCGCCGACGACCTGGAGACGCTGGACGCGGCATTCCCACCACCGCGGCGCCCCCAGCCGTTGGAGATGCTCTAGAGGTCCCGCTCCTCCTCACAGCACTACGGCTCCACAGTGCGCAGGTCGGCCGGTGTGACGACCTTGCAGAATCGGAAGGATCAACGATGTTCAAGGTCTTCGCCTACCTGACCAAGCGTGCGGACCTCAGTCGCGAGGAGTTCATCGACTACTACGAGAACCATCACGTACCGCTCGTGCTGAGCCATGCGCCGCTGCCGAGGGTGTACAAGCGCAACTATCTCTCCCGCGGCGATGCGGCCAACCTCGAGTCACCGGCCATCGGGTTCGACGTGGTCACGGAGACGGTGTGGGACGACCGCTCCGGGTTCGAGAACTGGATCTCCAGCCTGGGCATTCCCGCGATCGCCGAGGACGAGGCCCGGTTCCTGGACCGTTCGAAGACCACGGCTTACGTGATCGAGGAGGGGGTGTCGGCCCCCTGACCTCGGGAGACCGCACCTGAGCTCAGCCCGCGAGCGCCTCGAGCACCTGCGCGCCGTACTTCGCGAGCTTGTTCTCCCCGATCCCGCTGATGGTGCCCAGCTCCGCGGTGGTGGCGGGCATCCGCGTGGCGATCTCCCGCAGTGTGGCGTCGTGGAAGATCACGTAGGCGGGTACGCCCTGCTCCTTCGCCGCGGACCCGCGCCAGGCCCGCAGCCGCTCGAACACCGGCGCGGCCGCGGCGGGCAGCTCCACCTGCGGGGCCCGTGCGGAACGCGTGCGCCCCTGCGCCTGGCGTTTCGGGTCGCGCCGCAGCATGACCTGTCGCTCACCCCGCAGCACCCCCCGGCTGGCCTCGGTGAGCACGAAGGTCTGGTAGTTGCCCTCGACGGCCAGCAGGCCCTGCGCCATCAGCTGCCGGATGACCCCGCGCCACTCACCCTCTCCCAGTTCGGTGCCCACACCGAACACGGTGAGCGAGTGGTGGTCGAACTGCTCGACCTTCGCGGTGCGCTTCCCGAGCAGGATGTCGACGATCTGCCCGGCCCCGAACTTCTGGTGGCGCTCCCGGTCGAGCCGGAACACCGTGGAGAGCACCTTCTGCGCGGCGACCGTGCCGTCCCACGACTCGGGCGGAGCGAGGCAGGTGTCGCAGTTGCCACACGGCTTGCCCTGCTGCCCGAAGTAGTTGAGCAGCTGCACCCGCCGGCACTCGACGGTCTCGCAGAGCGCGAGCATCGCGTCGAGGTGCTGGGCGAGGCGGCGGCGGTGGGCCAGGTCGCCCTCGGAGTCGTCGATCATCTTGCGCTGCTGCACGACATCGGCGAGCCCGTAGGCCAGCCAGGCCGTGGACGGCAGCCCGTCGCGCCCGGCGCGGCCGGTCTCCTGGTAGTAGCCCTCCACCGACTTGGGCAGGTCCAGGTGCGCGACGAAGCGGACGTCGGGCTTGTCGATGCCCATGCCGAACGCGATGGTGGCGACCATGATCACGCCGTCCTCGCGCAGGAACCGCGACTGGTTGGCCGCGCGCGTGCCGGCGTCGAGACCGGCGTGGTACGGCAGCGCCGTGAGCCCCTGGGCCACGAGGAACTCGGCGGTCTTGTCGACCGAGTTGCGGGAGAGGCAGTAGACGATGCCGGCGTCGCCGGGATGCTCGGTGCGCAGCAGGTGGAGCAGCTGGCGGCGGGGCTCGTCCTTCGGCGCGATCCGGTACTGGATGTTGGGCCGGTCGAAGCTCGCGACGAAGTGCCGGGCGCCCTCGAGGTTCAGCCGCCCGGCGATCTCGGCGTGGGTGGCCTCCGTGGCGGTGGCGGTGAGCGCGATGCGGGGCACGTCGGGCCAGCGCTCGTGCAGCTGTGAGAGCGCGAGGTAGTCGGGGCGGAAGTCGTGGCCCCACTGGGCCACGCAGTGGGCCTCGTCGATGGCGAACAGCGCGATCCGGCCCCGCTCCAGCAGGCGCAGGGTGGACTCCACCCGCAGCCGCTCCGGGGCGAGGTAGAGCAGGTCGAGCTCCCCGGAGAGGAACGCGGCCTCGACGGCGCGCCGCTCGTCGGGCCCCTGGGTCGAGTTGAGGAACCCCGCCCGGACGCCGAGCGCGAGGAGGGCGTCCACCTGGTCCTGCATGAGCGCGATCAGGGGGGAGACGACCACCCCGACTCCGTCGCGGACCAGGGCGGGGATCTGGTAGCACAGCGACTTGCCGCCACCGGTGGGCATGAGCACGAGGGCGTCGCCGCCTCCGCAGACGTGCTCGATGATCTCCTGCTGGTTCCCGCGGAACGTGTCGTAGCCGAAGACCCGGTGGAGCACCTGCTGCGCGTCGGCGGTCCGGGGGAGCGTCACCCGGCGATCGTAGGCGCCGGCCCCGTCAGCATCGGTAGCCGCTCGGGTCGCCTCGGCCCGCCGCGTGCACATGGCCGGTGATCAGCCGGGTCAGCTCGGGGACGAGCTGAGGGGGTTGCTCGTGGCCGACGCCGTCCCACGTGACCAGCGTGGCCGCCGGGATGCCCTCGGCGAGGACCTCGGCATGGTCGTAGGGATAGATCGGGTCCTCGGTGCCGTGGACGACGAGGGTCGGTACCTGGATCCGGGCGAGATCGTCGATGCGTGAGGACGCCGAGGGGGCGTTGGCCGCCGGGTTCGTGCCACGGGCGTGATCGGCGACGGCGATCTCGCGGTAGTACCGCTCGTCGAACGCGAACCGGCTGCCCGCCACGGCGCGGCAGAAGTCGACCTCCAGGTCGGCCAGGTCCTCGTCGGTCTCGACGGGGCGGTCGAGGCCGGCGAACACGGAACCGTCACCCGGCGACAGGCGGGGGTCCGGCCCGGGTGTGGAGCTGATGAGCGTCAAGGAACGCACGCGGTCGGGATGTTCCAGGGCCGCGACCTGGACGACCATCCCGCCCACCGACACACCGACGAGGTGGGCGGCGGCGATGCCGAGGGCGTCGAGCACGCCGACCGCATCGGAGGCCATGTCCCCGATCCCGTACGGCGCACTGGCCCAGTCGATGTGGGTGGACAGCCCGACGTCCCGGTTGTCGAACCGCACGACCCGGTACCCGGCGCCGACGAGGCCCTCGATCAGCTCACGTGGCCACCAGAGCACCGACGCCCCGCCTCCCATCACCAGGAGCACCGGCGTCCCGTCCGGCCGGCCCAGCTCCTCGTACCACAACGTCACTCCGTTGGTGTCCACATATCCCGCGGCCATCACGCCATTCCTTCCGTCGGTCCTCTCTGAGACCTGCTGGGCGCTCGATGCTCATCGGTCGAGCTCCGGCGACCGTCCGCGGGATGGAAAATGGGCTGGAGCGGCAAGCCTCCCACTGCGATTCACGGGCGTCGTGGAGTGGGTCGAGTGGGTAGTCTCGAATTCGAGTCGCCGATCTCCCGACTATTCCCGGGGGCTGGTCCGATATCGGCGGAATGGGATTTGTTCCCACAAGGGGGGATTTGTGTTGCGCACTGTCGCCGACGTGGTGGAGAGGCACCGCTCGTCCGGTCGCGACTTCGAGGCCGACGGGGTGCGGAGCTTCGTTCTCGACCGGGGCGACGGACCGCCGGTGGTGTGCCTGCACGGCGTCCCGGCAAGCTCGTTCCTCTTCCGCAAGCTCGTGCCGGAGTTCGCCGGTCGCGGACTGCGGGGCGTCGCGTTCGACTTTCCCGGCCTCGGCCTGGCCGATCGCCCGGTGGGGTTCAACTACTCCTGGAGCGGCCTCGCGGAGTGGACCGGCCACGCGGTCGACGCGCTGGGGATCGATCGGTGCCATCTGGTCGTGCACGACATCGGCGGGCCGATCGGGTTCGAATGGGCCATCACCCACCCGGAGCGGGTGCTCTCGCTGACCGTGCTCAACTCGCCCGTCGACGTCGCGGTGTTCCGGCGCCCGTGGTCGATGCAACCCTTCGCGATCCCCACCGTCGGGGAGGCCTGGCTCGCGGGACTGCGCCCTCCCGGCTCCCGCTGGCTCTTCCGCCACGTGGGGCTGGCCGACCAGACCGCCATGGACAGCTCGGAGATCGACGCCTACTTCGCGTTGCTCAAGCGCGAGGACGGCGGGCGGGCGTTCCTGCGGATCATGCGCGGGTTCGAGCTGACGGAGGCGAAACAGGCCTTCTTCTACAAGGGCCTGCGTTCCCGGCCGTACCCGGCGCAGGTGGTGTGGGGGCAGTACGACCCCGCGCTCGGGGAGAACCGCCGCCGCGCGGTGCAGGACGCATTGGGAGTGGAGAGCGCCACTCAGCTGCGCGCCCGGCACTTCCTGCCGGAGGAGCAGTCGCCTGCCATCGCCGCGGCCGTCGTCCGGCTGGCCGGGCAGCAGGCCACGCCGCACTAGCCGCCCGGGTGCTGCCGGCGCCGCTCCTGGATGTCGGTGCGCACCATCAGCCGGACGCGGTCGGCGCGGTAGACGTCGCGGGCGAACTCCACGGGCAGCCCGGCCACCGATTGGGCCACCCGCTCCACGCTCATCAGCGCCGTGCCTCGGGGGACCCCGAGCGCGTCGGCGTCGGCGGCGTCGGCGCTGACCGACTCCAGGTACTCCACGGCGGTGTGCGGGGCGAGCCGGAACTGCAGCGAGAGCAGGTCGTAGATCGACCCGGTCAGCGGGTGGTCGAGCAGGCCGGGGAGGTGCTCGGCCGGGAACCAGGACCGTTCCAGCGCGAGTGGCGTGCCGTCCGCCGAGCGCACCCGCACGAGCTCGTGCACCGCCGTGCCCGGCGGCATCCGCAGCGCCGCCGCGACCGTCTCCTCGGCGGCCACCGTCCGCGCGGACAGCACCTCGGCCCCGGCGCGCCGGTGCGCCCGCCGCATCTGCTCGGTGAACCCGGCCAGGCCCGTGAGATCACAGTCGATCTTGGGCTCCGCCACGAACGCCCCGCCCGTGCGTCCCGGCAGCCGGACGAGCACCCCGCGGCGGGCGAGCCCGTCCAGTGCCTGCCGCAACGTCATGCGGCTCACCCGCAGCGCGGCCGCCAGTGCGCGCTCCCCGGGCAGCCGGTCGCCGGTGGCGATCTGGCCGTGCGTGATCTCGTCCATGAGCCACTGCTCGATCTGCGCGTGCACCGGCAGCCCGTGGCGACGTTCCAGGGTGGGGGCGCGATCGAGCAGCTCCGTCGACACGCTCCCAGGGTAGGCCGCGGCGGTTGCCGAGCCCTCGGGCCGGTGCGATCGTCGGGTATGGACCCAGCGACCGGTACCGCTCCGCTCCTCGGCGACTTCTTCCGCTACGCCGACCTCCTCACCGACGAGGAGCACGAGGTGGTGGCCCGGGTGCGGGAGTTCCTGCGCACCGAGGTGGCGCCGGTCGCCGTCGAGCACTGGACGCGCGCCGAGTTCCCGCACCACCTCGTACCGGGGTTCGCCGCGCTGGACATCGCCGCCCTGCCCTACGACGACCTGGACGGCCCGGCCGCCCGTCGCCTGCTGATCGGGTTCGTCGCACTGGAGATCGCCCACACCGACCCGTCGATGAACAGCTTCTTCGGCATCCACAACGGCCTCGCGATGGGCAGCATCGACCTGTGCGGCTCGGCCGAGCAGCGGGCGCGCTGGTTGCCTGCCATGGCGCGGATGGAGCGGATCGGTGCGTTCGGCCTCACGGAGCCCGACGGCGGGTCGGACGTCGCCCGCGGGCTGCGGACCACCGCCCGCCGCGTGGGCTCCGGACCGGACGCGGAGTGGGTGCTCGATGGTGAGAAGCGCTGGATCGGCAACGGGACCTTCGCCGACCTCGTCGTGATCTGGGCCCGCGACGTCGCCGACGACTCCGTGAAGGGCTTCGTCGTGGCGCAGGACAACCCCGGCATGACCACCAGCAAGATCGAGAACAAGGTCGCGCTGCGCACCGTGCAGAACGCCGACATCGTGCTCCAGGACTGTCGCGTGCCCGAGTCCGACCGGCTGCAGAACGCCGGCTCCTTCGCCGACACCAACAAGGTGCTGCGGCGTACCCGTGGGGGAGTGGCGTGGGGCTCCACCGGCACGATGATGGCCGCCTACGAGGTCGCGCTGGCGTATGCGAAGGAACGCGAGCAGTTCGGCCGTCCGATCGCGGGGTTCCAGCTCGTGCAGGACCTCCTGGTCCGGATGCTGGGCAACATCACCGCCTCGTTCGGGATGGCGGTCCGGCTCGCGCAGCTGCAGGACGCGGGGGAGGCCCGCGACGAGCACGCCGCGCTCGCCAAGGAGTTCTGCACGAGCCGGATGCGCGAGACCGTCGCGCTCGCCCGCGAGGTGGTCGGGGGCAACGGCGTGGTCCTCGACTACGGGGTGGCGAAGTTCTTCGCCGACGCCGAGGCCCTCTACTCGTTCGAAGGCACCCGCCAGATCAACACCCTGGTGGTGGGCCGGGCGATCACCGGCCACAGCGCCTTCATCTGACCCGGCCCCCGGCGGCGCCGGAAGTTCAGGAAAGCCACTTTCCTGCCCTGAGAGGGCCTGAAAGTGGCTTTCCTGAACCGCGGGGGGTGGTTGCCGGGGTCGGGCTCCCGAAACGAACGTAGGCGCCGTCGCTGAAGGCGACGTGGTCCGGGGGGCGGTGCGTGAGGTCGCCGAGGCCGGCCGCGGCGACCAGCCCGTCGTCGAGCTCCAGCACCTCCGCCGTGCGCAGCGGCCAGGTGGCGTGTTCGTTGGGCAGGTACCAGGTGCGGCCGAGATGAGCCGTGTGCAGGCCCCAGCGCGCCGTGAGGAACTGCTCCAGCGGGCCGTCGGGGGCCTGCGTGCCGGCGCGCACGACGATGCGGCTGCGTGCGGACACCCCGGGCCACCGCACCCGCGTCGCGTAGCCGCGCACGTCCCCATCGGCGACGAAACGCATCCGCGCCCACCGGTAGGGCAGCCCGAAGGCCGCGCGGGCGGCCGCCACGGCGACGGCCCGCTCGGCGTCGAGGCTGAGGAAGACCACGCCGCGCCGCCCCGTGGCGTCCACGGAGTACAGGCGCACGTTGGTCTCCAGGAACGTGCCCACCCACGGCAGGGTGGGCCCGTGGGCGAAGCCGGTGCCGGTCATGCGGAACGGCACGAGGCCGACGTAGGTCCAGCCGTCGAGGACGTCCGGCTCGACGCCGGGCGGGAAGAACCGGGCCACCGCGGCGGGCCGGACGGCCCAGTGCAGGAACGCGACGTCGCGCCAGCGCTGCCGCAGCAGGTGCGGGTGGGTCAGCGCCGGCGCGACGACGGACACCGGTTCGGGCGCGACGGGCTCCGGAGGCATCCCGCCATCCTGCCGCTCAGGCGAGGGACGCGCGCCACGCCTCGTGCAGGTCGGCGAACTCGCCGCTGCCGCCCAGCAGCTCCGCCGGTGACCCGTCCTGCACGATCCGGCCGTCGGCGAGCACCAGCACGCGGTCGGCGATCAGCACCGTCGAGAGCCGGTGGGCGATGATCAACGACGTGCGGCCGGCGAGCACCGTCTCCAGTGCGGCCTGCACCGCTCGCTCCGACGGGATGTCCAGGGAGGACGTGGCCTCGTCGAGCAGCACCACCGCCGGGTCGGCCAGCACCACCCGCGCGAGCGACACGAGCTGACGCTGGCCTGCCGAGAGCCGCCCGCCGCGCTTGCGCACGTCCGTGTCGAACCCGTCGGGCAGTGCCTCGATGAACTCGCGGGCGCCCACCGCCTCGGCGGCCGCCGCGATCTCGGCGCGGGTGGGCGGCCGATGATCGTGGCCGTCGTCGTGGCCGCTGCCCATCGCGATGTTGTCGGCCACCGACCCGGAGAACAGGAACGCCTCCTGCGTGATCATCACCAGCGCGGACCGCAGGTCGGCGTCGGCGACGTCGCGCAGGTCCACCCCGTCGAGCCGGACCGCGCCCGAGGTCGGGTCGTAGAACCGCACAGCGAGCTTGGCCAGCGTCGACTTCCCCGCACCGGTGGCCCCCACCAGCGCGACCGTCTGCCCGGCCGGGATGCGCAGCGAGAACTCCGGCAGCACCGTGCGTTCGGCCGCCCTCCGGTAGGCGAACCGGACGTGGTCGAACTCCAGGTCCCCGCGCACGGGCGTGGGCAGCGGCACCGGCCGGGCCGGTTCGGGCACCCCGGCCGGGGTGTCGAGAACCGAGGCGATCTTCTCCAGGGCCGCGGCCGCCGACTGGTAGCTGTTGAAGAACTGCGCCAGGTCGTCGAGCGGGTCGTAGAGCCGGCGCAGGTACAGCAGGAACGCGGTGAGCGCGCCGAGCGCCAGCGTGCCGTCGACCACCCGCAGGCCGCCGATCAGCAGCACGAGCGCCAGCGACACGTTGCCGACCACCCGGATGCCCGCGATGAACCAGGCGACGCTCAGGAACGCCTCGGTGTTGGCGTCGCGGTTGGCGACGGTGAGCCGGTCCATGATCTCGTCGTTGCGCCGCTCGCGACGGAAGGCATGCACGGCACGGATGCCGTTCATCGTCTCGACGAAGTGCACGATCAGCCGGGCGACGGTGCTGCGGGTGCGCCGGTAGCTCGCCCGGGAGCTGCGCTGGAACCAGCGCGTGATCACCATCAGCGGGACGAACCCGATGAGCACGACCGCGGCGAGCATCGGGTCGAGCCACACCAGCAGCACGGTGACACCGACCAGCGAGAGCACGGCGCCGAACAGCCCGTCGAGACCCTTCTCCAGCAGGTCCGACAGCGAGTCCATGTCGCTGGTCAGGCGCGAGATCAGGCGCCCGGAGGTGTAGGACTCGTGGAAGTCCAGCGACAGCCGCTGCCCGTGGGCGAACACCCGCCGCCGCAGGTCGAGCAGCACGTCCTGCCCCACCCGCCCGGACAGCAGGAGGAACGCCGAGCGCAGCGCCGCCCCGGCGATCCCGGTGGCCGCGTACCCCGCGATGGACCAGGCCAGCGGCGCGGGCCGCCCGGCCAGCGCCGCTGGCACGCCGGTGTCGATCGCGGTGGCCACCAGCAGCGGGCCGGCCAGCATCACCAGGTTCTCGGCGACGAGCAGCACCAGCGCGACGGTGACGGCACGCCGGTGCGGCCGCAGCAGCTCCGCGACGAGCCGGCGGGCGCGCTGCTGCAGTTTCAGCCCGGTGCGCCGGTCGACGGCGTCGGCCTCGTCGTCCTCCGGCGCGATACCGCGCCAGGACTCGCCGGCGGTGTCGACGTCGGCGGTGGCGGCCTTGCCCGTGCCCGTCTCCGTGGTGGTGCCGACGTCGGACTCCGTACCGGTGCTCACGCGCCCACCTCCTCTCGTTCGTCGGCTCGTTCCTCGTCGGGGCTGGACAGCAGCCGCCGGTACTCCGGGTCCGCGGCGAGCAGCTCGCTGTGCGTGCCGACAGCCGCTATCCGCCCGTCGACGAGCAGCGCCACCCGGTCGGCGAGCTGGACCGTGGACGGCCGGTGCGCCACGACCAGCGCCGTCACCCCACCCAGCACCCGGCGCAGCGCCGCCTCGACCTCGGCCTCGGTGTGCACGTCCAGCGCGGAGAGCGGGTCGTCCAGCACCAGGACGGGAGGGCGCCCGATCACCGCACGGGCCAGCGCGAGCCGCTGGCGCTGCCCGCCCGAGAGCGACATGCCCTGCTCGCCGATGCGGGTGTCGAGGCCCCAGGGCAGCGCCGCGACGAACCCGTCGGCGCTGGCCACCCGCAACGCCTCCCAGACCTGCTCGTCCGACGCGGCCGGGAGCCCGAGCGCGACGTTCTCCCGCACGCTCGCCGAGATCAGCACCGGCTCCTCGAACGCGGTGGCCACGATCGTGCGCAGGTCGGCCAGCCGCAGGTCGCGCACGTCGACCCCGTCGATGAGCACGGCGCCGCCGGTGACGTCGTAGAGCCTGCCGACGAGCGCGGTGAGGGTGGTCTTGCCCGAGCCGGTGGCACCGACCAGCGCCATCGTCTCGCCCGGCCGCAGCGCCAGGTCGACGCCGTGCAGGACGTCACGGGTCCCGCCCGGGTAGCGGAAGGACACCTCGTGCAGGACGAGCTCGCCCCGCACCGGGTCCGGCGCCGGAACCGGCGTGGCCGGATCGGTGATCGCCGGCACCACGTCGCGGACCTCCCAGTACCGGCGGGTGGCGGCCGCGGCGTTGCTGGCCTCCGCCAGCAGCCAGCCGATCGACGCGATCGGCCAGAACAGGTAGGTCATGACGGTGACGGCGCCGACGAGGGTGCCGAGGGTGAGCGTGCCGGTGGCGACGCCGTAGGCCCCCAGCCCGAGTATCAGCGCGATGGCCGACTCGGGCAGCATCACGAGCACCGCCCACAGCGCCGCGAGCAGCCGGATCTTCAGCAGCTCGGTGCCGCGCAGCCCGCGCGCGTCGGCCACGAAGCGCGCCGTGAGCCTGCGCCCCCGGCCGAGCGACTTGAGCACGCGGATGCCCAGCGCCGACTCCTCCACCACCGTGGCGAGATCGCCTGCCTGGTCCTGCGAGCGGCGGGCGGCCACCGAGAAGCGGCGCTCCAGCGCGAGGGTGAGCACGATCAGCGGCACCGCGATCACGGCGATGACCAGACCCAGCACGGGGGAGAGCCACAGCAGCACCCCGACGCCCGCCACCATCGTCAGGACGTTGACCACGAGGAAGATCCCCGAGAATGCGACGAACCACCGGATCGTGTTGAGGTCCGTCGTCGCCCGGGAGAGCAGCTGCCCTGAGGGCCACCGGTCGTGGAAGGCCACGGGCAGCCGCTGCAGGTGCGCGAACAGGTCCTCCCGCATGGTGGCCTCGATGCGGGTGCTCGGGCGGGCGACGAGGCGCCGCCGCAGGAACATCAGCCCCGCTTCGAGCAGGCCGAACGCGAGGACCCCGAGCACCAGCCACGGCAGCACCGACAGCTCGGACCGGGCGATCGGCCCGTCCACGATGGCCCGGGTGACCAGCGGGATCGCCAACCCGGCGAGGCTGCTCGCGAGCGCGGCGAGGCCGCCTCCGATCAGGGCGGCTCGGTGGGGACGGACGTACGGGGCGAGGCGGCGCAGCGCACCGAGGGTGGCGCGGTGGGGCTGCTGCTCGAGATGGTCGCTCATGGCATCGATCACGGTAGGTTTTTCCGAACCGCGACGCATGCGAGTTCTGGCATGCCTGTCACCGTGCGACCTCGAGGCGGGTGGAGGTCAAGGGCGCGGTTGTAGCACTCTGGAGGGAGCAGAAACAGTCGGGTCGGGAAGGATCTGAGGACGTGGCGTTGCGGATCGGCTACAAGGCCTCGGCGGAGCAGTTCGCGCCGCGGGAGCTCGTGGAGTACGCGGTGCGGGCGGAAGAGCTGGGCCTGGACAGCGTGGTGACGTCGGATCACTTCCTGCCGTGGCGGCACGAGGGCGGCCACGCGCCGGCCTCGCTGATGTGGCTCGCGGCAGTGGGAGAGCGCACCGAGCGGGTACAGATCGGTACGTCGGTGCTCACCCCGACGTTCCGTTACAACCCGGCGGTGCTCGCGCAGACCTTCGCCACGCTGGGGATGCTCTACCCCGGCCGCGTCATGCTCGGGGTCGGCACGGGGGAGGCCCTGAACGAGATCGCCGTCTCCGGACGGGAGTGGCCGGAGTTCAAGGAGCGCTTCGCCCGGCTGCGGGAGGCCGTCAAGCTCATGCGTGAGCTGTGGACGGCCGACGAGGAGGTCTCGTTCGAGGGTGAGTACTACCGCACGGTCGGCGCGACGATCTACGACAAGCCCGAGCAGCCGGTGCCGGTGTACGTGGCGGCCGGGGGCCCGGTCGTGGCGAAGTACGCAGGCCGCTCGGCGGAGGGTTTCATCTGCACCTCCGGCAAGGGCATGGACCTCTACACCGAGAAGCTGCTGCCGGCGGTTGCCGAGGGCGCCGAGGCGGCCGGACGCAGCCTCGACGACGTCGACCGGATGATCGAGATCAAGCTGTCCTACGACCGCGACCACGAGCAGGCGCTGGAGAACACCCGGTTCTGGGCGCCGTTGTCGCTCACGCCCGAGCAGAAGCACAGCGTCGACTCGGCCGTCGAGATGGAGCGGCTCGCCGACGAGCTGCCCATCGAGCAGGTGGCGAAGCGGTGGATCGTGGCGTCCGACCCGGAGGAGGCCGTGGCCCAGATCAAGCCCTACGTGGATGCCGGGCTGAACCACCTGGTCTTCCACGGGCCGGGCGCGGACCAGGAGCGCTTCCTCACGCAGTTCGCCGAGGACGTCCTGCCGAAGCTGCGCGCCCTGGGCTGAGCACGGACACGCCGGGACCTCGGTCGGCCACGCCGACCGAGGTCCGGTGGTTCCCGCTACTTCTTCTTGCGCGCCTTCGCGGTCTCGCGGTTGTTCGCCTTACCGATCGCCTCGACCAGCTCGTCCTTGTTCATCGACGACCTGCCGCGCACGTCGAGCTTCTTGGCGACGTCGAGCAGGTGCTCCTTCGACGCATTGGCATCCACACCGCCGGCGGTGGGGAGGTCGCTGTCGCGGCCACCCCGGGCGGCCTGCTCGTCGGACGGACCCTTCCCGTCCTTGGGCTCCCAGTGGTCGCCGACCTTCTCGTGGGTGTGCTTCAGCGACGCGAAGGCCGTGCGACGGGCGCGGGCACCGTCACCGTCGTAGCTGTCCATCGCGGAGTCGTAGGTCTTCTCCCACGTCCGTTCGGCCTTGTCGTCCGAGCGCTCCACCGTGCTCGGAACCTCGTCCTTGCCGGCCATATCCCTCACACCTCCGTTCGACTACGGACCGGTGCCCGCGGCGCGTCCAGGAAGCGCCGCACGCCCTTCATCCCGTACCGGTCCACCGCAGTCTTGATCAGACCGAAGATCGCGCCCTGCAGCGTGGCGGCGAGCAGCACCTCTCGGGTGCTGTAGTCGTTCGACAGCGGCTGCGGTGTCTCGTCCTCGTTCGACAGCTTCTTCCACACCAGTGCGAAGACCTGCCCCGCCACCAGGCCCCCGATCATCCCGAAGATCAGGCCGATCGGCTTGTAGGCGAGCTTCGCGAGGCCGGTCAGCTCGTTTCCGTCGCGCTTCATTCCGACCCCGCGGCACGGGCCTCGGCGCCGGTCTCCCCGGCGTAACCCGCATCCTGCCCACTGACGCGGCCGACGAACTCCTCGTTCTCGTCGGTACCGGTCGTGCTGCCGCCGTCCGGGTCGGCTCCGGAGTCGTCGGGGTGCTTCTTGCGATCGGGGTCCACCCCACCGGTCTCGCGGGTGCGCGCGAGGTTCGGGTCGGCGGCCACGTCGGGCTCGGAGGAACCATGCATGGACGGCGAGTACCCGATCGGTGCCCCGGCGACACGGTTTGGACCTTGCTGCGCCGGGCACCACTGTCTGCGTGGTGGACGACGGAGCGATCACGTACCTGGGTGGGCAGCGGTCGGACCGCAGGCTGCGGCTGCGGCACCACGCGCGCGCAACCGAGCTGAGCGTCATCCGCAGACGGATCTCCGCGTGGGCAGGCGGCAACCGCCTCCCCGCCCACACGGTGGTCGACCTGCAGCTCGCCGTCGGGGAAGCGGTGGCGAACGGTGTGGAGCACGCCTACGGCGCCGACGCCTCCCGCCCGGATGCCGATGCGGGCGCCACCGTGGAGGTGGAGCTGGAGCTCGACGGGAGCCCGTCGCGACCGGTGGTGGCGGTGACGGTGACCGACCACGGCCGGTGGCGACCGGTGCCGGTGGACCCGGGACACCGGGGTCGCGGGCTCGCCCTCATCCGGGAGCTGTCACGACGGATGCAGGTGTCGATGTCGGGCCAGGGGACCCGCGTGTGCTTCGAGATTCCCCTGGACCGCTTGCAGCACTCCGCGACGGGTTAGACCCGCCGACGCTCAGCGCGTCGAGGTGCCCGGGACCGAACCACCGGCGACCAGGCGGCGCGAGCCGGGGGCTGCGGCCCCGCGGACGGAGCGCAGGCCCGGCAGCTGCACGGCGGAGCGCGGCATCGGACGACGTGCCCGCAGCACCGGCCACGCGGGCGACGGCGGGAACAGCGCCTCCAGCCCGGACGGAGCGGGGCCACCGACGCTCGACCGCAGCAGCTCCTGGTAGTCGTCGTACTCGGCGACGGCGGCGGCGATGTTGCCCTGGGCCAGGTGGGCCTCGATGAGGGCGCGGCGGGCGCTCTCCCGGCTCGGCGCGGTCTGCACGGCGGTCTGCGCCATCGTCACGGCCTCGTCGAAACGGCCGGCAGACGACAGCCGCAGGCTTCGCTCCTCGATCGCGTGGAGCCGCAGCTGGCGGAACCGCTCCCGCTCCACGGCGATCCACGGGGCCGTCCAGCCCGGCAGGATGTCGGCCGACAGCAGCGCGATGTCCGGGTCGTGGTTGGTGGGGATCTCGGGCATCGCGCGCACGAGCCCCATCGCGTCGGCGAGGTCGACCTCGACGTCGGCGGCCAGCGCCATCGGCGCGGTCTCGTCGTCGTCCTCGGCGAACAGCTCCGGTACGTCCACGGCGGCTACGGCGTCGGCCAGCATGCGCGCCGCCGCGCCGGCGGGAACGCCGGGCCACAGGTCGGCGGCGAGGCTCGAGCGCTCCTGCGGCCGGGGATGCACGGCGAGGTACGCGACGAGTCTGCGGGAGTCCACCCCGAGCGGCACGGTGGCGCCGTCGGTGGTCAAGGTGAAGGAGCCGAGCACAGTGACCCGGCGCCGGCAACCGGAGTGAGCCTGCATCATGCGAGATCGTCGCTGGTCGTCAGACATGGTGGTCCCAAATGTGATGGTGCCCGAATGTGGTGCTGACTATGGTTGTGCCCGAAGCTGGTGCTACGCATGTGGCCTGTCGGCGTCCCGATGGCGCACGAGCCCGCGATGGAGTGTTCTCCCGACCGGGCCTGTTGCCAAGGGGCATATTCGTCACACTCACGGCCGGGCGCGGGCCATGCGGGTGACGCGCCGAACCCGATCTTACGTCACGGGGCGGCCTGCATGCGGACGTGGGTGCCCCAGCGGTCGGCCCACACATGGAGCGTGTCGCACAGCTGACGGGCGATCCACACCCCGCGGCCGCGGGGGTCGGAGGGGTGCGGGGCCTGCAGTCCGGGCAGCGGATCGGCGAGCACGCCCCTGTCGTGGATCTCGCACACCACCCCGCTGCCGCTGCTGGTCCAGATCGCGAGCTCGGCCTCGGACGCACCGTGCTCGACGGCGTTGGTGGCCACCTCGTTGACGGCCAGTACCAGGTCTTCTGCCCGGGACCGGCCGTACCCTGCGGCCCGCAGGGCCTCCTCGACGGCCGTGCGCACCTCGTGCAGCTGCCATGCGCTGAACGTGATCCGCAGGTCGGGTGGCCCGAGCAGCGCAGGCGCGGGAGCGGGCCGCATCGTGAGGACGTCGCGGGGGCAGCGGTGCTGGGGGTTGTGCACCAGCCTGCCGTCGACGAGCAGCAGCGGGTGGTTGTGCCGGGCGCCGTCGAGGATCTCGAGATGGAGGGGCAGCTCCGGGTAGAAACATGTCATCCGTACGGGGAGATCCGCGAGTGCCACGTTCAGGGCAGCGTCCAGCTCCGTCCAGAAGCTGCCGTCGGCGCCGTCGAGCGAGGCGGTGTGCTCCGCCAGGACGGTGACGGGCCCCCCGGTGCTGGAGGTCAGCTCGCGCAGCTCCAGCGCCCTGCGGGTGGCCAGGGTCTGGCCGGAGGCGCCGTCCGGGCCGTCGGGGTGGCTGAGCTGGATCAGCCCCGCCGTTCCCCCCAACTGGGTGTGCAGTGCCCGTTCCGTGCGCGGACGCAACGCGAGCGCGACCGGTTCGCCGCGCTCCAACCCCGCGCGGGCCAGCGCGACGAGCTGGGCGAGCAGGTCGGCGTCCGAGCGGTGGTACCCGGCTGCGTGCTCGAGCCGGACCCCGACGGCCGAGCGGGTGGTCTCGATCCTCATCGGGCCTCCGAAGGCGCGTACTCGGGACGGGACTGCACGACGAGCTGTGCGGCGAACGGTGCGCCGCAGCGGTCCAGCACGCGCAGCACGCGCGGCCGCACGCCGGTGAGCACGAGCCGGTGGGAGCTCGGGAACTCCTCGGCGGCGTGCACGAGGCTGACGGCTCCCGCGACGTCGAGGAACCGCAGCGACGACAGGTCGAGAGTGATGTCGGTGGGGCCGGCGTGCGACCGCAGTGCCTGGTCGAGCGCCGTCTCGAGCAGCCTGCGGATGCGGGGGCGGTTGCTGTGGTCGACCTCGCCCGCCAGCCGCGCGGTGCCGGCCCCGGTGCTGGTGATCCGCAGCAGGTTGTCGTCGTAGATCGCCGGCACGACGAGCTCGGTGTGGTGCCGGGCGCGCAACTCCTCGATCGCGCCCTCGGGGAAGCGGCGCCGGTCGTAGAGGCACAGGACCCGGGCCGGGCGGACGCGGGCCACCTCGTCGAAGACGGTGTCGTACTCCAGGAGGGAGGCCCCGCCCGCGCGTCTCAGGCCGTAGCTGAACTGCCCCGTGACCCGGATACCGGTGTATCCCCGCTCGAGCGCGCCGTCGACGGTGCTGCAGATGAGCTCCTGCACCTGCGGCGGGGGGCTGCGCAGCGTGGCGCGTGTGGTGTCGGGCGAGACGATGGCGAAGCTGCCGTCGTGGAGCGACTCCGCCACCGCCACGCGGTCGTCGGCGAGCCGCTCGAGCACGCCGTCGACGGTGCCGTCGTCGAAGTACACGACCTGCTCGCCCGCGGCCAGCCCGGCGGCCACGAACGCGGCCGTCATCTCCCAGAGCTGCTCGTCGCTCACCGGAACGGCGCAGGCGTGGTCGACGGACCGCAGCTCCTCGACCGTTCTCGTCATCACGCATCCCTGCGGTGCCGCCCGCCATGGACCCGGACGCCGCGACCCCTTCGCCGGGAGAACGCTGCGTCACGTGGGCGACACTCTACGTCCGCGCACCGGGTGTCCGGATCGCTCGGGTACGGGGCCGGGCGACGAAGCGGCGATCAGCCGCGACGAACGGGGCTGTCACGCCACCAGCGGCGGAACCATCACCTCCACGAGGTGCGGTCCGGGCTCGGCGGAGGCCCGGCGCAGCGCGTCGGCCATCTCCTCGGCCGTGGTCACCCGCACCCCCGGCACGCCCATCCCACGGGCGATCGAGACGAAGTCCAGGTCGGGTCCGCCGAGGTCGAGAAGGGCCTTCGCGCGTTTGCCGTCGTGCTGGACGAAGCCGGCCGCCCCGACCTGCTGCAGCTCGCCCCGCAGGATGGCGTAGGCGTTGTTGTTGTACAGCACGGTGGTGACGTCGAGCCCCTCGCGGGCGTGGGTCCACAGCGCGGAGATCGTGTACATCGCGCTCCCGTCGGCCTGCAGGGCCCACACCGGCCGGTCCGGGCAGGCCACGGCGGCACCCGTGGCCGCGGGCAGCCCCCATCCGATCGCCCCGCCGGTAAGGGTGAGCCAGTCGTGGCGGGGCGCGCCCGCGGTGTCGCCGGGCAGGCCGAACCCGGACGTGACCGCCTCGTCGACGACGATGGCCCCCTCGGGCAGCAGCGCGCCCACCACGGCGGCGGCGCTCGCGACGGTGAGCGCACCCGTGGGCAGCTCGGGCCGCGCGAGCGCTGCCACGCGCGCGGTCGTGCCCGGGGCCACGAGGTCCGCGAGCTCGTCCAGGGCCGCGGCGGCTCCTTCCCTGGCGGCCACGGTGTGCACGTGAGCGCCCGGGGGGACCAGGTCCGACGGCTTGCCGGGGTAGGCGAAGAACCCCACGGGGGAGCGGGCTCCCACCAGCACCACATGCTGCGCTCCCGCGAGCTGGCGGACAGCGATGTCGACCTGGTAGGCCACCCGCTCCACCGGAGCGACGCCCGCCCCGCGCTCCAGGCGCGTCGGGAACGTCTCGGCTAGGACCGTCGCCCCGGTCGCGGCGGCGATCCGGTCGGCGGCGGCCAGGCCGTCGGCGCTGGTGGCGTCGCCTCCCACGAGCAGGATGCACGGCTCGCCGGAGCGCAGCGCGGCGGCCGCGGCCCCCACCGCGTCCGGGTCGGCCGCGGCCCGGGGCGCGGCGGGGACCGGGTCGGCGACCACGCCGCCGTCCGGCTCCCAGCTGACGTCGGCAGGCAGGACGAGGGTGGCGACCTGGCCCTCCCGGGCCGCGGCCACCGCCGCCGCTGCGTCGGCGCCGACCTCGGAGGTCAGCGCGCTGTGCCGCACCCATCCCGACACCGCGCCCGCGATGGCCCCGATGTCGGACTGCAGCGGGGCGTCGTACTTCGCGTGGTAGGTGGCGTGGTCGCCGATGACGTTCACGACCGGCGAGCCGGCCCGCCGGGCGTTGTGCAGGTTGGCCACGCCGTTGCCCAGCCCGGGACCCAGGTGCAGCAGGGTCGCCGCCGGCCGCTCGGCCATCCGGGCGTAGCCGTCGGCGGCCCCGGTGGCGACGCCCTCGAACAGGACGAGGACGGCGCGCATCTCGGGCACGCCGTCCAGCGCCGCGACGAAGTGCATCTCCGAGGTGCCGGGGTTGGCGAAGCAGACGTCCACCCCGCTGGTCACGAGGGACCGGATCAGAGCGTGGGCGCCGTTCACCGGACCTCGGTCCCGTCGGTCCCCCCGGTCCGCACCTCCACCGACGTGGCGGGCGAGGACACCAGCGTCTGCAGCACCACGCAGTACCGCTCCGTCAGCTTCATGAGGGTGGCGACCTGGTCGGCATCCGCGGTCGTGTCGAGGTCGAAGGTCAGCCGGATGTCGCGGAAACCGACCGGCGCCTCCTTGTCGACGCCCAGCGTGCCGCGGAAGTCGAGGTCACCCTCGGCGCGGACCGCACCGCTCACCTCGAGCCCCAGCGACGTGGCGACCGCGCGCAGCGTGACCCCTGCGCAGGCGACCAGCGCCTCCAGCAGCATGTCGCCGGAGCACAGCTGGGAACCGTCCCCGCCGGTGGCCGGGTGCAGGCCGGCCTCGGCCAGCGCGGTCGCGGTGCGGACCCGGCAGGCGACGCCGGTCCCGTCGAGCTCGCCCTCGGCCTTCAGCGTGATCAACGCCGCGTCCGGGTCGTCCCGGTAGCGGGCCTTGAGTGGGGCCTGTGCTTCTCGCAGCGCCATCGTTTCCATGGCGACGATCCTGCCTGCGGCGGCCCTCCTGTGCACCCGCCGGTGGCCCCGGGGGTGCACCAGTAGGCTCCTGATGTGCCCGACCTGCCGACCACACGGCCCCGGGCCGACCGCATCGTGACGGTCCCGAACCTGCTCAGCGTGCTGCGGCTGGCCGGGGTGCCGCTGTTCCTCTACCTGCTCCTCGTGCCGCGCGCCGACGGGTGGGCGATCCTCGTGCTCGCGGTCGGCGGGTTCACCGACTGGCTCGACGGCAAGCTCGCCCGGCTGCTCGGGCAGTACAGCCGACTCGGTGCACTGCTCGACCCGGCGGTGGACCGGCTCTACATCCTCGCGGCGCTCGTCGCGCTCGGTGCCCGCGACGTCGTGCCGTGGTGGGCCGTTGCGGCGCTGGTGTGCCGCGACCTGGTGCTGGGTGCCACGCTGCCGGTGCTGCGCCGCCGTGGCTACGGCCCCTACCTCGTCACCTACATCGGCAAGGGCGCCACGTTCCTGTTGCTGTACGCGTTCCCGCTGCTCCTGCTCGGCCAGGGCACCGGCTGGTACGCCGAGCTGGCGCGGCCGTTCGGGTACGCCTTCGCGATCTGGGGCACCGCGCTCTACCTGTACTCGGGCGCTCTGTACCTGGCCCAGTTCGTGCTGGCGATGCGCGCCGATGCGGTGCCGCCGGGGGTCGCGGGCGCGGCCAGGAGCGGGGACTAGAGTCGTCGCGTGATTCCCGAGGACCTCCGCTACACCGAAGCTCACGAATGGGTGCGCGACCTGGGGGACGGGGTGGTCCGGATCGGCATCACCGACCACGCCCAGTCCCAGCTCG
Source organism: Pseudonocardia xinjiangensis (assembly GCF_012911925.1). Taxonomy (GTDB): domain Bacteria; phylum Actinomycetota; class Actinomycetes; order Mycobacteriales; family Pseudonocardiaceae; genus Pseudonocardia; species Pseudonocardia xinjiangensis. Next base: position 5,461 of record NZ_JAAXKY010000012.1, on the reverse strand, counting down.
GCGACGTCGTGTTCGTGCAGCTGCCGTCCGTCGGTGACTCCGTGGCCGCCGGCGGGGTGGTGGGGGAGGTCGAGTCGACCAAGTCGGTGTCCGACATCTACGCTCCGGTGTCCGGCACGGTGGTCGCCGTCAACGAGTCCCTCGAGAACAGCCCCGAGCTGATCAACAGTGGGCCCTACCAGGCAGGCTGGATGATCGACGTCCGGCTCGCCGACGACGCCTCCGAGGCGCCGGAAGGCCTGCTCGACGCCGCGGCGTACAGCGAGCTGACCGGAAGCTGACCGGCCCGGAACCGGACGCCGCCGCGCGGTAGGTTTGTTGGACCCACGGCACGTGGGGCCGCCACATCACAGAACGACGAGCTACATCCATGCAGGAGGAGACCCCGAGGTGACCACGAACGACGGGCCCGGCGTACCCCCGGAGCGTTCCCCGGAGACCACCTCGGTCTTCCGCGCGGACTTCCTCTCCGAGGTCGAGCCCCCCGCCCAGGACCAGCCGGTCTCCGGCGTCGACGCGCTTCCGGCGGGCTCTGCCCTGCTGGTGGTCAAGCGCGGGCCCAACGCGGGGTCGCGGTTCCTCCTCGACCGCCCGTCCACCAGCGCGGGCCGCCATCCCGACAGCGACATCTTCCTCGACGACGTCACGGTCTCGCGGCGCCACGCGGAGTTCCGCAGCGATGCCGGCGAGTTCGTCGTCGTCGACGTGGGCAGCCTCAACGGCACCTACGTCAACCGCGAGCCGGTCGACACCGCCGTGCTGGCCAACGGTGACGAGGTGCAGATCGGCAAGTTCCGGCTGGTCTTCCTCACCGGTCCGCGCGAGTCCGGCGCAACCGGCTGAAACCGGCGCCAAGACAACGGCTCGCCGCCCGTCCGGAGGCGGGCGCGGGCCGGGTGCGCCGTGTAGCGTCGACACTGCAGGACCGTCAGGAGGAGGGAAGCGCATGAGCGAGATGCGCGTCGTGGGCGTCCGGGTCGAACTGCCCGCGAACCAGCCGATCCTCCTGCTGCGGGAGACCAGCGGCGACCGGTACCTCCCGATCTGGATCGGTTCGGTGGAGGCCACTGCGATCGCCCTGGAGCAGCAGGGGGTCAAACCCGCCCGACCACTCACCCACGACCTGCTGAAGGACGTGATCACGGGGTTGGGGCGTCGCCTGGAACAGGTGCGGATCACCGACCTCCAGGAAGGCACGTTCTACGCCGAACTCGTCTTCGACGGTGGAATCAAGGTGTCGGCGCGGCCGAGTGACTCGGTGGCGCTCGCACTACGGATCGGGGTGCCGATCCACGCCGACGAGAGCGTGCTCGCCGAGGCGGGTCTGGTCATCCCGGATGAGCAGGAGGACGAGGTCGAGAAGTTCCGGGAGTTCCTGGACTCGATCTCGCCAGAGGACTTCCGCGGCGCCCAGCCGTAGGCCCGAGGGGCCATTCGGCCTCGACACGCCCAGCACCGGGTGACCCGCGGCGGCGCGCCGCGTTGACCGGCCGCGCGCACGCGCTTACCGTCGGCTGTGACGGCCCGCTCTTGCGGGCCCCGGCGGAAGGAGCTCGGTGGAGAACCCGCCGTCCGGCTCGCCCGAACAGGGCGAGCTCTTCCCCGATCCCTTGCTGGGAGCCGGCCTCGACGGGATGCCGGATCAGCTCGTCGGCTTCCGTGGGCCCACTGCCTGCCAGGTCGTGGGGATCACCTACCGGCAGCTCGACTACTGGGCCCGCACCGGCCTTGTCGTCCCCTCCATCCGTGGAGCGGCGGGTTCGGGTTCGCAGCGGCTGTACTCCTTCAAGGACGTGCTGGTCCTGAAGGTCGTGAAGCGGTTGCTGGACGCCGGGGTGTCGCTGCAGAACATCCGCGTGGCCGTCGAGCATCTGCGCCGCCGCGGCATCCGCGATCTCGCGGGCATCACGCTGTTCAGCGACGGCACCACGGTGTACGAGTGTTCCTCCCCCGAGGAGGTCGTCGACCTCCTGCAGGGCGGGCAGGGCGTCTTCGGTATCGCCGTCAGCGGCGCGATGCGGGAGATCAGTGGCTCGATCAAGGACTTCCCGGTGGAACGAGCCGACGGCGGCAGCGTCGACGAGAGCCCTGAGGACGAGCTGTCCCGCCGCCGCGCCCGCCGCGCCATCAGCTGACGCCGTCGGGGCTCACGCATCGACCTTGAACGGGTCGTGTTCGGCGAGCAGTCTGTCGAGGCGCGCCTGGTCCACGCGGCTGATCACACCCGCGCTCTCCTGCCGGTCGCGCACGCACTTCGCCAGCGTGAACGCGGACGTCACCACGTAGAGCACGGCGAGGGCGAGGAACGCGCGGACCCACGGGTCGGCCGGCAGGTAGGCGACGGCCAGACCGACCGCGACGAGCGAGACGCCGAACGAGATCACGGCCTGGACGTGGAAGGCGACGGTGGTCGGAGCCGCGGGCGGTGTCGTGGTCATGCCGGCAGTCTGAGGTTCGAGCCTCCCCGGCCGCATCGGAAGAACTACGTATTCGGCCCGTTGCGGGCAGCAATTCCGGCAGGGACACGAACCTGACATGCGCCGCGCCGGGGATCGCTCGGCCGGGAGGGCTACGATGTGAGCGGTAGTCGCCGAACCCGCGCGGGAGAGTCCCGGACGTCGTCGCAGCTGACACGTCGTACGGGCGCCGAAGGAGCAAATCCTCCCCGGAATCTCTCAGGCATCCAGGACCGCTCGGGCGAGACGCCTCTGGAAAGCGACGGGCGTGCCCGTCCGCCGACGGGGAAAGCCCGCTCTGCACGGGGTGAATCTCTCAGGCGCCCGGGTACCCGGGCGGGGACAGAGGGGGAGGGCAGCAGTCGCCTGCCCATTCGCCTGACTTCGGAGGCCCCGTGACCGACGACCGCCCCGCGCTGACCGACCTCGAGCGGGGCATCCCCTTTGTCGAACGGCACCTCGGCCCGCGGGCCGCGGAGCTCGGCACCATGCTCGCCACGATCGGAGCCGACTCGCTCGACGCGCTCGCCGATGCGGTGGTGCCCGACAGCATCCGCGACCGGGAGACCGTCGCCTCCACGCTGCCGGCTGCGGCGTCGGAGACCGAGGTCCTCGCCGAGCTGCGCGCTCTCGCGGCACGCAACACGGTGACCGTCCCGATGATCGGGCTGGGCTACTCGGGCACCGTCACGCCCCCGGTGATCCGCCGCCACGTGCTGGAGAACCCGGCCTGGTACACGGCCTACACGCCGTACCAGCCGGAGATCAGCCAGGGCCGGCTGGAGGCGCTGCTGACGTTCCAGACCACGGTCGCGGACCTCACCGGGCTGCCGGTGGCGGGGGCGTCGCTGCTGGACGAGGCCACCGCGGCCGCCGAGGCGATGACCCTGCTGCGCCGGGCCGGCCGTGCCGCGTCCCCGCGGTTCGTCGTGGACGCCGACACCCTGCCGCAGACGATCGAGGTGCTGCGCACCCGCGCCGAGCCGCTCGGTATCGAGCTCGTGGTGGCCGACCTGGGCGCCGGGTTGCCCGAGGGTGAGCTGTTCGGGTTGCTGCTGTCCTACCCGGGCGCATCGGGCGCGGTCACCGACCCGTCGGCGCTGATCGCGGAGGCGCACGAGCGCGGCGCGCTGGTGGCGGTGGCCGCCGACCTGCTGGCCCTCACCCTGCTCACCCCGCCGGGGGAGCTGGGCGCCGACGCCGCGGTGGGCACCACCCAGCGCTTCGGGGTGCCGCTCGGCTTCGGGGGCCCGCACGCCGGCTACCTGTCGGTGCAGCAGAAGCACGCCCGGCAGCTGCCCGGCCGGCTCGTGGGCCTGTCCCGCGACGCCGACGGGAACCCGGCGCTGCGCCTGGCGTTGCAGACCCGTGAGCAGCACATCCGCCGGGAGAAGGCCACCTCGAACATCTGCACCGCGCAGGTGCTGCTGGCCGTCGTCGCCGCCTGCTACGCCGTCTACCACGGGCCGGAGGGGCTGCGCCGGATCGCGCAGCGGGCCCACCGGATGGCGGCCGTGCTGGCGGCCGGCCTGCGGGCCGGGGGAGTGGAGGTGCTGCACGGCGAGTTCTTCGACACCGTGCAGGCACACGTGCCGGGGCGGGCCGAGCAGGTGGCCGACGCCGCACACGACGCCGGGATCGCGGTGCGCCGGGTGGACGCCGACACGGTGGGTATCGCGTGCTCCGAGGTGACCACCGTGGCGCACCTCGAGGCGGTCTGGCGGGCGTTCGGCGTCTCCGGGGACGCCGGGGCGCTCGATGCCGCCACCGAGGACGCCCTGCCGGCCGGCCTCGCCCGCACCACCGAGTTCCTCACGCACCCGGTGTTCCACGAGCACCGCTCGGAGACGTCGCTGATGCGCTGGCTGCGTCGCCTCGCCGACGCCGACCTGGCGCTGGACCGCACGATGATCCCGCTGGGGTCGTGCACGATGAAGCTCAACGCGGCGGTCGAGATGGAGCCGATCTCCTGGCCCGCGTTCGCCGACCTGCACCCGTTCGCGCCCGAGGCCGACGCCGAGGGCACGCTGGCCCTGATCTCCGACCTGGAGCGCTGGCTCGCGGAGCTCACCGGCTACGCGGCCGTGTCGTTGCAGCCCAACGCGGGCAGCCAGGGAGAGTTCGCCGGCCTGCTCGCGATCGCGGCCTACCACCGCAGCCGGGGCGAGGAGCACCGCGACGTGTGCCTGATCCCGGCGAGCGCCCACGGCACCAACGCGGCGTCGGCGGTGATGGCCGGGATGCGGGTGGTCGTGGTGGCCACCTCGCCGACCGGCGACGTCGACCTCGACGATCTGCACGCCAAGATCGCCGAGCACGGCCCGGCGCTGGCCGCCCTCATGATCACCTACCCGTCCACGCACGGAGTGTTCGAGACGAAGGTCCGCGAGGTGTGTGACGCCGTGCACGCGGCGGGCGGCCAGGTCTACGTCGACGGCGCCAACCTCAACGCGCTGGTCGGGCTGGCCCGGCCGGGTGCGTTCGGCGGCGACGTGAGCCACCTCAACCTGCACAAGACCTTCTGCATCCCGCACGGTGGCGGCGGCCCCGGGGTCGGGCCGGTGGCGGTGGCCGAGCACCTGGCCCCGTTCCTGCCCGGACGCGGGGGACCGGGCGGCGTGGGAGCGGTGTCCGCGGCTCCGTACGGCAGCCCGGGCGTGCTGCCGATCTCGTGGGCCTACATCCGGCTGATGGGCACCGACGGGCTGCGGCAGGCGACCCTCACCGCCATCCTGGCCGCCAACTACGTGGCGAAGCGCCTGAGTGAGCACTACCCCGTGCTCTACGCGGGGGAGCAGGGCCACGTCGCCCACGAGTGCATCCTCGATCTGCGCGGGATCACGCGGGACTCCGGTGTCTCCGTCGACGACGTGGCGAAGCGGCTGGCCAACGACACCGACACCGACCCCGTCAGCGGCGAGCCGTTCTCCTCCCGACACCTCGCCGAGTGCCTGCGCCGCGGCGCCGAGCGCTTCGGCTGGGCCCGGCGCACGCCGGAGCCGGGC
>NZ_JAAXKY010000129.1 GCF_012911925.1 Pseudonocardia xinjiangensis | reverse complement strand
AGGGAGGGGTGGGCCGCCGCCGAGGTCCAGTACAGCCCCTGCCCCGGCGACTCGGACGCCTCGGCGAGCTGCTCGCCCAGCATCACGGCGTCGGCCCCGCAGGCGATCGCCTTGGCCATGTCACCCGAGCCGGCCATGCCCCCGTCGGCGATCACGTGGACGTAGCGGCCGCCGGTCTCGTCGAGGTAGTCGCGGCGGGCCGCGGCAGCGTCGACGATCGCGGTGGCCATCGGCACGCCGATCCCGAGTACGTCGTCGGTGGTGGTGGCGGACGACTCCCCGTACCCGACGATCACGCCTGCGGCGCCGGTGCGCATGAGGTGCATCGCGGTGCGGTAGTCACCCACGCCACCGGCCACGACCGGGACGTCGAGGGAGTTGATGAACTCCTTGAGGTTGAGCGGCTCCCCGCCCGATACGTGCTCGGCGGAGATGATCGTGCCCTGCACGACGAGGATCTCGACGCCGGCCGCGAGCAGGTCGGGGGTGAGCTCGCGGGCCCGCTGCGGGCTCACGCGGGCGGCCACCGTGATGCCGGCCGCGCTCACCGTCTTGAGCGCCTCGGTGAGCAGCGCGGGCTGGATCGGGGCGGCGTGCAGCTCCTGCAGCAGGCGCACCGCGGCGGTGGGGTCGTCGGCCGCCGCGGCGTCGAGCACCCGTTCCAGCGCACCCTGGGCGTCGGCGTGCCGGGCCCACAGGCCCTCGGCGTTGAGCACGCCCAGACCGCCCAGCTGCCCGATCCGCACCGCGCTGGCCGGCGACACGATGGCGTCGGTCGGGTGGGTCACCAGCGGGATCTCGAACTGGTAGGCGTCGAGCTGCCAGGCGGTGGAGACCTCCTGGGAGCTGCGGGTCCGCCGCGACGGCACGATCTCGACCTGCGACAGGTCATAGCTGCGACGGGCCTCCCGGCCCATCCCGATCTCCACGAGGTCACGCACGGGTGACCAGCGTAGACAGGCCCGGGGCGCGGGGTCCTAACGGGCCACGTAGTTGGGCGCCTCGACCGTCATCGTGATGTCGTGCGGGTGGCTCTCCTTGAGCCCCGCCGCGGTGATCCGCACGAGCTGCGCCTGCTGCAGCTGCTCGATCGTCTGCGCACCCGCGTAGCCCATCCCGGACCGCAGCCCGCCGACGAGCTGGTGCACGACCTGGCTGAGAGGACCGCGGAACGGGATGCGCCCCTCGATGCCCTCGGGCACGAGCTTGTCCTCGCTCAGCACGTCGTCCTGGGCGTAGCGGTCCTTCGAGTAGGACTTGCGGCCGCCCTCCCCGCCCCGCGAGCGCATCGCCCCGAGCGAGCCCATGCCGCGGTAGGTCTTGAACTGCTTGCCGCCCACCAGGATCAGGTCGCCCGGCGACTCGGCGGTGCCGGCGAGCAGGCTGCCGAGCATCACCGTGGACGCGCCTGCGGCGATGGCCTTGGAGATGTCACCGGAGTACTGGATGCCACCATCGCCGATCACCGGTACACCGGCGTCCGCACAGACCAGCGAGGCCTCGTAGATCGCGGTGATCTGCGGGGCGCCGACCCCGGCGACGACGCGGGTGGTGCAGATCGACCCGGGGCCGACCCCCACCTTCACGGCGTCCGCGCCTGCCTCGACGAGCGCCTGGGCACCGGCCCTCGTGGCCACGTTGCCGCCCACCACGTCGACGTTGTGGCCGATCTCGGCCCGCAGCTTGGCCACGGTCTCCAGCACCCGGCGGGAGTGCCCGTGTGCCGTGTCGACCATGACGACGTCGACGCCGGCCTCGACGAGCTGCATCGCGCGCGCGTAGCCCTCTTCGCCGACGCCGACGGCCGCGGCCACGACGAGACGGCCGTCGGGGTCCTTCGTGGCGAGCGGGTACTTCTCGGTCTTGTTGAAGTCCTTGATCGTGATGAGCCCGCGCAGGATGCCGTCGCCGTCGATGATCGGCAGCTTCTCCAGCTTGTGCCGGCGCAGCAGGCCGAGCGCCGCCTCAGCGGTGACGCCCACCCGGGCGGTGATCAGCGGAGCGTGGGTCATCACCTCGTGGACGGGCCGGCTGTGGTCCATCTCGAACCGCATGTCGCGGTTGGTGATGATGCCGACGAGGTGGCCGCCCGCGTCGGTGACGGGGACCCCGGAGATGCGGAACTTCGCGCACAGCGCGTCGACGTCGGCCAGGGTGGCGTCGGGTTTGCAGGTGACCGGGTCGGTGACCATCCCGGCCTCGGAGCGCTTGACGACCTCCACCTGGGCGGCCTGCTCCTCGGGGGAGAGATTGCGGTGCAGCACGCCGAGCCCGCCCGCGCGGGCCATGGCGATCGCCATCCGGGACTCCGTGACCGTGTCCATCGGCGACGACACGAGCGGCACGCGGATCCGCACCCGGCGGGTGACCTGCGTGCTGGTGTCGACCGCGCTGGGCACGACATCGGACTCGGCGGGGAGCAGCAGTACATCGTCGAACGTCAGGCCCAGCATCGCGAACTTGGGGGGCAGTCCTGCGGCCTCGCTGGTCATTGCCACCATCCTGTCGATCCCTGCCCGTCATCCTCCGTAGAACGTCGGTACGGGCGGCGGGGAGGTTTCCCGACATCGTATCCGCGGCGGCGCGGCAGACGGCACGCCCGCGCCGAGTCCATCACCACAGTCCGGTCCATCACCGCCGTCCCGCCCGCCGTGAACCCGACGCTCACGACTCGTCACGGGCACGGTGCGGGTATCGTGAGAGTGTGTCACCTGATGCCTTGCCACCGGACCCCTTCGCCGGTGACCCGCACGATCCCGCGCTGTCCCTCGAGGGGCCTGAGGGCGGCGAGCAGGACGGGCTGAGCGAGGCCGAGCGCGACGAGGTGGTGGCCGATCTGGCCGACCTCGCCGTCTACCAGGCACTGCTGGAGGCCCGCGGAGTGCGCGGCATCGTCGTCGACTGCGGCGACTGTGGCGAACAGCACTTCCACGAGTGGAGCCTGCTGCGGGCAAGCCTCCAGCAGCTGCTGGAGGAGGGCCAGATGCGGCCCCACGAGCCTGCCTTCGACCCCGACCCCACGAGCTACGTCACCTGGGAGTACTGCCGCGGCTACGCCGACGCGGTGCTCTCCGACTCCTGACACCGACGCATACGGCGACGGCCCCCGATCCGAGTGGATCGGGGGCCGTCGCCGTATGCGGTCAGCTGATGGTGGCCGAGGGCGGCGGCGTGCCGGAACCGGCAGCCGTGGCGCCCGTGCTTCCCCCGGCACCCGGGTTGGAGCGGGTGGTGTCTCCCGCAGGCGTGGTGGCGCCGCCGTCCGGCCGGCCCTCCGCGGTGGCGGGTGGGGTCTGCGGACCGGAGGTCGGACCGGCACTGCCGGTGCCGCCGCCGCTCGGGCTGTCGGTCGTCGTCGGCGGAGGCTGGGGCGACGGGGTGCTGGAGTGCTGCGTGCCGGGTGACGGGTTCTGGCTCGTGCCGTCGCCAGGAGCCGGGGCCTGCTGCCTGCGCGGGTCCGGGGTGGCGCTGCGGGGGTCGCGCGAACGCGGATCCCTCGGATCCCGGGGATCCCGCGGATCGGACGGAGAACGCTCGGGCGCAGACGCCGCGGACGTCGGTGCCGGGGTCACCGACGTCGGCGCCTGCGTGCCGGACGCCGGCTCGGGTGCCACGGGCGCCGTGCGCCCGGAGCTCGGCGACTCCCGCACCCCGGCACCCGGAGGCACCGGCCGGGACGGCTGGGTGGACAGCGGGGTGCCCGGATCGGTGGGCGTGCCCTGAGGCGTCTCCGCCGCCTTCGCGACGAGGAACTCCTGCACCTGGGCGAGCTCGGTCTTGCCCTCCTCGGGACGCACGACCTCGAGGTCGGCCTTCGCCTGCGCGAGCTCCTGCGCCGCGACGACGGGCTGCCCGGCGACGAGGGCCTCCTTGGCCTTCGTGATGCGGGCCTCGACGCGGACCGCGGCCTCGACGGACTCGGCGCGCTGGCTGTACAGCACCTTCGACACACCCCACAGCGCGTCGTCGGGCTGGGCGTTGTAGGAGCTGACGGACACGCCACCGACGGCGAGTACGACGAACGCCGCGGCCGCGGCCACCGGGGCCAGCCGCCGGGTGCGCCGGACCGGCCGCCGGGCGGCCATGACGGTGGCCACGGCGGTGTCGACGTCGACGAGCTCGGGGATCGGCTCGACGTCCACGTCGGCCTTCCAGGCCGCGAGGATCGCGGCGACCCGGTCGTCGGTGTCGTAGCCGGAGCGGCCGGGGGACGACACCGTCATGCCCGCGGACAGCGCGTTGATCAGCTCGTCATCGGCCTGGACCGCGACGAGGTCGAGCGGTTCGCTCACCTCGTCGAGCGGGACAGGGCGCGTGTTCATGCCGGGGGGGCGATGGCCGTTGCTACCGCCGCCCGGCCGCCGGTGGCGGTGTTCGAACGGGTTGCGTCCGGGGTCGTTGTTGTCGTGACGCACTCACACCACCTCCTCTTCTGGCATTGACCTGCGCAAACGGGACAGCGCCCGGTGCTGGGCCACACGGACGGCTCCCGGCGTGGATCCGACGGCTTCCGCCGTCTCCTCGGCGGACAGCCCGACGACCACGCGCAGGACGAGTATCTCTCTCTGTTTCTCGGGGAGCGTGTCGAGCAACCGGCCCATCTCGCCGGACAGCTCGACGCGAAGTACACGCTGTTCTGGGCCGTCCGCGGACTCCACCGAGTCGGGCACGTCGGCAACCGGCTCGGACCGGTTGCGCGTGGCGGCACGGTGGGCGTCGATCACCTTGTGTGACGCGATGCCGTAGACGAACGCCAAGAACGGACGGCCCTGGACTCGGTACCCGGGCAAGGCCGTGAGCACGGCCAAACACACCTCCTGCGCGACGTCGTCGGCCGAGACCGACGACCGGTCCATCCGGCCCAGGCGCGCCCGGCAGTAGCGCACGACCATGGGCCGGATGATGGCGATCACGCGCCCGACGGCTGCCGGCTCGCCGGCCATGGCGCGGCTCACCAGTTCATCGGGAACGTCTGTCGTCTCACTCATCGCGCACAGTTGCCCAGGTGTTACTGAACATGTTCGTCATCATCCGTTCGTGAGGCTGATCACGGACAGTGCTCAACCGTGTCCTCAGTGCGGACCACCGTAGCGAAGTAGAACGGCGGTCCTGGATGGGTCCTCCCCATGGGAGGAGACGCGCCGGATGACCGGCAGATGCATGCTCAGGGCGGTACCACCCGAATGGCGGCGTGCAACACCGCGGGAGCTGACACCGCGGCGGCAGGGCGCGTGGCTGCGCTGTCGGCAGCCACGTCGCCTGTTGAGTCAGCCCGGACGCTGGTCCGGGGTGGTGCGGAGGGCCTGGGGGCGCGCTGGGACGGCGCGGGTCAGGACGCTCAGGAGACGAGGCCGCGCCGGAAGCCGTGGGCCACCGCCTGGGCGCGATCGCGCACGCCCAGCTTGCGGAAGAGCCTCCGGGCGTGAGTCTTGACCGTGTCCTCGGAGAGGTAGAGCTCCCGTCCGATCTGGCCGTTGCTCTTGCCCTGGCTCATGCCGCGCAGCACCTGGAGCTCACGCTCCGTGAGCTGCACGCCCGGATCCGTAGGGGCCCGGGGCGTGGGCACGGCAGTGCTCGCCAGAGTGTGCGCGAGCGCGGCCACCAGTTCTGGGCGCGAGGCGTCCCAGCGGAGGTAGCCCCGTGCCCCGCCGGCGATTGCGGCGGCGATGCTGCCCGCGTCGTCGGGGGCTCCGAACACGATGACGTTCGCCTGTGGGTGAGCGGCGACAAGCCGCCTCGTGGCCTCGACCCCAGTGGGCACCGCCCGCTGGGTGCCGACCAGGACCACGTCCACCGGCTGCCGGGAGAACCGGGCCAGCAACTCGTCCCCATGCGCAACGCAATCGATCCGGTGCACCCCCGGCACCGCGGACATCACGCGGGTCAGGCCTTCGCGGACGCTGCGACGATCGTCGCAGATGAGTACCGTCGTCACGACGATTCCTTCCTGCAGCTTCCTGCAGCCGGGTGATGTGTCACCCCCCTCATCGGCGGGCGACAGGCTCACCTTGACACGATCAGGGCCGGTTTGTGCCCTCCATTCGGGAGAGTTGCGCCGAGTGGCACTGGTCATGTGGGTGACGTAAGACCGAATGGACTAATTACATTACCGGGGGTGGAACAGAGACCCTGCCGGAGTCCCCCAACAGGCGCTTGCCAAGAGGGTCTGCCCTCTCTTCGATGACGCTCAGCGCGGCGAGCGCGGCGTGTCGTCGGCGTGCCGGACCGTCGAGCGGGTCGTTCACCGATTCTCCAGAGATTGTCCGAGTGGCGTCGTTTGCGTTCGAGGGCGTTCCGGCGCCGCGCTCGAGAAGATCAGCTGCAGCCAGTCGAGCGGGCCACACAAGCGGGAGCAATCCCGCTCGTTCCGCTTCGGCCGCCGCCGCGTCGAGCTCGACCACCGCTGCCGCCGGTTCGGTGCCCGCGACGGCGGCGGCGACGGTGAACACGATCCGGGACTTGAGCACGTGCCGTACGGAGCCTGCGTGTTGTGCGCACTCCAGCGCCTTACGAGCCGGTTCGACCGCCCCGGCCGCGTCGCCGCGCACCAGAGCGAGCTCGGCGCGCACCCAACCCAGCCGGACGGTCGGCCGCCATCCACCGCCCCCCACTCCCCCGGCCCGCAGGAGCGACTCCGCCGTGTCGAGCAGGCGCTGCGCGGAGGCGGGGGCGCCGGTGCCGACGGCGTCGGCGGCCAGCCCCACCAGCGCGTCGACACGAGCGGCGAGCAGACCGCTGCCGTAGAGGTCCGCTGCCGGGTCACACGCTACCGAGGAGGCAAGGCGCAGGCCAAGGGCGTCATACCTCCGCGCAGCAGCGTGCCCGCCGAGCTGACGGCGGTGGGCGGCGAGAGTGATCGCCGCGTGCGCCGCGACGGCGACCGGCACACCGGGGCCCACCAGCAGGGGTTCCAGCACGGCGGCCGCTGCGGCGTACCGTCCCTGGCCGCCGAGCGCGACCGCCACGTACCAGCGCTCGAGCGCCGACGAGCCGGGCCGCACCCGCACGGGGGCACCCGGTTCGGCACCGAACGCCACCGTCTCCGCGTCAGGCGCAGCAACCGACCGCAGCGCGAGCGTGCCGGTCACACCAAGACCGCGTCGCTGATCGTCGCCGTCGCCGCCCGCAGGGACAGCAGCCGACCCGTCCGTTCCGGCAGGGCGACGCCGTCCCAGCCCGGGCCGGCGACGTAGCGGCGAAACCGGGGCCGGGTCCGGGGCAACGCCTCCAGCAGGCCCACATCGGCCACCTGCGGCAACTGGGCCCACAGCACGACAGCGACGGGCGCGGTACGCCGGATCGCGGCCACGAGCGCCGTGACGGGCAGGTCGGCACCCAGCGCGCGGCAGGGAATGCCCCGTTCGGCCAGCGCCGCCGCGAGCACCACCAGCGGGAGCATGTGCTGCTCGTCGGGCATCGCGCCCAGCAGCACCGGACGCGCGTCGGCCACGGGCCGCAGCGCCGCGGCCCTCGCACCGAACGCCGGGCGGACGCACTCGCTGACGAGATGCTCGATCTCGACCCCGACGCCGCTGTGCGCCCACCGCTCGCCGACAGCGGCCAGCACGGGCCGGACGACGTCGTCCCACGCGGACTCCACGCCCGAGGCGGCGATCGACTCCTCGAGCAGCCGGTGCACCGCGGAGGCGTCGAGGGCAAGCGCCGCCCTGCCGAGTCCACGGGCCGCCCGGCTCGCTCCGGGCAGGCGCAGGACGCGGCCACCGACGCGGACGCGGCCGTCGTTCCCCTCCTCGAGCAGCTCGACGGGGGACGCGCCGCCGTCCTCCGTGACCCGTGCCGGCACCGGGGGGACGACAGCGGCAGGCCCGACGGTGCGGGCCGAGAGCGCGTACGCCGCTGCGTCCGCCGGCGACGCACCACGCACGAGTGCGCGTTGCATGAGCTCGAGCCGGGCCAGATCCGCGGGCGAGTAGCGCCGATGGCGGCCGGGGGTGTGCGCCGTGGGGCCAATCCCGTAGCGACGGTCCCAGGTACGCAGCGTGGCGGGAGCGACGCCGAGCCTGCGGGCCGCGGCCGCGACGCTCAGCCACGCCTCGGTGGCGGCGTTCGGCGCCGGCACCGCGGACACGGACAGCCCGGGCGTGTGGCGGCCTTCACGATCCGGCGGCGACACGTCGGGCTGCACCAGCTCATCGTGCTGGTCCGGGGCGGGCGGGGCAAGCCGAAAGGACGCTTTGAACAAGGTTTGACGCGGTCTATGGTGGGGATACCGACTTTCGTCGAGGAGAGTGTCGAAACAGGCGAGGTGAGGTACGTGGCGGATACCCGACGGCTTCCGGTGCCGGTCACGGAGATCTGGGACTGGCAGATGCACGGAGCCTGCCGCGGGATGGACAGTGCGTTTTTCTTCCATCCCGAGGGCGAGCGCGGACCGGCTCGCGCCCACCGCGAGGCGCGGGCGAAGGGCGTCTGCCGCGGGTGCCCGGTTCTCGAGCAGTGCCGGCTGCACGCGCTGTCGGCGCAGGAGCCCTACGGCGTGTGGGGCGGGCTGTCGGAGTCCGAGCGCGACCAGATCATCCGGGGTCACGACCGGACGTTGCGGATGGCGGACGGCCGGAGGCAGCGGCCGCAGGTGCGCAACACGCACTGATCGCCGAACGTCGAACGGCGGGCCGCCCTGGGGGTCGGCCCGCCGTTCGGATGTGGCTGGTCGATCAGTGCCCGTGGCCGTGGCCGTGGCCACCCGCAGCGGCCGGCTCGGCCTGCTCCGGCTTGTCGACGATCGCGCTCTCGGTGGTGAGCACCATCCGCGCGATCGACGCGGCGTTGACCACCGCGGAACGGGTGACCTTGACCGGGTCGACGACCCCGTCGGCCATCAGGTCGCCGTAGGTCAGAGTGGCGGCGTTGAAGCCCTGGCCCCACTCCAGGTCGGCAACCTTGCCGACCACCACAGCGCCCTCGAGACCGCCGTTGGCGGCGATCCAGAACAGCGGAGCCCGCAGCGCGCTGCGCACGACCGCGACACCGGTGGCCTCGTCGCCGGTCAGCCCGAGGTTGCCGTCGAGCGCGACGGCGGCGTGCACCAGCGCGGAGCCACCGCCCGGCACGATGCCCTCCTCGACCGCGGCCCGGGTGGCGGACACCGCGTCCTCGATGCGGTGCTTGCGCTCCTTGAGAGCGGTCTCGGTGGCGGCGCCGACCTTGATGACGGCGACGCCGCCGGACAGCTTGGCCAGCCGCTCCTGCAGCTTCTCCCGGTCCCAGTCCGAGTCCGAGGACTCGATCTCGGCCTTGATCTGCGCGACCCTGCCGTCGATGGCGTCCTTGGTGCCGCCGCCCTCGACGAGGGTGGTGGCGTCCTTCGTGATGACGACGCGGCGCACCGTGCCCAGCAGGTCCAGCCCGGCCTCGGACAGCTTGAGCCCGACCTCCGGGTTGATGACGGTGCCACCGGTGGCGATGGCCAGGTCGTCCATGAACGCCTTGCGGCGGTCACCGAAGAACGGCGACTTGACCGCGGCGACCTTGATGGTCTTGCGGATCGAGTTCACGACCAGTGTGGACAGCGCCTCGCCCTCGAGGTCCTCTGCCACGATCAGCAGCGGCTTGCCGTCGGCCAGCACCTTCTCCAGCAGCGGGAGCAGGTCGGCGATGGCGCTGATCTTGTCGCGGTGCAGCAGGACGTAGGCGTCCTCGAGCACGGCCTCCATCGACTCGGCGTCGGTGACGAAGTACGGCGAGAGGTAGCCCTTGTCGAACTGCAGGCCCTCGGTGATCTCCAGCTCGGTGGCGAGCGTGGAGCCCTCCTCGATGGTGATCACACCGTCCTTGCCGACGGTCTTGAGCGCCTCGCTGATGAGGTTGCCGATCTCGGCCTCGCGGGAGGCGATCGTGCCGACCTGAGCGATGTGCTCCTTGTCGTCGACCGGGATGGCCTTCTTCGCGAGCAGCTCGCAGACGGCGTCCGCCGCCTTGGAGATGCCCACGCCGAGTGCGGTGGGGTTGGCGCCGGCCGCGACGTTGCGCAGGCCCGCGGCCACCATCGCCTGGGCGAGCACGGTGGCGGTGGTGGTGCCGTCACCGGCGACGTCGTTCGTCTTGGTGGCGACGGACTTCGCCAGCTGAGCCCCGAGGTTCTCGAACGGGTCCTCGAGGTCGATCTCGCGCGCGATGGTGACGCCGTCGTTGGTGACGGTCGGTCCACCGAACTTCTTGTCCAGCACAACGTGGCGGCCGCGCGGGCCGAGGGTCACCTTGACCGCGTCGGCCAGCTGGTTCACCCCGCGCTCCAGCGCGCGGCGCGCCGTCTCGTCGAAGGTGATCTGCTTCGGCATGTCCTGCCTCTCTTGATTCTCCGGGGAAAACACGCCGCCCCGGTGGCCCGCTCGGTCGAGGGACCACCGGGGCGGCGGCTACAGAACTGCCTGCGTCAGTTGACGACCGCGAGGACGTCGCGCGCGGAGAGGATGAGGTACTCCTCGCCGTTGTACTTGACCTCGGTGCCGCCGTACTTCGAGTAGATGACGACGTCGCCGACGGCCACGTCGAGCGGGACGCGGTTGCCGTTGTCGTCGACCCGGCCCGGGCCGACCGCCAGGACCTTGCCCTCCTGGGGCTTCTCCTTGGCGGTGTCCGGGATGACGATGCCGGAAGCGGTGGTGGTCTCCGCCTCGCTGGCCTGGACGACGATCTTGTCCTCGAGCGGCTTGATGTTTGCCACGCCGATGACCTCCCCTTCCTGGGGTACGTGCCTTCGCCTACATGTTCAGGGATGACAGCCATCGGACGTCCCGTCGTCGCGGGTGCCGGAACATCCTGGCCGTGCCGTTGGCACTCTACCCATGAGAGTGCCAACGCCTCAACGCCGGTGGCCGCTATGACCCGAAGCGGTACCGATCCCGCCCGCCGCCGGCCACCCCCGGTATCGCCGCTGGTCACGACCGGAGGCGCGCGGCGCGGCACCCGGAGGCGCACAAGCAGTCCCGAGCAGGGCACACCTCACGAAGCCGCGTAGATCGTCGGAAACCTCGCCTACCGTTCACCGGCCGGTGCCCGCCGCGCCACTCGCCGCACGGGAGGGTGATCAACGCTGAGCGCGTGACCACAGACGCTCCTCCCACCACCTCGACGCACAGCAGGCGCCGCGTGCTGCGGGCCGGCCTGACCGCCTCCGCCGTCCTCGCCGTTCCCGGCACGGTGCTCACCGGGCTCGCAGGCGCCGCGTCCGCCGCGCCTGCGGCACCTCCCGGCAACCCGTTCACCCTCGGCGTCGCGTCCGGGGAGCCCGCACCGGACGGGATGGTGCTGTGGACGCGGCTCGCCACCGATCCGCTGGCCGAGGACGGTCTGGGCGGCATGGGCGGGCGGAACACGGAGGTGGAGTGGGAGCTGGCCACCGACGAGGGGTTCCGGAAGATCGTCCGCAGGGGCGTGGAGACCACCGGGCCCGAGCTGGGGCACAGCGTGCACGTCGAGCTGGCCGGCCTGACCGCGGGACGGGAGTACTTCTACCGGTTCCGCGCCGGGAAGGAGCTCTCCCCCGCGGGCCGCACGCGCACCGCGCCGCCCGCGTCGGCGATGCAGCCGCTCAGCATGTGCTTCACGTCGTGCTCGCAGTACGAGCACGGCTTCTTCACCGCCTACGCCCGGCTCGCCGAGGAGGAGCCGGATCTCGTCCTGCACCTCGGCGACTACCAGTACGAGTACACCGCGGGCGACTACGTGGCCCCTGGCGGGAACCCGCGCAACCACGTCGGCCCGGAGACCGAGACCCTCGGGAACTACCGGCAGCGCTACGCGCAGTACAAGACCGACCCCGACCTCCAGGCCGCCCACGCCGTCGCGCCGTGGCTCGTCGTCTTCGACGACCACGAGGTCGACAACAACTGGGCCGACGAGGTGCCCGAGCACCCGGAGACCCCGCAGCCGAACTTCCTCGCCCGCCGGGAGGCGGCGCTGCGCGCCTACTGGGAGAACATGCCGCTGCGCCGGGCCCAGCGGCCGAAGGGCATCGACATGCGGCTCTACCGCACGGTGTCGTGGGGCCGGATGGCGAACTTCCACATGCTCGACACCCGCCAGTACCGCGGTGACCAGCCGTGCGACGACAAGTTCAACTCCGACTGCACCGCGCGCACCGACCCGGCGCGCTCGCTGCCCGGCTCGGCGCAGGAGAAGTGGATCGCCGACGAGTTCCGCCGCTCCCAGGCCCGCTGGGACGTGCTCGGCCAGCAGGTGTTCTTCTCCCAGGTCGACTTCACCCCCGGCGCCGGACGCGGTTTCAACCCCGACGCCTGGGACGGCTACCCCGGCTCGCGGGACCGCGTGGTGGACTCCTGGACCGCCTCGAAGGCGCGCAACCTGCTGGTGCTGACCGGCGACGTGCACGCGCACTGGGCCGCCGACATCAAGCAGCGCTTCGACGACCCGGCGGCTCCCGTCATCGGTTCCGAGCTGGTGTCCAGCTCGGTCACCTCCGGCGGCGACGGCTCGGAGACGCGCGCCGACACCGCATCGACGCTGGCGGACAACCCGCACATCCGCTTCTACAACAACCGTCGCGGCTACGTACGGACGAAGTTCACGCCCACCGAGGTGACCGCCGACTTCCGCGTGGTGCCCTTCGTGCAGCGGCCGGGCGCACCCGTCGAGAACCGGGGGACCTTCGTCGTGCAGGACCGGAAGCCGGGTCTCCAGCAAGCCTAGGACACCGCCCGGCGGCGGCGTGCGCGGACACGAGAGCCCACTCGTGTCCGCGCACGTCGTATCGTTTTTAGCATGCCTAAGATCGGTTCGAGCGACCTCGACGTGTCCCGCCTATGCCTGGGCGGCAACGTGTTCGGCTGGACAGCGGATCGCGATGCCTCATTTGCCGTCCTCGACGCGTACGTGGCGGCGGGAGGGAACTTCGTCGACACGTCCGACTCCTACATGTGGCGCGCGCCGGGCAACTCCGGCGGCGAGTCGGAGACGATCATCGGTGAGTGGATGGCGGCGCGCGGGAACCGCGACTCGATGGTGATCGCCACCAAGGTCGGCTCGTGGCCGCAGCGGCCGGGACTGTCGCGCGCCAACATCACCGCCGCGGTGGAGGACTCGCTGCGCAGGCTGCAGACCGACCGGATCGACCTCTACTACTCCCACCGCGACGACCCGGACACGGCGCAGGAGGAGACCCTCGACGCCTACGACGGGCTGGTGCGGGCGGGCAAGGTCCGCGCGATCGGCGCGTCCAACTTCACGGCGGACCGGCTGCGCTCGGCGCTGGAGATCTCCGCCCGCGACGGGCTCACGCCCTACGTCGCGCTGCAGCCGCACTACAACCTGCTGGAGCGCGCCGAGTTCGAGACGGCCCTCGCCCCACTGCTCGCCGAGCAGGGCCTGGCCTGCCTGCCGTACTTCGGGCTGGCGAAGGGCTTCCTGACCGGCAAGTACCGGGCGGGCACCGAGGTCGAGAGCGTGCGCGCCGAGGGGGCGCGGGAGTACCTGAACGACCGCGGGCTGCGGGTGCTGGCGGTGCTCGACGAGATCGCCGCGGGCCACGAGGTGCCCGTCGCCGCCGTCTCGCTGGCCTGGCTGGCCGACCAGCCCACGGTGGCCGCCCCCATCGCCAGCGCACGCACCACGGAGCAGCTCGCCGACCTGCTCCCGATGCTGGAGCTGCACCTCACCGACGACGAGCTGCGGCTGCTGCGGCACGTCAGCGAGTGACGCACCGGTGAGGTTCGTGGTCGGCAGCGCCGCCGACCACGCACCCGCCGTCAGGCGCCCGGCACCGAGCCGGCGAGCGGCGCGAGCCTGCCGAGCCGGGGTCGGATCACGGCGTCCACGCTCCAGGTGGCACCGGCCGCCGCGTAGAACAGCGCGAGGGCGCCGAACACGTAGCCGATCGACGGGCCGAGGTCCGTCTGGCCGGTCATGTAGGGAATGTGCATGTGTTCGGCGGAGGTCCAGATGCCGATGGACCAGAGCGCGGTGGCGATGAAGGCGAGGTTGGAGAAGACGCCGAGGATCAGTGCCACTGCGAGCACGGACTCGACGATGGCGGTGATCAGCGCGAACATCCCGGGGTCGGCTCCCGCGACGGCGTGCCAGAGCTGGATCCAGCCGTGCAGCATCGGCGTCGGGACCTTGGTCGGATCGAGCTCCTTGCCCAGCGTCTGGCCGTGGATCCACCCGGGAAGCCACTTGAAGGTCGCGTCGATCGCCCACAGCACGCCGAAGAGGATTCGCACCACAGCAGCACCGTGCAGCCGACGCAGTGACCAGCCCGCCGGAATGTAGGAGCCGGTTCCGCGCATGTTGTCGGCATTCAGGACAGCACTCACGTCTTACCTTCCGGAAGATTTGTTGAGCATTGAATCACCAACGGTAGCTGGGGGACTCTATGCGTCAAGCCGATGCGACCCACGTCGCCCGGGAGGCGATGTGACCTTCCGGTCAGGAAAACAACAGGCTGATATCGAACCGATCCGGGTTCATCGCAAAAGGTGCGAACCAACCCGGGAACAACCTCGTAATCGGGAGATCAGACCAGGACTTCGGTGATCGGCAGCGACGAGTCGGCCGGCAGTTCCGGCGACGACGGGGCCGCGCCCGCCGCCACCAGGTGAGCCCCCAGCGCGGCGACCATCGCGCCGTTGTCGGTGCACAGCCCCGGCCGCGGGACGCGGAGCCGGACCCCGGCCGCGGCACAGCGCTCCTGCGCCATCTCCCGCAACCGCGAGTTGGCCGCGACCCCGCCGCCGAGCAGCAGCGTGTCCATCCCCCGCTCGCGGGCGGCGCGCACGGCCTTCGCCGTGAGCACGTCGACCACGGCCTCCTGGAAGCTCGCGGCGACATCGGCCACCGGCATGGTGGTACCGGCCCGCTCCAGCGCCTCGACGTGCCGCGCCACGGCCGTCTTCAGGCCGGAGAAGGAGAAGTCGAACGGTGCGTCGCGCGGGCCCGTGAGACCCCGCGGGAACGCCACCGCCGCACGGTCCCCGTCCCTGGCCACGCGATCGATGTGGGGCCCACCGGGAAACGGCAGCCCGAGGAGGCGCGCGACCTTGTCGAACGCCTCGCCCGCCGCGTCGTCGATGGTGGCGCCGAGCGGGGTGACGGGCCCGGCGATGTCGGGGACGTCGAGGAGGCTGGAGTGGCCACCGGACACCAGTAGCGCCAGGCACGGCGGCAGCGGACCGTGCTGCAGCGTGTCCACGGCCACGTGCGCGGCCAGGTGGTTCACCCCGTACAGCGGCACGTCCCAGGCGGCGGCGTAGGCCTTGGCCGCGGCCACCCCCACCAGCAGGGCACCGGTGAGCCCAGGACCCGCCGTGACGGCCACGGCGTCGACGTCACGGCCGGTGACCCCGGCGGTGGCGAGCGCGCGGTGCACGGCGGGAACCATCGCCTGCAGGTGCGCACGGGACGCGACCTCCGGCACCACCCCGCCGAACCGGGCGTGCTCGTCGACGCTGGAGGCCACCTCGTTGGCCAGCAACGTGACCGCCCCGCCGGGCTCGGCGCGCACGACTCCCACGCCGGTCTCGTCGCAGGAGGTCTCGATCCCGAGGACAATCATGGTGTCGGCTCCCGTCGCATCGTGTGGGCGTCGGCTCCGCTCGGGCTGTAGTACCGCCTGCGCAGGCCGACCACGGTGAAGCCCTCGGCCTCGTACATCAGCCGGGCGGCGTCGTTGTCGGTGCGCACCTCGAGGAACACCGTGGCGTGCTCGGCGTCGGCCACCGCGAGGAGCCCGCGCAGCAGGTCCCGCCCGATCCCGCGCCGCCGGTGCGCGGGATCGACCCCGATCGTGTGGATCTCCGCCTCGGCCTGCGGCGGACCGGCCACGAACGCGATCCCGGCGTAGCCCACCAGCTCGTCGCCGACCCGCGCGGCGAGGTAGTGGTGGCCCGCGCGCAGCTCGTCACGGAACGCCCGCGCGCTCCACGGGTCGTCGCCGGGGAACAGCATCCTCTCCAGCTCCGCGCAGCGCTGCGCGTCGGACTCGCGCAGCGCGTCGATCGGCACGGTCGCGGTCATCCGGCACTCACCCGCTTGCGCGCACCGGGCTCCACGGCGTCGGGACGGCGCAGGTACAGCGGTTCCAGGGGGCCGGGCCGCTCGGCGGACCGCAGCGCGACGGCGGCCACCGCGACGAGCCCGGCGGGCGAGGGCGACGCCGGCTCCCGCTCGGGCAGTCCCACCGCGGCGGCCGAGGCCCCGGCGGCGGCGACGGCCCCCAGCGCGGCCGCGCGGGCAGCCAGCGTGACCGGGGCCTCGACGTGCGGACCGTCGACCCGCCGGGGCGCCCCGTCCCCGTCACGCAGAGCGCCGTCGTAGAGCGCCCAGTAGACCTCGCGGCGCCGGGCGTCGGTGACGACGAGCAGCCGGCCCGGGAGGGCCGCAGCGGCGGCGAGGGCGTCCGCTGCGATCGCGTCCAGCGAGCAGACGCCGTGGACCGGGACGTCGAGGGCGTCACCGAGCGCCGCGGCGGTGACCATCCCGACGCGCAGGCCGGTGAACGGTCCGGGACCGGTGCCGGTGACCACGGCGTCGACGTCCCGCAGCGCCACCCCGGCCTCGGCACACGCGGCCAACACGCCGGGCATGAGGAGCTCGGCGTGCTTGCGGGCGTCGAGGGTGACCCGGACGGACCGCTCGACGGGGCCTGCGTCGGTCAGTTCGACGACGCCGGCCGTGACGGCGGGCGTCGCGGTGTCCAGGGCGAGCACGAGCACGTCACGAGCCTACGAGCGTGCGGCACCGGCCGGATGGACGGGGCGGCTCACCAGCGGGCGACCAGCTCCGGCAGGCCGCCGGGGCCCTGGCCCACCGCCTCGGTCACGGCCGCTCCTCCACGCGGTGCACGCTCGCCACGCGCACGTCGTCGGGGCGGCGGGTGAGGCGCACGAGCAGGTGCCGCGCGGAGAGCCGTTCGGCCACCCCCTCGCCCCACTCGACGACCACCACGGCGTCGGCGAGGTCGGTGTCGAGGTCGAGGTCGTCCAGCTCGGCGGCGCCGCCGAGCCGGTAGGCGTCCACGTGGACGAGCGGCACGCCTGCCCCACCGGGGAGGGGGCGGTGCTCCCTGGCGATCACGAAGGTCGGGGACGTGACCGGTCCGGCCACCCCGAGGCCCCGGGCCAGGCCGCGCACGAGAACGGTCTTGCCCGCACCCAGCGGCCCGGACAGCACCACCAGGTCGCCCGGGCCGAGCCCGGCGGCCAGCCGCTCGCCGAGCGCCTCGGTATCGGCGGCGTCGGGCAGCTCCAGCTCGACGTCGAGCTCGATCGGCGGGGTCACGCGCGCCGTCGCAGCCCGTTGGGGGCGCTGCGGGCGACGCTGCGGCGCAGCAGGTCCGCCAGCGCCTCGTCCATGCGCCCGGGCTGCTCCAGCATCGGCAGGTGGCCCACGCCCTCGAAGCGCACGAGCGTGGCCTCCGGTAGCTCCGCCGCGATCACGTCGCTGTGCGAGACGGGAATGACGCGGTCGGCGTCGCCCGCCGCGACGAGCACCTCACACGTCGAGAGAGCAGGGAGCGCGGCGAGCCGGTCGTGGCTGCCGACCGTGTCGACGAAGTCGGTCAGTGCGTCCACCGCGTTGGCGCTGATCATCTCGTCCACCAGATCGACCAGCCACGGCTCGACGTTGCGGTCGCCGTAGGCGAAGTTGCGCGTGATCGCCCAGATCACGTCGCCCGCCACCTTCCGCACGCCCTCCACCAGCTTGGGCTGGAGCCGGGCCAGCAGCCCGACGCCCCGGGTGAGCGGGTTGTGCCGCGACAGCAGGGTGCCCGAGAGCCCCGCACTGCCCACCTCGCCTGCTGACGTCGAGACCAGCGCGACGCCCGCCACCCGCTCGGCGAACAGTGCGGGGTGCTGCTCCGCCAGCGCCATGATCGTCATGCCGCCCATCGAGTGCCCCATCAGCACGAGAGGACCCTCGGGGGCGAGCGCGCGGACCACCGCGTCGAGGTCGTGGCCGAGCTGCTCGATCGTGCAGCTCTCCTTCGGGGCCCGCTCGGAGCGACCGTGGCTGCGCTGGTCGTAGAGCACGACCCGGATGGCCGGATCGTTGAGCGCGGGCAGGGACCGCCGCTGGAAGTGCCAGGTGCGGCGGTCGAGCGCGAACCCGTGCACGAGCACGACGGTGAGCACCGCGTTCCCGCTCGGCGCCTCGATCTCCTCGCACGACAGCCGCACCCCGTCGTCCGCCGTGACCGACGACGACTCGCTGACCGGCGTCCGGCCCGGCTCGGGTGGCCCCTCCGCGAGCTGCGTGGCGAGGCGGCGCCGCTCGGCCGCGATCTTGGAGTGCTTGCGGGCGGCCACCCCGACCGCGACACCGGTGGCCGCGGCCCCTGTTGCCCCGGCGACCGTGCCCCAGATCTGCCCCCGGTTCACCACGACGACCCGCCTCCGACCACGGTGCGGACGACGCGACGCCCGCGCACGCCCGTGACGACCTCGTAGTGGATGGTGCCGAGCTCGTCCGCCCAGTCCTGGGCGGTCGGCTCGCCGCGGTCACCGGGACCGAACAGCACTGCGAGCTCCCCCTCCTGGACCGCGTCGTCGCCGCAGTCCACCACCACCTGATCCATGCTGACCCGCCCGACGACGGGCCGCACCACGCCACCGAGCAGCACTCGCATCCGCCCGTTGAAGCCGAGCCTGCGCGGCACCCCGTCGGCGTACCCGAGCGGGAGGAGCGCGAGCGTGGTCTCGCGCGGCGTCGTCCACTCGTGCCCGTACGAGACGCCCTCACCGGCCGGCACCCGCTTCACCAGCGCCACCCGGCACCGCAGCGTCATCGCCGGCCGCAGGGGGCTCTCCGCAGGCGGCCGGTCCATCGGGTCGAGCCCGTAGACGGCGATGCCGGGGCGCACGAGGTCGAAGTGCACGTCGGGACGGCTGAGCGTGGCCGCGGAGTTGGCGAGGTGACGGATCGGGTTCAGGCCGCGGTCGACCGCCTCCTGCCAGGCGACGGTGAGCCGGGCCGCCTGCCGGTCGATCGTGGGGTGGTGCGGGACGTCCGCGTAGGCGAGATGTGACCACACCGCGACGACCTCCGCGAGCCCGTCGGCCGCCGCCTTCGTCGCGTCGTCGAGCAGGTCGGCCCACTCGGCGGGCTGCGCGCCGTTGCGGCTCAGCCCCGTGTCGATCTTGAGGTGCACCCGGGCAGGCCGCCCCGCCCGGCGCGCGCCCGCGAGCACCGCGGCGAGGTGGCTGCGGGAGGACACCGACAGGTCGACGTCCGCCGCCACCGCGCCGGTGAAGTCGTCGTCGGGAAGGTGCAGCCAGGACAGCACCGGCGCGGTGATACCGGCCTGCCGCAGCTCCATGGCCTCCTCGAGCGTGCACACCCCGAGCCAGGCGGCCCCCGCCTCGATGGCGGCGCGCCCGACCGGCACGGCGCCGTGGCCGTACCCGTCGGCCTTGACGACGGCCATCACACCGGCGCCCGGGGCACTGGCCCTCAAGACCCCGACGTTGTGCCGTACCGCGTCCAGATCGACGACGGCCTCGGCACGCGCTCCACCCGGCGGATCAACCACGCCCGCATCATCTCATCCACACTCGCCCCATCGTGGACAGAGCGACCGCGCCGCTCACACCCCTCGGACCGACCGGATCGCCGCCGGGATCGCGGCCTGCAACCGTGACGCGGGCGCAGGCGCGCCCCGCGCGGCCAGTTCCGACGCGAGCGCATGCACGTGGGCCGCACATCCGGCCGCCCACCACGGCTCGAACCCGGCGGCCAGCAGTGACCCGATGATCCCGGTGAGAACGTCGCCGGACCCGGCGGTGGCCGCCCAGGAGGACGTGGCCGGATGCACGAGCACGCGTCCGTCCGGGTCGGCGACGACGGTGGCGTTGCCCTTGAGCAGCACCGTGACGCCCAACTCGGCCGCGGCCCGGCGGGCGGCGGCGATCCGGTCGTCGCCGACCTCACCCGCGACTCGCGCGAACTCACGGTCGTGCGGCGTGACCACCACCGGCCTGCCCCGCAGCGCCGCCCGCAGGTCGGAGTGCTTTGCGAGCAGGGAGATGCCGTCGGCGTCCACGCAGAGCGGCACCTCGCGGGCGATGGCCTCGGCCAGCACGGCCCGGCCCGCGTCGTCGACCCCGATGCCCGGACCGACCGACCAGGCCTGCGTCCGGTCGGCATCCATGATCGACTCCGAGGCGACGACCTCGGGCCAGTGGTCCCGGACGCCGGCTGCGGCGCTCCCGGCGAACCGGACCATGCCGCTGGTCGCGAGGGTCGCGGCACCGGCGGCCAGCACGGCGGCCCCGGGGTACGTCGCCGAGCCCGCGGCGATGCCCACCACCCCTTGGGTGTACTTGTCGTCCCCCGGCCCCGGCACGGGCCAGCGCCCACCCACGTCGGCCACCTCCAGCACCACGGCGTGCGGCTCGGGCAGCAGCGGTCCGAGCCCGATGTCGACCAGGTGGACCTCGCCGCACCGGTGCGCCGCGAGCACGTGCACGGGCTTGAGCGCGCCGAACGTGACGGTCGCCGCGGCGGTGACGGCCGGGCCGTCGACGGCCCCGGTGTCCGGGTCGACCCCGCTGGGCAGGTCGACGGCGAGCACCGGCACCCCGGCGTGGTCCACCGCGGCCACCAGGCGGGCCGCGGGTTCCCGCAGGGCACCGTGCCCGGAGATGCCGACGATGCCGTCGATCACCAGGTCGGCCCCCAGCGCGGCCACCAGCCCCGCGTCCGCGTCCACGGAACGGCCGCCCGCGCGGCCCAGCGCGGCGAGCCCCGCCGGGTGCGCACGCGCCGCGTCCAGCAGCACCGCCGTGACGCCGACCCCGCGCCTGCGCAGCTCCACCCCGGCCCACAACGCGTCCCCGCCGTTGTTGCCCGCCCCGACGAGCAGCACCACCCGCCGCCCGGCCACCTGCCCGTCAGCCTCGAGCATCCGGCGCGCGTGCACCGCGAGCCCGAACGCGGCGCGGCGCATCAGCGCACCGTCGGGAGTGCGGTCCAGCAGCACAGCTTCGGCGTCACGCACCTGCTGGGCCGTCCAGACGCCCCTCATCGACCGTCCCTCGCTGCCATCGTCGGAGCGTAGGACGCCGGGGGCGCCCGCCGCCGGACGACCCGCGGCCGGCGGCACGCACAGGTGCTCCGTGTTGCGTTCGCCCGCCCGGCGCCGCAAGGACTACGGTGCTGCGCTGTGACCCGGACCCGCCCGTTCCCCCGGCCACCCGAGGTGCGCAACGCCAAGGAGGCCGTGGAGCAGCTCTCCCGGCCCGGCCCGCACCAGGTGCTGCGCGGCGACCTCGGCATGGTCGGCATCCCGGGCGTCGTGTTCGCACCGGAGGAGGGGCTGGGCCTGCCCGCCGTCGCGTTCGCCCACGACTGGCTGCAGCCCGCCGAGCGCTACGCCGACCTCCTGCGCCACCTCGCGTCCTGGGGCATCGTCGCGGCCGCCCCGTCGAGCCACCGCGGCCCGCTCCCCAGCCACGCCGGCTTCGCCGCCGACCTGCGCACCACACTCGACGTCTGCGCCGGCGTCCGCCTCGGGGACGGGCGGATCAGCGTGGACTCCCGCCGCACCGCACTCGCCGGCCACGGGATCGGCGGCGGCATCGCCCTGCTGGCGGCACAGGACCGCCCGCGCCTCCGGGCCGTCGTCACGATCGCCGTCGCGCAGACCCGCCCGTCCGCGGTCGACTCCTCCCGCGCCCTGACGCTGCCCGTGCTGCACCTCGCCGCGGCCAAGGACACCGTCGCCCCCGCCGCCGGGCACGCGGAGCCCATCGCCGCGTCGGCGGGCGGCCCGGTGTGGCTGCGGACGCTGAACAAGGCCACCCACACGGGGTTCCTCGAGGGCGTGCACTGGAGCGACTTCGTGCTCTCCGGCAGCCCCGACGCGAAGACCCGCCGCCTCACCCGGGCCCTCGTCACGGCGTTCCTGCTGCACCACCTCTGCGACGAGGACCGCGCCGACGTCCTCGTGGACGGCAAGGTCCCCGGC